>JBDTLK010000141.1:0-9572 GCA_039934835.1 Edaphobacterium sp. (SeqCode) | reverse complement strand
CGGCGGTGCGCAGCCGCTCGGCCTGGCCCTCCCTGAGCATGCCCAGCGTCGCGCAGGTTTCGAGGCCCATCGCCTTGACCTCTCGCACCATGTCGAGCACCGGCTCGAGTTCGCGCTCCTTTGGACCGCGCCACGCGGCGCCCATGCAGAAACGTGTCGCACCGGCGGATTTGGCTGCCTGCGCGGCGCTCACGACTGCGTCGAGCTCGAGCAGGTCCTGGCTGGCGACGTCGGTGTGATAGCGGGCGGCCTGCGGGCAATAGCCGCAGTCTTCGGGACAACCACCGGTCTTGATTGACAGCAGTGTCGACAGCTGCACCGCGTTGGGATCGTGGTGCTCCCGATGCGTGATGTGCGCGCGATGCAGCAGATCGTTCATCGGCAGCGCCAGCAGCGCGTCCACCGAAGCGACGCTCCAGCGCCGCGGTTGCGTGGGCGCGTCGGCGGTGGCCGCTGCGGCAGTGGTGAGGGCGGTCGGTGTCGGCACGAGTACGCAGGTGGCGTTAAACTGCGTTCAAGTCTCGTGGAGGAACACCAGGTTGTCAAATTTTCTGTCGGGAACATTTGACAGTGTTCGCAGGAACGCCTTGCACGCTGCGCGCCGTGCGCTGCCGCAGCGTTGCGAACTCTGCGCCGGCCCATCCGGAACCGAGCTGGTGTGCACCCGCTGCGCGCGCGAGCTGCCCTGCATCGGCGTGGCGTGCCCGGTGTGCGCAATGCCGACGCCTGAAGCGCAGGTGTGCGGCCAGTGTCTCGCGCATCCGCCCGCCTTTGACGCCACGGTCGCGGCGTACGCATACGCGTTTCCGGTCGACCGGCTGATTCAGGCGTTCAAGTACCGGGGCCACCTCGCACTTGCCGAATGGTGCGCGGTCGCGATCATCGCGGCGCGCGCGCGCCGCACTGCCACCGTACCGCCGCGCCTGATCGCGCTGCCACTCTCGCCAGCACGCCAGCGCGAGCGCGGCTACAATCAGGCGGCCGAAATCGCGCGTCAGATCGCCGCCCGGACGCACGCCACGCTCGTCACCCGCGGAGTGCGCCGGATTCGCGCGACGCCGCCGCAGGCCGCGCTGCCGTGGCCAGAGCGCGCGCGCAACGTGCGCGACGCCTTTGCCTGCGACGTCGACCTCACCGGTCTCGACGTGGCCGTGGTCGACGACGTGATGACGACCGGCGCGACGCTTGCCGAATTCGCGCGCACGCTTAAAACCGCCGGCGCCGCTCGCGTGGAGAACTGGGTCGTCGCGCGAACGCTGCCGCCGTAGAGCTGATGCCGGCGATCGTCCTCGTTCATCCGGAAATCCCTCCCAACACCGGCAACGTCATCCGGCTGGCGGCGAACACTGGCGCCGAACTCCACCTGGTCGAGCCTCTTGGCTTCTCCTTGGGCGATCGCGAGTTGAAGCGCGCCGGCCTCGACTACCACGAGTACGCGCGCGTGCGCGTCCATCGCGACTGGGCCGCGTGCCGTGCCGCGCTCGATGCGCCGCATGCGCGACGCTGGCTGGCGCTGACGACACAGTCGACGCGCTCGCTCTACGCGTACGCTCTGCGCCAGGACGACGTATTCGTTTTCGGATGCGAAACGGCCGGATTGCCGGACACGATCCTGGCCGAGTTCACGGCGCAAGCGCGCCTGCGCGTACCGATGCTGCCGGGCATGCGCAGCCTAAACCTTTCGAATGCGGTCGCGGTCACGGTATACGAAGCGTGGCGCCAAGCCGCCTTCGCCGGTGCGGTCTGACCGGCGCGCGCCGCGTACTATCCGAATTCGCGGGTCGGCTCGCGCGCCAGCAGCGCCGCGACTGCCTGCTTCGGCGCCAGGCGCTCGTAGAGCACGCGATACACCGCCGCGACGATCGGCATGTCGATGCCGAGCGCACCGGCGAGCGCGTGCGCGGCACGCGCCGCTGCCACGCCTTCGGCGACATGGCCCAGTTTGCCGAGCACTTCGGACAGCGAGTCGCCCCGAGCCAGCCCCAGGCCGACACGACGATTGCGCGACAGATCCCCGGTGCAGGTGAGCACTAGGTCCCCGAGGCCCGCGAGACCCATCAGCGTCTCGCGCTTGCCGCCCATTGCCGCCGACAGCCGGCCCGTCTCGGCGAGCCCGCGCGTGATCAGCGCGGCGCGCGCGTTGTGGCCGAAGCCGAGACCATCGCTCGCGCCAGCGGCGATGGCAAGCACGTTCTTCACCGCGCCGCCGACCTCGACGCCGATCAGGTCGTCGCTCACGTACGCGCGCAGCGCGTTGCCGCGCAAGCGTTGCGCGACGCTGTCCGCAACGCCCGCATCGGTCGCCGCGACGCTCACCGCAGTGGGTCGACCCGCAGCGACTTCCTCCGCGAAGCTCGGCCCCGATACCACCCCGACCGGAGCTGGCCACAATGGCGCGACGACTTGGTGCGCGAGCGCCACGCCCGCCGCTCCCGCGTCCGACGCGACGAAGCCCTTGCCCAGCCAGACCAGCGGCGCGCGGCCGCGGCCGGCCAGCGACGCGACGACTTCGGACAAGGCCGCGATCGGCGTCGCGACGATGATCAGCGTCGCCGCGGCCACCGCCTTTGCCGCATCATCGACGATCGTGATCGACTCCGCCAACGCGATGCCGGGCAGATAGCGCGCGTTTTCGCGCTGTTTCCGCAGCGCGCGCGCTTGTGCCTGATCGCGCGCCCAGAGCAGGATCGCGGGCGGCGCCGCGGCGCGCGTCAGGTGCACGGCCAGCGCGGTACCCCACGCTCCCGCGCCCAGAATCGCAACGGTATCGGTCATTGGCGGCGAGCGTCAGGCGCGGGGCCGCGCTCACTCGTGGCGGAAAAGCCTAGAGGCCCCAGACCTGTCCGATGCGCACATAGCCGACCTGGCCGTCGCGATGGCGGACCTTGGCCCAGCCCGGCGTATTGCTCACATACGCGGTGTCGACCAGTTCGACCAGCACGTTCTGCTCGGCCTTGAAGACCAGCGGCGCGGAGTCGACCGGATTGGCGAGGATGTCGGCAACGGGTGCACGAACTACCAGCATGCGCTTGTCGCCGATGACTTTCCTGTCGACCCACGCCACCGTGCCGCCGACATCGCGAATCTTCATCCAGCCTTCGACCGTGACGATGAGTTCGAGCGGCGTGTCCTTGGCGAGCACGAACAGCGGCCGCGCCTTCGCCGAGGGAGCGTCATACAGGACAGCGACGTCGGTCGTCGAATGGAATTGCGCCGCGATCGTCCCGCCGCCGAACGCTGCGATGGCCGCGCCGCACGCAAATGCCGCAATGCGCGCCGGAGGACGCAACGCGCCCATGTCCGTCTTAGCTGGGCACCGGCGAAGCCGCCGGCTGCTGCTGCAGATTGGCGAGCTGCTGCTGGTAGAGCATCTCGAAGTTGATCGGATCAAGGTGCACGGGCGGAAAGCCGGCACGCGTGATCGCATCGGCGATGGTCTCGCGTACGTACGGAAAGAGCACGTTCGGGCAATGGATGCCCATGATGGGCTGGATGTCGGCGACCGGCACGCCGGTAATGCGGAAAAGGCCCGCCTGCGACGCCTCGACCAGGAACAGCGTCCTGTCCCCCGTCTTGGCGGTGACGGTGATCGTGAGCACGCATTCGTAGACGTTTTCCTCGACCTGCTCGCCGCGGGTGCGCAAGCCCACCTCGACCTGCGGCGGTTCGGTCATCAGGAACGATTGCGGAGAACCGGGATTCTCCAGCGACAGGTCCTTGACGTAGATTTTCTGGATCGACAGGGTCGGCGCGTTTTCCGGTTGCTGGTCAGCCATGATGCGTGGTCCCGGGGGATCAGAAGAGGCGCGGATTATAGCGTACGCGTGCGGGCGGCCGCACCGCCTCATTTCGGTTCACGCGGGCTCCCCGGCGAGCATGGGCGCGAGCTTGCCGGCGCGGTCGAGCACGACCAGATCGTCGTACCCGCCGACATGCGTGCCGGCGATGTAGATTTGCGGCACGGTACGTCGGCCGGTCTTTTCCATCATCTCGGCGCGGCGCGCGGGATCGAGGTCGACGCGCACCTTGGCGATAGCGGTGACGCCCTTGGAGCGGAGCATTTGCTCGGCCCGCACACAATAGGGACATACGGCGGTCGAATACATCATCACCTCTGCAGTCACGACGCGTCAGCCCTTTTCGATAGGCATGCCCGCCGCCGACCAGGCGCGCAGCCCGCCATCAAGCGTGAACACGTCGGTAAAGCCCAGCTTGGCCAATGCCGATGTCGCCGTCCGACTTTGGTTGCCGCGTTCGCAGTAGGCGATCACCGGCCGACCCTTGAACTTTGCAAGGTCCTGGCCGCGGCTGCCAAGTTCCTTCAGTGGAATATTGACGGCGTTGGGCACGCGGCCATCCGAGTACTGCTTGGAGTCGCGCAGGTCGAGGATGAAGGCGTTCTGGCGGTTCATCAACTGGGTCGCCGCGGGCGCGCCGATCACGCGCGAGGAAGACAGTTGCCGTTGGATCAGCGGCCACAGCAGCATCGCGCCCGAGACTACCAGGACCAGGACCAGCGGCCAGTTGTTGAGGATGAAGGGAATGGGAGCCGGATACATGTCGCCTCGAGGCGCAGGACGCGCGGGGAAACCGAAATGATAGCGCAAGCGACCTCGCAGGCGCCTGCTCCCGGAACATCTGGCGCGTCGTCGCGGGTTTGCGGGAACTCGCGTGCCGACGGCGCGGTCCACAACTGGATGGCTTAACCGAGCGCGGGGTTCTCCCGTCGCCCGAAATGCCAGTCAACCGCCGGTCGGGCCGCTGGCGCCGCGCGACCGAGCGCCCCTGTCGGCGTCGCGGGTCCCGTCCCGATCGGCGTATACTCTTCAGCACGACTATCCCGGCAAGGCGCCGGGCCCCGCGTCTGGGGCCGCGCCCCGGACAAGGATGAGGCAGACATGGGCAATGGCTGGAAAAAGGCGGGACTGGTCGGTTTGGGCGCAGTGCTCGGGCTGTTGCTCAGCCTCAATTTCTCGGCGCTGGCCGAACGCGAGGCGAAGCTACCAATCCCGTACGAGGATTTGCAGCTGTTCTCTGCGGTGTTTGGTCGCATCAAGAGCGATTACGTCGAGCCGGTTGCCGACGACAAGCTCATCAAGGAAGCCATCAACGGAATGGTCCACGGACTCGACCCGCATTCCGACTTCCTCGACGCCGACGCCTACAAGGAATTGCAGATTTCGACGCAGGGCAAGTTCGGTGGCCTGGGCATCGAGGTTGGCGTTGAAGACGGCATCATCAAGGTGGTCTCGCCGATTGAAGACACTCCGGCGTTTCGCGCCGGGATCAAGACCGGTGACCTGATCGTCAAGATCGACGACACCGTCACCCGCGGCCTGCCGCTGTCCAAGGCGGTGGAGAAGATGCGTGGCAAACCCGGCACCCAGATCGTGCTGACCGTCGCGCGCAAGGATGTCGATTTGCCGCTTACCTTCACCCTGACGCGTGAAATCATCAATTTTCGCAGCGTTCGCGCCAAGCTCATCGAGCCGGGCTACGGCTATCTGCGCATCGTCCAGTTCCAGGAGCGCACCGGCGAGGACATGGCCAAGGCGCTGCGTGACCTCTACAAGCAGGGCGATCTGACGGGCCTGGTGCTCGACCTGCGCAGCGATCCGGGCGGATTGCTCAACGTATCGGTCGGTGTTGCCTCGGCGTTCCTGCCGCAGGACGCGCTGGTCGTCTACACCGATGGCCGCACGCCCGACGCGCGCATGCGCCTTTCGGCGACGAAGTCCGACTACATGCGCGGTCGCGGCGACGACTATCTCAAGGACCTGCCGGCCGGCCTCAAACGCGTGCCGATCGTCGTACTCGTCGATGGCGGCACGGCGTCGGCCTCCGAGATCGTCGCCGGCGCGTTGCAGGACCACAAGCGCGCCATCGTCATGGGCGCACAAACCTTCGGCAAGGGATCGGTGCAAACCATCCTGCCGCTGGGACCCAATACGGGCCTGAAGCTGACGACGGCGCGCTACTACACGCCGAGCGGGCGCTCGATCCAGGCCAAGGGCATCGAGCCCGATGTCATGGTCGATGACGGTCGCGAGTCGACCAACCGGATGCGCGAAGCCAACCTCGATCACCACCTGGTCGATGGCAAGCAGGTCGCCACCGCCGACCTCGACGCCGCCGCCTTGGCCAAGCTCAAGGCGAAGGCCATCGCTGATGCGGAAAAGGCCAAGGCCGCCGCGGAATCGCCGCCGGCGCGGGTGGAGTTCGGCGCCGCCGACGATTTCCAGTTGAAGCAGGCGATGAATCAGTTGAAGGGACTTCCCGTCATTGCATCGTCGAAAGCGGTCGCCGCGCAGGCGAAGCCGCAGTAGGGCCGCCAGTCAGGCAAGCGCAAAACGCCCGGTTCGTCCGGGCGTTTTTGTCTGGATAATCCGCCCATGGACGACACTGAACTCCTGCGCTACAGCCGCCACATCCTGCTGCCGGAACTCGGCGTCGACGCACAGGAGCGTTTTGCAGCAGGGCACGCGCTAATCGTCGGCGTCGGCGGACTGGGCAATCCTGCAGCGCACTTCCTCGCTGCCGCGGGCGTTGGCACGCTGACACTGGTCGACGCCGATTGTGTCGACCTCACCAACCTGCAGCGACAGATCCTGTTCGACACGGCCGCGATAGGGCTGCCCAAGGTTGCCGCGGCCGGCGCGCGCATCGGCGCGATCAACCCGGACGTGCGCGTGGTAACGCTGGCGCAGCGCGTGGGCGACGGCGAGCTCGCGCCGCTCGTTGCGGCCGCCGATGTCGTGCTCGATTGCTCGGACAACTTCGCGACGCGGCACGCCGTCAACCGCGCCTGCGTCGCCGCGAGAAAACCGCTTGTGTCCGGGGCGGCCATCCGCTTCGACGGACAACTCGCGGTGTTCGACGCGCGCGATGAGGAAAGCCCCTGCTATCACTGCCTGTTTGGCGAAGGCGACGAGTTCGAGGAAACGCGCTGCGCGACTATGGGCGTGTTCGCTCCGCTGGTCGGCATCGTAGGCGCCGCGCAGGCCGCCGAAGCGCTCAAGTTGCTCGCCGGCGTCGGCCGACCACTGACCGGACGCCTGTTGCTGCTCGACGCGCTCGCGATGGAATGGCGCGAAGTGCGCGTCCTGCGCGATGCCGCGTGCCCCGTGTGCCGCGTCGACGCATCGCTCGCGGCATGAGCCTCACTGTCAGCCGGCGCAACTTCCTGGCGGTCCTGCTGTTGGCGGTCGCGGGCGCGATTGGTGTGGCGGCGCCTGGCGCGTCCGCGCAGGAGTCGTTGCCGCCCGCCGAATGGAAAGCGATCCAGCGCGTGATCACCGAGCAACGCACCGCGCTGCATGCTGGCGACGCCAAAAAAGCATTCGCCTATGCTTCGCCCGGGATCAGGGCGCAGTTCGGCGATGCCGAGACCTTCATGTCGATGGTACGCGGCGCCTATGCGAGCCTGTTAACCGCGCGCTACGTCGAATTTCTCGACGGTGCGGTGATCGAAGGCCTGGTCATCCAGCCAATGCGACTGATCGACGCCGACAACACCGTGCGTGTCGCGTTGTACACACTGGAAAAGCAAAAGGACGGAACGTGGCGGATCAGCAGCTGCCGCATCGCGCCGTCGAATGTCTTGGCCACCTAGCCTGCGGGTGTCTGCTGTCCCGCGCGCTCCTGCCAGATCCGCAGCAGCATCGCCTCGAACTCCCGCGTGTAGCGCTGCATGTCGAACAGCGCAAGGCCGCTGCTCCCTTTGCGCAATCCCCTGCCAAGGCGCGCCAGCCGTGCGCGATCGTCGACCAGTGCTAGCGCAATCGCTTCATACTGCTCAGGCGAAGTAGCCACGAGGTCCGTCAGTTCGGCAGCCCGGACCTGCGATGCCGACACGCGCGCCGCCATGCTGCGGCCAGCAAGCGTCAGCACCGGCAGGCCCGAGAAGAGTGCGTCGTTGACGGTAGTGTGCGAACCGAATGGCCACGTGTCGAGGTACAGGTCGGCAAGTCGAAACCGCGCCAAATAGCGGCCCACCGCCTCCTGCGGAGCGAACACCAGGCGTCCACCCCCGACGCCGCGCTGCTGCGCCTCGCGACGCAGATTCGCCTCGGCGATGGCGTTCATCGGCCGCAACCACAGTACGCTGTGGTCCACGTGCGCGAGCAACCGCATCCAGATGCCGAAGATTTCCGGAACGATCTTGTATGACGCGGCTTGCGTGCAGAAAACGAACGCGTCCTCCGGCAGCGAGTAGTCCGCGCGTGTGCGCGTTGGCGTGTCGATCACGCGAGTCGAGTCGCCCGGAAAATAGCACTCGGAGAGGTAGGCGAATTTTTCATCGAAATGTATCTGCTCCGACGGCGGCGTTGCATAAGCATCGGTGATGATGCAGTCGTAGTAACGAGCGCCAAGCGTCCCGGCGTGGCCGAGAAAGCTGATCTGCACGGGCGCGGGCTTGGCGGCAAAAATGTCCGGGCGTGCGTGCTCGGTGTGGCCTGTCAGGTCGAAGAGCATGGCGATTCCATCGACGCGAATGCGCCGGACGGCGTCGCTTGAGCTCAACGTTCCAAGGTTCGCGAAATGCGTTACGGCATTGCGAATGCGGGCCTGCATGCTGTCGGCTGTACCGCTACCCAACTCGTAGGCGTAGATTTCAAAATGGCGCCGGTCGAGGCGCTCGAGCAGCTCTGCGATCAGCCGTGGGACCGGGTGATCGTGAAACGCCGCTGCGACCAGGCCCAGCCGCAGCGGCTCTGGCGTGTCCAACGGACCGGCCTTGGCAAGGTCTGCGACGCCCGCCTCGGGCCACGCGAAACTCTGCGCCGCGACGAGTTGCAGCGCCGGATCATCGCAAATCGACAGAAACGCGAATGGCGGCACGGTCTGTCCCGGCGTTGTCGCCAGCGCCGCGACTCCAGCGAGTATTTCGCCGCGGTCGCGCTCGAAATCGGTCCAGTCGGCAAATTGCATTCGCAGGTCGAGTACCTGCGCCGCGACCTGCAGGCGCGAGGGATCGAGCGTACGCGCCTGCAGCAACAGCGGCAGGGCTTCGTCGTATCGGCGTTGCTCGCTGAGCAGAAAACCCAGATTGGCCAGGATCTGCGGCGAGTCCCGCATGCGGGCAAGCGCGGTCCGGAAACTCGGTTCGGCGCCGGCGACGCGCAGATTTCGCTGACAGACGCCGCGGTTGTTCCATATGTCCCCCGGCGCCTCGGGGGCCAGTGCGATCAAGCGGTCGTAACAGGCCAGCGCCTCGGCAAAGCGCTCGTGCGTGAACAGCAGGTGCGCCAGGTTGGCAAGCGCCGCGACCATGTCCGGATCGCGCCGGAGCGCATCGCGAAAGCAGCGCTCGGCGCGCTCGGCCGCGCCGTTCAAGTCGAATTGCACTCCCAGATTGACCAGCAAGCCAGGATGGCCCGGGAATAGCGAGAGAACGCGCTCGAAGATGCGAATTGCCAACGCCGGCCGCGATCTTTCGGCGAAGCGGTTGCCCAGATCGAACAGCGTCTCGCCATGGCGCGCATCGAGTTTTTTTTGCAGCGCCTGTCCGATGAACGCATCGGCGGCGGCGAAGCGTCCGGCGTCGAGCGCGCGGCGCGCGTCCTTGAGCA
>JBDTLK010000140.1:0-9585 GCA_039934835.1 Edaphobacterium sp. (SeqCode) | reverse complement strand
GTCGACCTGTCGATCCCCAACAACGCCGGCTACTTCCGGCCGATCGAGGTCATCGCGCCGGAAGGGAGCGTGGTGAACCCGCGCGCGCCCGCGGCGGTGGCTGCGCGCGGCATCACCGGAATTCGCATCGCCGACACAATATTTGGCGCGCTGGCGCAGGCCGTGCCCGACATTCTCCCCGCATGCGGGTCGAATGCGCCCGACGTCGGCATTTCCTTCGGCGGCATCGACGAACACGGTGACGCGCGCGTTTATCTCGAGTTTCTGCTCGCGTCGTGGGGCGGCGGTCCCGACCGCGATGGCATGGACGCGTGCACCGGCACGCTGGTGAATTACTCGAACGCGCCGGTCGAAATGATCGAGGCCGATCAGCCCATTGCCATCGAACGCTATGCGCTGGTGCCGGATACCGGCGGTCCCGGCCGCTATCGCGGCGGGCTGGCGATCGAACGCCATCTGCGCTTCAAGACGGATAACGCGACCCTGCAGATCCGCTCGGACCGTCGCGATCATCCGCCCTATGGCCTGGAGGGTGGCGAGCCGGGCGCGCCGTCGATGGTCAGCATCACCCGCGCCGACGGCACCGACGAGGCGTGTCGCGCCAAGTTCCTGACCACCGTTTCCAATGGGGACGTCTTGAAAGTCCGCCTGGCGGGCGGTGGCGGACACGGCAATCCACGTCTGCGTGATCCGGCGGCAGTGCTCGAAGACGTGCGCGAGGGCAAGATGTCGGTCGAGCACGCGCGCGTCGCGTACGGCGTCGCGCTGGCGTTGCAGCCGTTGCGTGTCGACGCGGCCGAGACCGCCAAGGCGCGCTCCGGCTGATTACCCGGCACGCGAGCCCCGCGTGATCGCCCTTCTAGCCGCGACAATTCACCGGCAGGAAAGGGGCTGCGATATTGGTCCGGTTCTCGCCCTGGATGGTCATCCCCGCTGGCCACGTTCCGTTGCCACAAACCCAGGTGATCGGCACGATCGGCGCGTCGGCAACGACCGCCGGGCGCAGCGTCAGGACCTTGCCGGCGATCGCTCCGTTGACGTTGCTGCTGGCAAAGGTAATGTGAATGGCGCCATTGTCGACGGCCACCGAGCTCACGTAGTTGCTGATGATCTTGGACGGCGGGGGCAGGCCCGCGGTGGCATTGTCCGCCGGCAGCACTTGTGTCGCTAGCCACGCCAAGGCGATCGGCGGCTTGGCGATTTCGGCCAGCGGCAGCGCCGCAACCACCTGGTCGCGGGCGATCCGCTCCCCCATGCCTGGAATAGCCAGCAGCGCCAGCGTCCCGATGATGGCGAGGATGACCGCGACTTCGATGAGCGTCATGCCGGCGCACGCGGCCGTCGGCAGCAATGCGTGCCGCGCTCGGCGCGCCCACCTGTAGGAAGCGTGCGTTGCCATCACCCGAGAGCCTGCTCGATGTCGGCGATCAGGTCGTCGACATGCTCGACGCCGATCGACAGTCGCACCAGGTCGGCCGGACACGCGGTGCCTGGACCCTCGACACTGGCGCGATGCTCGGCCAGGCTCTCCACCGAACCAAGCGAAGTCGCGCGCTTGAATACGTGCAGCTTGGCGGCGAAGGCGATGGCGGCGGCTTCGCCCTGCGCCAGGCGCAGCGACAACATGCCGCCAAAGCCGCCCTGCATCTGCCGCGCGGCCACCGCGTGTCCCGGATGTGCGCGCAAACCCGGATAGAGCACCTGCGCCACGCGGGCATCGCCCGCGAAGCGCTCGGCAATCGCCTGTGCATTCGCGCACGCCGCGGCGACGCGCAGGTGCAACGTGCGCATGCCGCGTAACAGCAGAGACGCTTCGAAAGGACCGAGCACGGCGCCGCCGCCGCCGCGCACGTAGCGGATCCGTTGCCAGCCTTCGTCGTCGCGCGCGCTCGCCAGCGCTCCGGCGATGACATCCGAATGGCCGTTGAGGTATTTGGTAGCCGAATGCATGACGAGGTCGGCGCCGAGCTCCAGGGGGCGCGTCAGCAGTGGCGTGGCAACGGTCGAATCGACCGCGACCCGCGCGCCGACTTCGCGCGCCAGCACGCAAGCTGCGGCGATGTCGGTGATGTCCCACGTGGGATTGGCGGGCGTCTCGATCCATATCAGGCGCGGCCGGCGCGCGCGTGTCTGCTCGGCGAGACTGTCGAGCGACGCGTTGTCATAGAAATCGACGGCGATTCCCCAGGGCACCATGAAATCGAGGAGCCATTTGCGCAGCCCCCAATACATGTTGCGCGGGGCCAGCACGCCCTCACCCGGCCTGAGCGACTGGAATATCGCCGCGGCCGCCGCCTGTCCCGACGCGAACAGCAACGCCGCGGACGCGCCTTCGAGCGCGGCGAGCAGCGCCTCCGCTTGGTCGTACGTGGGATTGTCCGCGCGCGAATACATCCGACCTCCGGGAAACGCAAGATCGGCGCCGCGCTCGTAGGTCGTCGTGACGTGGATGGGAGGCACGATGTCGCGATAGGGTGCGGCGACGCGGCCCATGCCCTGGGCGGCTAGCGTTTGCGGTCGCAGACCGGACTTGGAAGCGGTCATCATTGGCTCGGCGCTTTGACAATGATGCACTATGCCCTTCACGGCAGCGTTCGTGCAATGGCCGCGATGGCGGCGCGCGCGTGGAGGCGTACGCTTGAGCCCAGCATCGCCCGCTTTCCGCTGGGTCCGAATCATACTGGTAGAATCGAAACGAAAGCCCCGAGTCGGGCGTCGTGAGCGACCATGGATCAAGAGCATCTGCCCGCACCATCGAACCCGCTCGGAATGCAGGGTGTCGAGTTCATCGAATACACCACCCGCGAGCCGCTGGCGCTGGGTGCTCTGCTGCAGCAGCTGGGATTCCAGCCGGTGGCGCGCCATCGTTCGCGCGAAGTCATGCTCTACCGCCAGGGCGTCATGAACATCATCGTCGATGCCGATCCCGCGAGCGTGCGCGAAACCACGCGCAGTTCCACGCCGACCATCGGCGCGGTCGCCTTCCGCGTGCGCGACGCGGCCTTCGCGCATCGCCGCGCGCTCGAGCTCGGCGCCTGGGACATGCCCACCCGCGCCGCGGCGATGGAGCTGCACATTCCCGGCATCCACGGCGTCGGCGACAGCCTGATCTACTTTGTCGACCGGCACGACAACCTGTCCATTTACGACGTCGACTTCGTGTACCTCGAGGGCGTCGACCGCGAGCCGCCGGACATCGCCGGCCTGCACTGGTTCGGCCTGGTGCAGGCGGTACAGTCGGATCGCACCGATGCCTGGAGCGATTTCTACCGCACGCTGTTCGGATTCGAGCCTTTGCGCCGCGGCCAGTACTTCGGCGTGCTGCCCAAGGGCACGCTACTGCGCAGTGCCGACGGTAGCTTCTACTTCCAGCTCGTCGAGCCTCCTGCCGGCGCCGATTTCGTGGAATGGAACGAGGCACTGCTGCGCGTCGGTCTCGGGACAGCCGACGTTCTAGGCGCCGTGCGCGCGCTCGAGGCCCGCGGCATCGTGTTCGTCGACCGCGAGCCGGTGCGGCCGTCGGAGAAGGGCGCGCTCACCCAGATCTACCTCGGCGGATTCTGCGTCGAACTGGTCGTGAGCTCGGTCGCGGATGCGGCCTGAAGTCGACCGACGCCGCCTGAAGGCATGACGTGAAGCTCGAAGACTTCGGCATGGACACGATTACGCTGGCCGGCCCCATCGAGGCCAAGCTCGCCGCCGTGCGCGCTGCCGGCTTCACCCAGATCATGCTCTCCGCGCGCGATCTCGTCGGCCATCCTGACGGCGAATCCGCAGCGATCGATGCGGTGCGCAACAGCGGACTGCGCGTGACGGGCCTGCAGGTACTGCGCGACTTCGAGGGATTGTCCGGTCACTTGCATGCCTACAAGGTCGACGTCGCCAAGGCGATGCTCGAGCTGGCCCACGACGTCGGCGCGCCGCTGATACTGGCCTGTTCGAGCACTTCCGCGCATGCCGATGGCGATTTCGCGGCGCAGGTCGCCGACCTGCGCAAGCTGGCAATGCTCGGCGTGCCGCTGGGTATCCGCGTTGTGTACGAGGCGCTGTCGTGGGGACGCCGGGTCGACGATCTCGCCGATGCGTGGGCGCTGGTGAACGCGGCCAATGTCGCGAACCTCGGACTGGCGCTCGACTCCTTCCACATACTCGCGCGCGCGACGCCGCTGGAAGTGCTCGACACCATCAATCCGGCCAAGGTCTTCTTTGTGCAGCTTTCCGATTTCATGTGGAGCGCTCCATCGACGGCGCTGGAGCGGCTGGAAACGGCGCGCCACGCGCGTGTCTTCCCCGGCGAGGGTGCGCACAGCGATGTGCTGGGCGACCTGATTCGGGCGATCGACAACCTGGGGTATGCCGGCGACTACAGCTTCGAAGTTTTCAACGACGACTATGTACAGATGCCGCTGGCGCTCGTCGCTGGGCGCGCACGGTGTTCGGTGCAATGGATCACCGACCACGTGTCGCGGCGCAGCTTGCCGGTGCGGCGATACGTGGCGGACTGATTGCGGTTACTTCCCTGCCTCGCACCAAGGGCGCGGCCGTTGTTCACTGCGCCACGTCGACGTCGGTGCGCCGCATCTTGCCGAAGCTTCCCGCGCGCGACTGCACGATGGAATTCCAGCTTTCGTCGCGAACGGGCGCCGCCGCGGCCTGCGTGTGCTTCATGCTCTGCCGCAGCAGCTCGGCGGTCGCCTCGGCGGGCAGCGGTCGACCGAGCAGGTAACCCTGCACCGTCGTGCAGCCGAGTCCGACCAGGAAATCGATCTGTGCCTGGGTCTCGACGCCTTCTGCCACCACGGACAGCTGCAAACTGTGCGCAATCGCCATCACCGCCTTGATGATCACGCCGTCGCCTTCCATGTTGCCGACATCGCGGGTGAATGACTGATCGAGCTTGAGCTTGTCCACCGGCAGCCGGCGCAGGTATGCCAGCGACGAGTAGCCGGTGCCGAAATCGTCGATCGCAATCTTCACGCCCATCGCGCGCAAAGCCTTGAGTGTATCGAGCGTGGCATCGAAGTCGCGCATCAGCATCGACTCGGTGACTTCCAGCTCGAGATAGTCGAGCGGCACGCCCACCAGGCGCGCACTGGCCTGCACGCGCTCGGCGAGTCCGGCATCGTCGAACTGGACACTCGAAAGATTCACCGCGATGGTAACCGCGGGCAGGCCCTGCTCGAGCCAGGCGTTGTGCTGGATCAGCGCGGTGACCATCACCCACTCCCAGATGTCCATGATCAGACCGGCTTCCTCGGCGACGCCGATGAAGTGGCCGGGTGTGAGCAGACCCAGCGTCGGATGATTCCAGCGGATAAGCGCTTCGATGCCGACGATGGCCCCGGTGCGCACTTCTACCTGCGGTTGATAGTAGAGCTCGAACTGTCCGCCTTCGAGCGCTTTGCGCAGATCGTGCTCGAGGGCAAGCCGCTCGGCGGTGGCCGCCCGCATCGCTTCGCGGTAGAAGAAGAAACGGTTCCGGCCTTCGCCCTTGGCGTGATACATCGCCACATCGGCGTTCTTGAGCAGCGTGTCCAGGTCGTCGCCGTCGCGCGGATAGAGGGCGATGCCAATCGACGCCGAAACAAACAGCTCCTGCTCACCGAGCACGATGGGTTGTGCAAGGGTCGCCAGCAGCCGGGTCGCTGCGCGCGAGGCCTCCTGCTCGTTGGTGACACCGTTGAGCAGGACTATGAACTCGTCGCCACCTTGTCGGCAGACGTCGCGTTCCACCGACTTGGGCGGAGTCAGCCCGGCAATGTCCTCGGTGCGCAGGCTCCGTGTGAGGCGCTGCGCGACGATGCGCAGCAGATCGTCGCCGACCGCGTGACCGAGGGTGTCGTTGATGCGCTTGAAGTGATCGAGGTCGAGAAACATGATCGCGAACGAGCGCTCTTCACGCCTTGCCAGCTCCAACGTTTCGGCGAGCTTCTCGTGAAAGCGCGAGCGATTGGGCAGTTCGGTGAGCACGTCGAAATATGCGAGACGGTGAATCTGCTGGATGGCGTGCGTGCGCTCGGTCGAGTCCTGGATGGTGCCGGCGACGGCGACGCAGCGCCCGAGATCGTTGGCGACGCCTTCGCCGAGCAGGTGCACGTGGCGCAGCTCACCGTTGCGCGACAGCGTGCGCAGGTCGATGCCCTCTGCAGCACCGCCGCGCGCGAGCTTGACTATCCAGCGACGGAGCGCGTGGCGATCGTCGCGATGAACCAGCGCCTCGATGGCGGCGGGCCGCGATTCGATAGCCGCGGCATCGAAACCAAGGATGTTATAGACCTCGTCCGAGCACGAAACCGTCGCCGGATCGCGATCCCATTGCCAGCTGCCGACGTGAGCGATGCGTTGCGCGCGCGTCAAGCCAATGACCAGGGCGCGCTGGACTCCGGCATCGCTTTCCGCCGCATCGCGTGCGCTCTTGAGTTTTTGCATGCGGTGCAGCGCGCGCCGATGGGCTTGTTCAAGACCGTGTTGCAGACGCCGCAGGCCACCAGCGGTCGGCGCGATCACCATTGGCTCCCTCTCGCGAGGCGGACCGAACTCGAGCAGCGTCAAGTGCAGGCCGTTGAGTGCACGCGACCAGCGCCTGCCAACCATCACCAGCGCGGCGCAGGAGAAGCTCAGGGCCAGCAGGGCGTAACCCCAACCACCGACCTTGCCGTAGAAGAGGAGGGGGACTGCTGCGACGTGTGCGAGCAGGACCGCAGCGCACAGCTGGGTCGTAAGGTGATCCGCGAACGCAAGCCATGCGCGCTGCCACGCGCGCCGCATGCGCCGCCCGGCGACAGGCAAGGTTTTTGTTGCGGGACTGGCTGCCAATTCCACGTTCGCCTCGTCGTGGCCGCGCCCCGGTCGTTTTGGTTGGACGGTCGGGCAGGGCGCGCCAAATTCCGCACGTAGCGTGCGTACCTTCCTGGCAGCAAGCTCTATGCCAGCCGGGCTGTGCAGGGCGCGGCGTGCGCCCACGCCGCAGTACGGCCTAAGGTGCCTTTGAGTGTCACCCGTCGACTCCGGCGCCGGGTCAGGCCAGTAGTAACGAAAGCTCGCGCGCGGCGGCCTTGAGCGGCGGCAGGAACTCCTGCTGCATGTGTCGTGCGCTGGCGCGCGACGCCTGGGCGCCGATGTTGATCGCGGCAACCGCCTTGCCCGAGGCGTCGAACACCGGCACGGCAATCGAGCGCAGGCCGACTTCCAGTTCCTGGTCAACGATCGAGTAGCCCTGCGCGCGCACCGTATCGAGCACCTTGCCGAGTTTGTCGCGCGAAGTCAGCGTGTACTGCGTGTACGCGACCGGCTTCACCCGCTCGAAGTGGGCGGCCAGTGCGCCGGGGGCGAGCGATGCCAGCAGCACGCGGCCCATCGACGTGCAGTGCGCCGGCAGCCGGCTGCCGATCGACAGATCGACCGACATGATGCGGATCGTTGCCGCCGAGCGCGCGACGTAGAGAATTTCGTCGTCGTCCAGAATCGTCATCGAACACGATTCGTGGACCGTCGCCGCGACACGGTCGAGCAACGGTTGCGCCGATGCCGACAGCGGCGTGGACGACAGGTAGGCGTGGCCAAGCGTCAGGATCTTGGGACTGAGCGCGAAATCGCGCTCGTTAATGCTGACGTAACCGAGGCGGGCCAGCGTGTGCAGGCAGCGGCGCACGGCGGCGCGCGGAATGCCAGTTTGATGGCTGACCTGTGCAATCGACAGTTTCTTGCGTTGCTGGGAAAATGCCCGGATCACCGCCAGGCCGCGCGCGAGCGAGGTCATGAAATTAGGGTCGCCGTCGGCGGCTTCGAGTGCAGGCGCGACGTTGCCCGCTCGCAGATCCGGCGTGGGGCGGACCGGGGTGTGGGTTTTGGCGAGAGGACGACTGGACTTGGCCATGCGACTCTTGCGAATGGATCGACAGCGAACATTATAGTTGCGGGGGCGATTAACGCACACTAAAGCGCTGACCGCCCTTGACAGGGAAGAATGCAAGCCGCAACATTCGTTAAACGCACACAAGTGCGATAATCGCACAGACAGACCGAGGCCAAATCGGTCGTGCGAGGCAGCGCCACTAGTCCGGACGCGTATGGCGAGTGCACGTCGCTGAAGGAGGAGAGCACCTTGATCGACAAAACCGTCGCATCAGCCGAAGCCGCCGTAGCCGACGTCTTCGATGGCGCCACCGTGATGATCGGCGGATTCGGCACCGCCGGCATGCCGTCCGAGCTCATCGACGCGCTCATCGCGCTGGGGCCCCGTGAACTCACCATCGTCAACAATAACGCCGGCAACGGCGACATCGGCCTCGCGGCGCTGCTCAAGGCGCGCCGCGTGCGCAAGATCGTCTGCTCGTTTCCGCGGCAAACGGATTCGTACGTCTTCGACGCGCTCTATCACGCCGGCGCCATCGAGCTGGAGCTCGTTCCCCAAGGAAATCTTGCCGTCCGCATTCAGGCGGCAGGGGCGGGGCTGGGCGCCATCTTCACGCCGACCGGCTATGGCACGCTGCTCGCCGAGGGCAAGGAGACGCGAACCATCGACGGCCGCAACTACGTTCTCGAATATCCGATCCGTGCCGACTTCGCGCTGATCAAGGCCGATCGCGGCGATCGCTGGGGCAATCTCGTCTACCGCAAGACTGCGCGCAACTTCGGCCCCATCATGGCTGCCGCGGCAAAGTGCACCGTCGCCCAGGTGCGTGAAATCGTGCCGCTCGGAGCGCTCGACCCCGAGGTGGTCGTCACGCCCGGAATTTTCGTCAAGCGCGTGGTGCAAGTTGCCGCACCGAAACGCGCCGCGGCTTAAATACGAGGACCGACAATGAAACGGCTCACCCGCGATCAGATGGCCGCGCGTGTCGCGCGCGACATTCCCGAAGGCGCCTATGTCAACTTGGGCATCGGCCTGCCGACGCTCGTCGCCAATCACCTGCCCGAGGATCGCGAGATCTTCCTGCAGAGTGAAAACGGCTTGCTGGGCATGGGGCCGGCGCCGGCGTCGGGGCACGAAGACCCCGACCTCATCAACGCCGGCAAGCAGCCCGTAACGCTGCTCACTGGCGGCGCGTATTTTCACCATGGCGACTCGTTCGCGATGATGCGCGGCGGACATCTGGACATCTGCGTGCTTGGCGCGTTCCAGGTTTCCGCTACCGGCGACCTTGCCAACTGGCATACCGGCGCGCCTGATGCAATTCCGGCGGTAGGCGGCGCGATGGACCTGGCGATCGGCGCCAAACGCGTCTGCGTCATGATGGATCACCAGACCAAGAGCGGCGAATCCAAGGTCGTCGCCAGGTGCACCTATCCGCTGACGGGAATCGGCTGCGTACACCGCATCTACACCGACCTGGCAGTGCTCGACGTTACGCCCGAGGGCTTGTCGTTGGTCGAGATCGTCGACGGCCTTACTTTCGAGGAACTGCAAAAACTCACCGGTGTTCCGCTGCTGCGCGCGGCGATTCCCGCCACTGCCTGAAACCATCTCGGCCTGACGCCGAACCGGAGCCATCGATGCAAGACGCCTTCATCTGCGACGCGCTGCGCACTCCCATCGGACGCTACGGCGGCGCGCTGGCCGGCGTTCGCCCCGACGACCTCGCG
>JBDTLK010000139.1:0-9688 GCA_039934835.1 Edaphobacterium sp. (SeqCode) | reverse complement strand
CCCGCGCAGCCAGGCGTTGCGAGAGTCCAAGCAGAAAAGCGGCCATCCGTTGGTCCGCCGACCAGTCGCCTGTGAGTCGAACTGCGGCGCTGATATTCCGGCTGAGCAGGCGGAAGAGCTGCTGCTGTAGACCCGGCATGCGCGACGCGAGCTCGGCGATGCGCGAAAATGAGAAGCGGCATAGAGCAACGGTATCAAGCGCTACCGCACTGCACGGGTAGTGCGCTCCGTCGATCGCATCGAGGCCGATCACTTCACCTGGCAGGTGAAAGCCGAGGACGCGCTCACCGCCGTCACGATCGACGACATAGGTCTTCACGGTGCCAACCCTTACGGCCGCGATGGAGGAGAACGGGTCGCCCTTGCGGAACAGGTGATCGCCGGCATGCAGCGGGCCCACGTGCTCGACCAACATATGCAAATCCGCGAGGGAGCGCTTGTTCATGCCCTGTGACAAGCATGCATCGGAGAAGGCACATGTCGAGCAGAAGCGCTGTTCGTCACCGTCGTCGGCGAGCGTACTACGGTTCGCCAGCGGAAAGACCGGCCGACTCACGAACACGCGCCTCGCGAGGCTAGAAGACACGCGAAAATTTTATCGGCGCTCCAGCGCCAACGAGATAACGGTCGAAGCACATTGCAATATTACGCAACAACAGGCGTCCTTGCGAGGTGGCGACAATGCGTTGCGCCTCGACACAAACGAGTCCGTCTTCGACGAGCGGCTTCAGCCGGACCAAGTATTCGCGGAAGTACTCGCCGAATTCAATGCAGTAGCGGCGCTCATGAAACGTAATGGGGATTTCAGCGTTGCACATGAGGCGCTGGATGAGATCCCCCGAATCCGGTCCTCCGTGTGGAGTCGCAGCCCGCGACATATCGCAAGTTGAAGCAACGCGAGCCTTGCTTCTGGAGGCGGCAATTCGGCTTGGTCGATACGCCGCTGCGCCTTTCTAGCGAAAGGGAATTGGTAGTTGCGCTGAATGCCAACCCGGCACGCTTTTCTGACGAAAGCCCGTCGAATACGCCCGCGCCACCCCGGTCTTGGGACCTTACCTGTGGTCCGAGAGATTTGCTTTGCGCGCGTAAAATGTCGATACGTCGTCGATCTCCTGAGGGGTCATGGCGCGCACCATGTTGCGCATCTGGGCCTCGGCGTCATTCCGCCGATTTCCCGACGCGAAAGCGTTCAACTGGGCGACGAGATAATCCTTGGGCATGCCTTCCAGCCACGGGGCGCCAAGCTTCTGATCGACGCCCCCATGACACGATATGCACGGGGCTATGTTGCGGAGAGGGTCGCCGACGCGCACAACGCGCGGGAGCGATTCTGCATAGGTCGTCGGCGCCGTCCTTGCCTTCGGGAGATACGCGTAATACGCGGCTAGATCCGCAATATCCTTGTCGGACAGCGCCTTGGCAATCGCTTCCATGATGGGACTTGGGCGCCTTCCATCCTTGTAGTCATAAAGCTGCTTGATGACAACTTCGGGATACTGGCCGGCGAGATTGGGCGCATTCGACACGCTGACGCCTTGTGCGCCATGGCACATCGTACAGTTGAGCGCCAGAGTGGCGCCGTGTCCCACGGACTCGCTTGTTCCGTCGCGAGCCATCGCTCGTTCCAATACCACCGTTGTCGACAGCGGTCCGTCCTTCACGTCTGCTACACCCCACGTCGAGGGCACCCCGGCTGCGCGGCAGATGCTGGCCCACAGTCCCTGCGCGTTGAAATCGCTCTGCACGGAGGGCAGCCATACGAATCCGACGACGATGGACAGCAACGTCAGGACGACGAGCGAGACGACGCTGCGGCGAAACCACACGTTGCTCCACGAATACAGCTTCTGCTCGCTCATTATCGGCTCCCGATCGGAATGACCGGAACCGACGCTTCCTTGAGAAGCGCGAGCTGGGCGATTGGATACCCGTAGTTCACCACGGTGAGCGCAATCATCATTGCAACCCATAGGCCGAGCCCGTTCAAGGCAACAGGCGTGTGGCCTCCAGGATGAACCGGCAGACTGAACGTGTAGGCATCCGGCGTGCGCTCATTGCGGCGGGCACTCGCGCGGGCGAGGATGAAGACGAGCAGGAATGCCGAAACCACAAGCATCAGCCCCCCTATCGTGGAGGCGGTGACAGTCCACGCTTGCGGATGCAAGGCCGGATGACTGTAGTCGTAATACGCCATGCGCCGCGGCATGCCGAGCAGCCCGACAAGATGCCAAGGCAGCGACAGCACCAGCATGCCGATGAACCACAGCCAGAGCTGGGCCTTGATGAGCCGCTGGGGCAGCGGCGCGCACTGCGTGAGCTGCGGCCACAGATCGTACGCGATCATGAAGTACATGATCACGATGGCGCCGGCGAAGATCAGATGGAAGTGTCCCGTCACCCACTGGGTATTGTGAATTGTCTCGTTGAGCTGATAGCTCATGTTGATGATTCCGCCCGCCCCTCCCAGGCCGAGCATCACAAACGAGAACGTCACCGCCAGCATCATCGGGTTGTCCCACGGCAATGCCTTTACCCAACCGAAAAGGCCCTTGCCACCGCGCAACCGTCCGGCGATTTCGACAGAAGCGACGATGGTAAACACGGTCAGCAGCGTCGGGACCGACACCATCGCCGTCATCGCCGCGTGCACGAACTTGAAGCCGGCGCCGACCTGCGGGTCGGCGAAAAGGTGATGAATGCCGATGGGCATCGAAAAGACGAGGAAGAGCGCAAACGCGACTCGCCCCATGGTGTCGCTGTATAGACGTCCCCCGATGGCGCGAGGGACGATCGTGTAGAAGGCGATGTACGTCGGCATCAGCCAGAAGTAGACGATGGCATGCAGCGTCCACGAAAACAGAACCCGGGCGAGCCCTGCATTGATGGTATCGGTAAGTCCGAGCGATGCCGGGAGGATAAGCACCAGCACTTCGACGGCGGCACCCACCGAGGTCCAGGCCCACAGATACGCCCCTGCCACATTGCCGAACATCGCCAGCGGCACGGTCGCTCCTGGATTGGCTCTCTTCCATGCTCGGAGGTTGACGGCCATCAGGGCGACCCAAATCCAAGAGCCGACCACGACGAGGACCACGCCCAGGTAATAGAAGGGGCTCGCGATCATCGGCGGATAGAACGTGTAGAGCACCGAAGCCTTGCCCACTGCCATCGTCGCGGCCGCCATCGCGGTTCCTGCGATAACCAGCCAAAAACCCGCCCATGCCCAGCGCAGTCCGATCAGCGGCCGCTTCAGCGACAGCTCGACGATGGCGTAGCCAAAGCCCATGGCGACAAGCGTCGGAAGCACGTAGGCCATCACCGTGCCATGCGCGGTCACTGACCGGTAGTAGTGCTCGGGATTATTGATCCACGCTGAAAGGGGGCTTCGGACGTACATCTGCCATTCGCCGAGCACGATGGCGCCCAGGAAGGCAAGGAACGCCACCCAGAAGTGAGCCAGCACGAGTTTTCTAGCGAGCAACACAGCTCAGCCTTTCTCCGGCGCGCGCCTTTGCGAGAAATTCATTCGGTGGGATCACCTGAACGCGCGCCCACATGGCTTCATGACCGATGCCGCAATATTCGTGGCAGGGCATGAGATGCTCGCCCGGCTTGCGAAACGTCGTGGTGAACGTCGCAACGAAGCCAGGGACCAGCATCGTGTTGGCGTTGGTGGTTCCTACGATGAAGCCGTGGATCGCGTCGGTGCTGGTGGCACGAAACGTCACCGGCATTTCGGCCGGCACGACGATGCACTGGGGCTGGAAGGAATACTGCTGAGCTATGAGGCGCACCGTCGCCTTGCCATCCGTGCCCACGGTGGTCCCGAGATTGCTCTCGACGAACTCGCCCTTGATGTGAACCGTCTTCACGTCGATGGTTTCGACGCGGGATGGCGGCATGGCCGCCCAGTGAAGGCCGGTGATCACCATCATCGCGACCAGGAAAGCAATAATGACACCGACCATAATGGCCCACCGCCGTTCCGCCGCGATCGCGACGATCTCCGACTGATGCGCGTCGCCCGACGCAGGCGTCGCAATGCTCATTGGATCGCCCCGCGCGGCAGATAGACAAAAAAGTAGAAGGCGAAGTAAATCGCGATAACAATCGCTGTCGCAACACCTGCCACCGCAAAAGTCCCGGAGGGTCCGCGCCTCACAATTGCGTCGACTTCGTCGTCCACACGCTTCACATCGTCAGTGTCGAGGGGTGCCGCCATCGTCTTATCTCACTCGGGAAGGAGCTTGCGCAGATCGTTGACCTGGACCGGGGTAACCGGAGTGCCGCTGTTGTTCCATGCGACGCGGATGTAAGTGACTGCCGCCGACACCTCGTCGTCGCTCAGGATGTGCGAGAACGGCGGCATGCCATGGGGTCTGGGATTTTTCTTGGTGCCCGGTGAATACCCTCCGTTGAGCACCATGCGGATCGAATTCACCGGCGAAGACATGGTGATCGACTGGTTGCCCGCCAGCGGTGGATACGCTGGCGGCTGTCCCTTCCCCTCGTCTCCATGGCACACCGCACATTGCTTTTCGTAGACCTTTCGGCCGAGCTCCATCACCGCGGGGTTGACGAGCCTCGCCTGGCTTGTGGGCGGCGGCTCCGAATCGCGTTGCGGCAGCGCCTTGAGATAGACTGCCATCGCTTCGGCGTCCGCGTCGCTCAGGTATTGCAGGCTGTTATATACGACCTCCGCCATGGGGCCGTACACAGTCCCGCGCGGCGAAACTCCCACCTGCAGCAAGTGGGCGATCTCCTTGATGTCCCAGTTTCCCAAGCCGGCCTCCTGGTTCGAAGTCAACGAAGGCGCGTACCAGTTCTGATTCGGGATCATTCCGCCTTCGAACGCCTTTGATTCGCTGGAGCCGCCCAGCGCATTGATGGCCGTGTGGCACATCGCGCAGTGGCCGAGCCCTTGCACGAGATAGGCGCCACGGTTCCATTGCGTGGTCTGAGCCGGGTCCGCAATGAACTCCCCTTCCTTGAAGTAGAGCGTCCTCCAGCCGATCAACAAGTCGCGATTGTTGAATGGAAATTTGAGCTCGTGCGGGCGGTTCTGCTGCCGCACCGGCGGGACCGACATCAAAAACGCGTAGATCGCGTCGGAATCCGCGCGGGTCACCTTGGTGTAAGAAGCGAATGGCATGGCCGGGTAAAGAAGCGTCCCGTCGCGGGACACGCCCGTGTGCATCATTCGGTAGAAGTCGTCAGGCGTCCATTTGCCGATTCCGGTCTCATCGTCAGGGGTGATGTTCGGCACATAGAGATTGCCGAAGGGCGTGGACATGGCGCGCCCGCCGGCAAAAGGGATGCCAGTGGGTACTGTGTGGCAGGCCACACAGTCCCCGGCACGCGCCAGATATTCACCGCGATCGATGACGACGGAAGTGGCGTTGAGGGGTTTTGCGTCTTTTTGCTCGGGAAGCATTCCAGGCTGCAGCCAGTAGAGCGCCGTCACGGCGAGTGCAATCACCACGACCATGGCGACTATCACGCGAGCTGCTGTGCGTATCCTCATCGCTGGCTACCGCACGCGAATGGCATTCGAACCACGTTGGAAGACTCGGGCGATGGATCTTTGGGAGGATCCTGCGAGGCGAGCCACGCCGCAACCGCAGAAATGTCTTTGTCGGACAACCGAGTGGCGATCCGCTTCATGCAGTCGGGCTCCGCAGCATGCCTGTCACCGACGCGCCAGCGAGTGAGCTGCGCAACGATGTACGTCGGCCGCAGTCCGATCAATCCCGGGATGCCGGGCTCCATGCCGGTAAACCCTTTGCCGTGGCAAGCCACGCACGGGGGTACGCCCTTGGCGGCGTCACCGGTCGTTGCAATCGTCCGTCCAAGCGCTAGAGTGCCAGGATCCGCTCCGTCCGGTTCCCGAGTAGCAAAGGCAGGCCGCTGCTTCGCGAAATGCTCGGCCATCTCCCGCAAGTAGCTATCGGGAAGGTATGCGACGAGATAGTTCATCGGCGCGTACTTTCTAGTGCCGTCCCGAAAGGCCACTAATTGGTTGTAGAGATAGCCTGCCGGCTTGCCGGCGATGCGGGGGTAATACCCGCTGGCGGTGCCCTGTCCGCTCTGGCCGTGGCAGGTCACGCAGCCTTGAGCGCGAGCCTCCATCGAGTCGACCCGCTCAAACGCAGGTATCGCTTCGTTCTGGGCCAGCGCGACGCTCGAGGAGCATAGCGTCAAAATAACGAAGAAAATTGATGTTGTTTTCAACAACGTTTCAGCTCGCCGCAAGCAAAGGAATGTCCGGCGCGATGATACCAAAACGCGTCCATCCGGACGCGTTCCTGGAATATCCTCTACGACCAATCTGAGCGCGACACGACCGCGCAGTTTCATGGTGCGCCCATGAATTCAATGTTAGTGCGCCGGTCAGCGCGAGCGGTTGACATAAGTCAAATCGACCACAGTTCTTAATCTCTCAGGCGGGAATCCATACAGCGCAAATACGATCCCCGAACGCCGCCGACGTCTGTGTGACCATAACTATTGGCGGCGCGCCGTTCCAGCGATGCTATCTTGACACTTCCATGCCAATGCCTATGCCGATGCCCGCCACCGCGCCTGCGTATGTGCCGCGCGCCCAGTTCCTGCTCGCGATCCTCCTGCTCTGGCTGGCCGGTAACGGGCTGCGGATCACGATCCTCGCGGTGCCGCCCATTGTGGCCATGGTGCGCACGGAGTTCGGCCTCAACGCAACCGAGGTTGCGCTGCTGTCGAGCATTCCACCGGCGCTCTTTGCGGTGGCCGCACTCGCCGGCTCGCTCGTCGTCGCACGCCTGGGTCTCGTCCCGGCACTCATAGGCGGGCTTGCCTTGACTGCGCTGGGCTCCGCGCTGCGCGGCCTCAGCGGCAACTTTGCAACTCTTCTGGTGACTACGATTGCCATGTCGGTGGGCGTGGCGATGCTCCAGCCCATCATGCCTGCCGTCGTACGCGCGTGGATGCCGCAGCGCATCGCGCTCGGAACGGCGGTGTACACGAACGGCCTGTTGGTCGGAGAAGTGTTCCCCACGCTTCTCACGACTCCATTTGTGTTGCCATGGCTCGACCAGAGCTGGCGCCAGTCGCTGGTGTTCTGGTCACTGCCGGTGGCGCTCATCGCGATCGCGGTCGCGGCCTTTGCGCCGCGGACGCTCGTGCCGGCACCGACGGCGCTGGGCACGCCGCGCAAATGGCTGCCCGATTGGCAGGAAGGCCTCGTGTGGCGCCTCGGCGCGCTCTTCTGTTGTATCAATGCCGTCTACTTCAGCGCCAACGCCTTCATCCCGATCTATCTCGCGGTCCAGGGACAGCCCGACCGCATCGGCGGCACACTGGCGGCGCTGAATTTCGGTCAGCTGCCGGCGTCGTTCCTGCTGCTGGCGCTGGGCGCTCGCCTGGAGCGCAAGGCGTGGCCCTACGTGGCGAGCGGCATCCTCACGTTCATCGCCCTCGCCGGGCTCGTGTTCGACGTGGGCGCGCTCACGATCTGGTGGGCGGCGCTACTCGGATTCGCCGTGGCTGCCGGACTCATCCTCGCGCTGATGCTGCCCCCGTTGCTGTGCAAGCCCGAGGACGTCGCGCGTACCGCCGCGGGAACCTTCACCTTGAGCTACGGAGGCGGCGTGGGCGTGGCCATCATCGGCGGTGCGGCATGGGATCTGACGGGCATACCCGCCATGGCGTTCCTTCCGCTGGCGCTGTGCGCGGTGGGGCTGATCGCGGCCACGTTCGTGCTGCGCGCTAACCGCGAGCTCGTGTAGCGCGAGGAGTGCGCCGCTCGCGCTCCTGTTGTCGATGAGTGTCAGGCGCGTCGAGCCTGTCCACGGGGACGTCGCGGCGATCTTGGCGTCCTGACACCGAGTCACGCCCCGCATCTTGACACCGCCGACGTGTCGCGCTAACGTATACATTAACGTACGCACAAAAATGGAGCCGGGCGCCACAGCTCGCGCACTCGAGGAGGAGCTTACGAATGTCGATTTCGGGCCGCCAGGCTAGAGTCGAGCTTGCGTCGATCGCGCGCGTGGGCCACGGATTGCAGCGCCCGGAGTGCGTGCTGGCGACCCAGGGCGGCGACCTCTACACCGCCGACTGGCGTGGAGGCGTCGCCCATCTGCGCGCGGACGGGAGTCAAACGCTGTATCGCGCGGAGCTTGCCGTCGACCGCCCTGCGCGTCCCAACGGCATCGCACTGCGCCGTAACGGCTCCTTCCTCTTCGCGGACTTGGGCACGGACGCCGGCGGGGTGTTCTCGCTTGCACGCGATGGCAGCATTCGTCCATTCCTTATCGAAGTCGACGGCGTCGCGCTGCCCCCAACGAACTTCGTGTTCGAGGACGCCAAGGGACGGGTATGGGTCACGGTCAGTACGCGACTCGTGCCGCGCGCGGGCGGGTATCGCCGCGATGTTGCCGACGGCTTCGTCGTCCTGGTCGACCATCGCGGCGCGCGCATCGTCGCCGACCGCCTCGGCTATACCAACGAGGCGGCGCTCGACGCGCGCGGCGAGTGGCTATACGTCAACGAGACGTTCGCCCGCCGCACGTCGCGATTCCGTGTGCATGACGACGGCAGTCTCGGACGGCGCGAGACCTTCGTCGAGTACGATGCCGGCACATTTCCGGACGGCATGGCGTTCGACGAGGAGGGGTACTTGTGGATCGTCTCCATCGTCAGCAACCGCGTGTTGCGGGTGGCGCCCGACCGTTCCATCGCCACGATTGTCGAAGACGCCGATCCTGCGCATCTCGAGTGGGTCGAGCGGGCGTATTGCGCAGGCGAGATGGGCCGACCTCACCTGGATGACGTGAAAAGTCGCGTTCTGCGCAATATTTCCAGCATCGCGTTCGGCGGCAGCGACCGTCAAACCGCCTATCTGGGATGCCTCCTCGACGACGCAATCTACTCGTTTCGCTCTCCTGTCGCGGGGCTCGCTCCGGCCCACTGGACCTGGTCGCAATGAAGGCGCGTCCTCGAATCGCCGCGCAAGCGGATGCCCTCGCCGACCAGGCCGGCGGCTCGCTCGTAGAAGTCGCGTATCAGACGATTCGCCGGCGCATTCTCGACAATGTGTGGTCGCCAGGCTATCGCGCGCTCGAGCAGGCGCTGGCGCTCGAGTTCCGCATGAGCCGCACACCGGTGCGGGAGGCACTGATCCGGCTCTCGAAGGAAGGCCTGGTCGAGGTAATCCCGCGCCACGGCATGAGCGTGCTTCCGGTGTCGGCCGACGACATGCGCGACATCTACGAAATGCTGACGGCGCTTGAAGCGATGGCCGCGGAGCTGGCCGTGCGCCGCAAGCCCAGCGAGGCGCAACTGAAGCCATTGCTCGACGCGTCGCGCGACATGGGCCGCGCACTCAAGGCCAACAACCTTGACGCCTGGGCCGTCGCCGACGAGCGCTTCCACCAGCACCTCATCACGATGTCCGGCAATCGCCTGCTGATCGAAGCTGTGCAGAACTGCTGGGATCGCGCGCACCGCGCCCGCATGGTCACGCTGCGCATGCGACCCAAGCCGACGCATTCGACGCGCGAGCACATGGACGTCGTCGAGAAGATCCGCTCCGGCGATGCGCGAGGGGCCTTCGACGCGCATCGTGCTCATCGCGAGCGCGGCAGCCGCGAGCTGCTGGCGATCCTCGAACAATACCGCCTCAACAATCTGTGAGAACACCATGAATATC
>JBDTLK010000138.1:0-9887 GCA_039934835.1 Edaphobacterium sp. (SeqCode) | reverse complement strand
GCTTTCCCGACGACATCATCCAGGCGGCGCGCCTCGACGGCATGAGCGAGTTCGAAATCGTCTGGCGCATAGTTGCACCGAGCGCGTGGCCCGCGATCGCTGCATTCGCGGTGTTCTCGTTCGTCGCCCACTGGAACGACCTATACTGGCCGCTGATCGTGATCTCAGACGCCAACCTGGCGACTCCGCCGCTCGGCATGCTGTTCTTCGCAGATGCCGAGACCGGTTCGAACTACGGCGCGCTGACTGCCGCCGCGACGATTCTGACGGCGCCCCTGGTCATCGCCTTCCTGCTGGCCCGCCGCCAGTTCATCGCCGGCATCACGATGACCGGTGTCAAGTAGCTTTGCGAGCGGGGCTGTTTCTGCAGATTGCTTGCCAATGAACCCATCGCGCAAGCGAAACGCGAAGTACTGAGGTGTTGTTCTTGCGTCTATCATTTCTCCGGTTTCCCGCCGTCCCAAAACGGAACGAATTGGCTCCGCGCGTCCAGCGCGTGCCATCAGGCCGGGTTGGCCCAGGTCAATCCTCATGGGGAAAATGGCTTGCCCGGTTGAAACAACATATCCCATCGTTTAGAATGCTCCGTTCTTTGTAGGCGCGTAGCTCAGCTGGTTAGAGCACCACCTTGACATGGTGGGGGTCGTTGGTTCGAGTCCAATCGCGCCTACCAGCCTTTTATCCGGCTCGACGAACTCGCGTTGACGCCCGTCCCCCGCAAAATGCCGAGATCGAACTGTATCGAGTTCCGGCTTCGCGTCCTGGCATTTTGATACGCGAAGGCGCATCTTAATATGGCGCGAGACACGCTTGAAGGTTAGAATCACGGCATGCGAACTGCTTTTGAGAGCAATCGCGCCTACGACCTGTCGGTTTCGGGTCAATGTAGATCGAAGGAAAGGCATGGTTATGACACCGCGAACGCGTTCGGAGACTGCTTGATCTAGCTCGAGCTCGCACGCGGCTGTCCAGTGAAAAAGTGCGGCTCGTCCGCATTTTTTTTGTTTCTGGAGCACGCCATGCCCGATATCCGATTACCCGACGGCGCGGTCAAGCATTTCGACGCGCCGGTCACCGTCGCCCAGGTCGCCGCCGCGATCGGGCCCGGACTCGCCAAGGCGGCGCTGGCCGGCAAGGTCGACGGCAAGCTAGTCGACACTTCGTTCGCGATCGACCGCGACGCCAGTCTCGCCATCGTCACCGACAGGGATGCCGATGGCCTCGACCTGCTGCGCCATTCGACCGCGCACCTCCTTGCCTACGCCGTCAAGGAACTGTTCCCCGACGCCCAGGTGACGATCGGCCCGGTCATCGATGACGGTTTCTACTACGATTTTTCGTACAAGCGGCCATTCACGCCCGAGGACCTGGTCGCAATCGAGCAGAAGATGGCCGAGCTCGCAAAAAAGGACGAGCCCGTATCGCGCCAGACCATGAAGCGCGACGACGCGGTGAAGTATTTCGAGTCGCTCGGTGAGCACTACAAGGCCGAGATCATCGCCTCGATACCGTCCGACCAGGACATCTCGCTCTATTCCGAGGGCAAGTTCACCGACCTGTGCCGCGGCCCACACGTACCGTCGACCGGCAAGCTGCGCGTCTTCAAGCTCACCAAACTGGCGGGCGCGTACTGGCGCGGCGATTCGAAGAACGAAATGCTGCAGCGGATTTACGGCACCGCATGGGCAAAGAAGGAGGACCTCGAGGCCTACCTGCATCGCCTCGAGGAAGCGGAAAAGCGCGACCACCGCAAGCTGGGTCGGCAACTCGATTTGTTTCACCAGCAGGAAGAAGCCCCGGGGATGATTTTCTGGCATCCGAAGGGCTGGACGGTGTGGCAGCAGGTCGAGCAATACATGCGCCGCGTCTACCAGGACAACGGCTACCAGGAAGTGCGCGGACCGCAGATCATCGACCGGTCGCTTTGGGAACGCTCGGGACATTGGCAGAACTTCAAGGACAGCATGTTCACGACCGAGTCCGAGAAGCGCGACTTCGCGATCAAGCCGATGAACTGTCCGGGCCATGTCCTGATATTCAACTCCGACCTGCGCAGCTATCGCGACCTGCCGCTGCGCTATGGCGAGTTCGGCGCCTGCCACCGCAACGAGCCGTCCGGGGCGTTGCACGGCATCATGCGCGTGCGCGCGTTCACGCAGGATGACGGCCACATTTTCTGCACCCCGGACCAGATCCAGCCGGAGTGCATTGCATTCCATACGCTCGCGATGAACGTCTACCGCGACTTCGGCTTCACCGACGTCGACGTCAAGATCGCGCTACGCCCCGACCCGCGGCTGGGCGACGACGCGACCTGGGACCGAGCCGAAGCGGCGCTGCGCAATGCCCTTGCCGCGTGCGGGGCGAAATGGACCGAGCTTCCCGGCGAAGGGGCGTTTTACGGCCCGAAGATCGAATATCACCTCAAGGACTCGATCGGACGGTCCTGGCAGTGCGGCACCATGCAGGTCGACTTCCAGATGCCCGGCCGCCTGGGTGCCGAATTCGTCGACGAAGACAACACCCGCAAGGTCCCGGTGATGCTGCATCGGGCGATCGTCGGCTCGCTCGAGCGGTTCATAGGCATCCTGATCGAGCATTACGCCGGTGCCATGCCGGTCTGGCTGGCTCCGACCCAGGCCGTGGTCCTGACCATCACCGACCGCCAGGCGGGCTACGCCAAGGACATCACCGAGCGCCTCAGGGCAGCCGGTATCCGGTCCTTCGCCGATTTGCGTAACGAGAAAATAACCTATAAAATTCGTGAACATAGCCTGCAGAAGTTGCCGTACCAGGTGATCCTGGGCGACAAGGAACTGGAGGCGCAACAGGTGGCTGTGCGGACCCGCGCCGGCGAGGATCTGGGGGCAATGCCCCTGGATACCTTCATCAACCGTCTCCAAAGCGAGGCGGCGTCTCGTTGCTAGAGTGGACGAGCGAATGATGGGCGGTGGGCGGCACGGCCAATTTTTTACTGACGAGGAGTAACGCGATAGCCCAAGACAAAGCACAGCGGGTCAACGGAGAGATCAACGCCCCCGAAGTCCGGCTGGTAGGTGCAGACAGTGAGCAACTCGGTATCGTGCCCATTGCGGATGCAATCGCACGAGCGGAAGCGGCGGACCTCGACCTGGTCGAGATCGCGCCGCTGGCCGAGCCCCCCGTATGCCGGATCATGGATTTCGGCAAGTTCAAGTACCGGGAGGCGAAGCGCGCGCACGAAGCCAAGCTCAAGCTCAAGCAGATACAGGTCAAGGAAGTCAAATTCCGGCCCAGTACCGACGATGGCGACTACAAGATCAAGTTGCGAAACTTGATCCGATTCCTCGGCGAAGGCGACAAGGCGAAGATAACGCTGCGTTACCGCGGCCGGGAAATGGCGCACCAGGAATTCGGTATCCGGCTGCTCGAGCGCATCCGGGGCGACTTGGAACCGTACTGCATTGTCGAACAGTTTCCAAGGCTTGAAGGTCGGCAAATGGTGATGCTGCTGGCCCCGAAAAAAGTCGTCGTAACCACCAAGCATCACCCGAACAAGCCCGAAGCCGGTTTGCCACCGAGCAAGCAAGCCTCTCCACCCGAGAGCACCGCCGTGGGCAGCAAATAGGAAAGTTGTCATGCCGAAGATGAAGACCAAGAGCGGCGCGAAGAAGCGCTTCCGCGTGCGCGGAAGCGGCAGCGTCAAGCGCTCGCAGGCGTTCAAGCGCCACATTCTGACCAAGAAGTCGACCAAGACCAAGCGTCAACTTCGCGGCTCCACCGCAGTCCACAGCACCAATGTGGACTCGGTCAAAGCCATGCTGCCGTACGCCTAGGGAGAGCCGCCATGCCAAGAGTCAAGCGTGGGGTGACCGCCAAGGCGCGGCACAAGAAGGTCCTGGACCTGTCGAAGGGTTACCGCGGCCGCCGCAGTAACGTCTACCGCATCGCCAAGCAGGCGGTGATGAAGGCCGGGCAGTATCAGTACCGGGACAGGCGCGTGAAGAAGCGCGAGTTTCGCGCACTCTGGATCGCGCGGATCAACGCCGCAGTGCGCGAACTGGGCTTGTCATATAGCACTTTCATGAATGGCCTGAAGAAGGCATCGATCGAAATCGACCGCAAGGTGCTCGCCGATCTCGCCGTTCACGACAAGGTCGCATTTGGCAAGATCGCGGAGCAGGCCAAAGCCTCTCTGGCCTGAGGATAGAAATCCAAAGAGGGAGGCGCGAAAACGCCTCCCTTTTTTTTCGTCTTAAGAAAATGAACCAGCTCGAGTCCATCGTCGCCGAAGCGCTCGCCGAATTCGCGGCGTGCGCCGATCCTGCCTCGCTCGAGAACGCCAAGGCGCGATACATCGGCAAAACGGGGCGCCTCACCGAATTGCTCAAGGGCTTGGGCAAGCTGGCCGCGACCGAGCGACCGGCCGCGGGTGCGCGAATCAATGCCGCGAAGGAGCAGCTCGAAGCGGCGCTCAAGGCGCGTCGCGATGACCTTGCCGACGTGAAGCTCAGCGCAATGCTCGCCGGCGAAGTGCTGGACGTTTCACTTCCCGGGCGTGGCCAGGGCGTCGGTGGCCTGCATCCGATCACGCGCACCATCGATCGCATCGAGGCGCTGTTTCGCTCGCTGGGCTTCGCGGTCGCCGACGGCCCCGAGATCGAAGACGACTTCCACAATTTCACCGCGCTGAACACGCCCGAGGACCACCCTGCCCGTTCGATGCACGACACGTTCTATGTCGACGGCGGCATGGTGCTGCGCACGCACACTTCGCCCGTCCAGGTGCGCTACATGGAAACACACGCGCCGCCGATCAAGATCATCGCTCCAGGGCGCGTCTATCGCGTCGACAGCGACGCCACGCACTCGCCTATGTTCCACCAGGTCGAAGGACTCTGGATCGACGAGAACGTCACCTTTGCCGACCTGAAGAGCGTGTTCAGCGAATTCTTGCGGCGCTTTTTCGAGCGCGATGATCTCAAGGTGCGGTTCAGACCTTCGTTTTTCCCATTCACCGAGCCTTCCGCGGAAATTGACATGAGCTTCGGCGACGGCTGGCTGGAAATCTCTGGCGCGGGACAGGTACATCCCAACGTGCTCTCTGCGGTCGGGATCGACCCCGAGCGCTTCCAGGGATTTGCGTTCGGCATGGGCCCGGATCGACTCGCAATGCTGCGCTACGGCGTCAACGACGTGCGCCTGTTCTACGAGAACGACCTGCGCTTCCTGAAGCAGTTCGCGTAACGCAGGGCCGGCAATGAAGTTTTCCGAGCATTGGCTGCGCACCCTCGTCGACCCGCCGCTGGACAGCGCGGCGCTCGCCCACGCCTTGACGATGGCTGGCCTCGAAGTCGAGGAACGCATTCCCGTCGCACCGCCGTTTTCCGGGGTGGTGGTCGGCAAGGTAGTTGCGGTCGAGCGCCATCTCAATGCCGACCGGCTCAACGTGTGCAGCGTCGACGTGGGACGCGGCGCATCGTTGAACATCGTCTGTGGCGCGCCTAACGTTGCGGTTGGCGTCCTCGCGCCGTGCGCGCTCGTCGGCGCGCAGCTGCCGGGTGGGTTGGTAATCCGCAAAACTGCGATGCGCGGCATCGAGTCGCAAGGGATGCTTTGTTCGGCGGACGAGCTGGGAATCTCCGATGACGCCTCGGGCCTGCTGCTGCTCGACGCGCGGGCCCCTATTGGCGCGGACATCCGCCACGCACTGGATCTCGACGACACGCTGCTGACCCTGAAGCTGACACCGAATCGCGCCGACTGCCTGTCGCTGGTCGGCCTCGCCCGCGAACTCGGCGCGATCACCGCGACTCCGGTCGCGACCGCCCCACGCGCGAGCTTCGCGGTCGATTCCACCGCTCGCCGCGGCGTGCGCATCGAGGATCCGCTCGCCTGCCCGCGCTTCTGCGGGCGCGTGATCGAAGGCATCGACGCGCGCGCGCCGACTCCGGCATGGATGAAGCAGCGCCTGGCGCGGAGCGGCATTCGCCCGATCTCGGCTGTCGTCGACGTCACCAACTACGTCATGCTCGAACTGGGCCAGCCGCTGCACGCCTACGACAACGCCTTGCTCGAAAGCGACCTGGTCGTGCGCTTTCCGCGCGACGGCGAGAAGTTGACGCTGCTCAACGGACAGGAAATCGATCTGGTTCCGTCGCTGTTGCTGGTCGCTGACGAGAAAAAGCCACTCGGGCTCGCTGGGATCATGGGCGGCGCGCACAGCGCCATCAGCGATGCGACGACCGCAGTGTTCCTCGAAGGAGCCTTCTGGAATCCGGCGGTCATCCAGGGCAAATCGCGGCGCCTCGGGTTCGCCACCGATGCCGGCCACCGCTTCGAGCGCGGCGTCGATTTCGCGGCGTCGCCGGCGGCCGTCGACCGCGCTACCGCATTGATCCTCGAACTCTGTGGCGGACGCGCGGGTCCGCTCGTCGACGTGTGCGGGACGCTGCCGCAGCGCGCTCCGGTGCGCGTGCGCAGCGCGCGCATTGCGCGCATTCTTGGCGTTGACATACCCGCCGCGGAACTTACGGCGATCTTCACCCGTCTCGGACTCGCGCCAAAGCGCGACGGTGCCGATTTCGTGTGCACACCGCCCTCGTATCGCTTCGACCTGGTCATGGAAGCGGACTTCATCGAGGAGGCCGCGCGCCTGTACGGCTACGACAACATTCACGCGACCGATGCGACGCACGCGCAATCGATGCTGCCGATTGCCGAGACCGCGCGTCCGCTGGCGCAGTTGCGTGCGCGCCTGGTCGATCGCGACTATCAGGAAGTGATCACCTTCAGCTTCGTGTCTTCGGCGTGGGAGCAGGCGTTGAAGATCGATGCGCATCCGATCAAGGTGCAGAACCCGATCGCCAGCAACCTCGATGTCATGCGCACGACGCTGCTCGGCGGGCTGCTCGATACGCTGCGCTCGAATATCAACCGCAAGGCGGAACGGGTGCGCATCTTCGAGGCCGGCCGCTGCTTCCGGCGCGAGGGCGAGCAATTCGTCCAGCCATCGCTCATTGGCGGTCTCGTCTATGGTCCCGCGGAGCCTCCACAGTGGGACGCCGGCAAGCGCGCCGCGGACTTCTTCGATGCCAAGGGCGATATCGAGGCGCTAGCCGCGCCGTTGGTCGTCACCACGGTCAGCGGGCAGCATCCGGCATTGCACCCTGGGCGTTCGGCGCGTGTGCTCGTCGATGGCAAACAAGCGGGGTGGATAGGCGAGTTGCACCCGCGACTGGCCCGCGAGCTTGAATTGCCGCGCGCTCCGGTGGTTTTCGAACTCGAGCAGGACGCGCTGGTGCGTCGACCGATGCCGATCGCAGAGCCGGTGTCCAGGTTGCCCGTGGTGCGGCGCGACGTCGCCATCGTGGTCGACGATTCGCTGCCGGTGCAGGACGTGCTGGACGCCCTGGCGGCGGCCAGCCCCGCCCACGTCGACCAGATCAGCGTGTTCGATGTCTACCGCGGACCGGGGGTCGAGCAAGGCAAAAAAAGCCTTGCAATTCTTGTGCTTATGCAAGACACTGCACGTACTTTGACCGACGCTGAAATCGACGCAACAGTAGCCGTGCTGATGCGGGTACTCCAAGATCGATTCGGTGGCACGTTACGCCAATAGGCACTTCCGGGGACTTCCGATGACGCTCACCAAAGCCGAACTTGCCGATCTGCTGTTCGAGCAACTCGGCCTCAACAAACGCGAAGCCAAGGATATGGTCGAGCGCTTCTTTGAGGAAATCCGGATCGCTCTGGAATCCGGCGATAGCGTCAAACTTTCCGGCTTCGGCAATTTTCAGCTGCGCGAAAAGCCCCAGCGGCCCGGTCGCAATCCCAAGACCGGTGAGGAAATCCCTATCACCGCGCGCCGCGTGGTTACCTTCCACGCCAGCCAGAAACTGAAGGCAATGGTCGAAGCCGCGAACCATGGCCGAGCACAGGCAGACTAAGTCCGAGCTCCCGCCGATCCCCGCCAAGCGCTATTTCACCATCGGTGAAGTCAGCGACCTGTGCGCGGTCAAGCCGCACGTGCTGCGCTACTGGGAGCAGGAATTCACGCAACTCAAGCCGGTCAAGCGGCGCGGCAACCGGCGCTACTACCAGCATCACGAAGTACTGCTGATCAGGCGCATCCGCGACTTGCTCTACGAGCAAGGGTTCACGATCAACGGCGCCCGACACCGATTGGAGTCGGACGCCTTGCCGGAACCCACCGATCTCCCGGTCGCACCCGCCGCGCCGGCTCCGCACCGAGGGGCGTCACTTTCGCCTGCCCAGTTACGGCAGGCGATCGAAGAAATCCGCGCCCTGCTCGGTCCGAACTCGTGAAGCCGGTATAATCCATGGTCACACGTCGGGGCGTAGCGCAGCCTGGTAGCGCACCTGCATGGGGTGCAGGGGGTCGGAAGTTCGAATCTTCTCGCCCCGACCATTTTCCCTCTCAAGTGAACAGACGACCGGAACCGGCCCGAAGTAGCCGCGCCGGCGCCGGTGCAAGGCATTCAGCATGCAGTCAGCTCTGATTGCGCAGCGTAATTACCCGACTGCAAAGGCCGCGCCTGCCTGGACAAAAACCGGCATGAGTATTGCTTGCGTCTGCCTGCCGTATAATCGGGACGAGGGGGGGACGTCATGAGTGCAGCCCAGGCAAAGTCTACTGGCAAGAACGCGGTCATTTCCGAGCTGGCGCTCGCCCGCGCGCAGCGTAACACCGTGCTCATCATCGACGATCTGTTCAGCAGCCGACTGCTGCTGGCCGAGATCGTCCGCCAGATCGATGGCAAGCTCAACCTCGAGTTGTTCGACACGCCCGGTCGGGCACTTGAGTACGCCCGAAACAATCGCGTCGACATGGTCCTGACCGACTATAAACTGCCCGAGTTCGACGGGGTGCAGCTCGTCCGCCGGATCCGCGCGCTGCCGCACTGCGTCGATGTCCCCATCGTCGTCATCACGGTCGTCGACGATCGCCGGGTACGCTACGAGGCGCTCGAAGCCGGCGCCACCGATTTCCTGATCAAGCCGCTGGACGAGCACGAGACGCGGGCGCGCTGCGCCAACCTGCTCGACCTGCGCCGTCACAAGATCGTGCTGTCCGACCAGGCGCGCGTGCTGCAGTACCAGGTCGACAAGTCGGTATCCGAGATTCACGAGCGCGAGCTCGAAACGCTGTCCAAGCTGGCCAAGGCGGGGGCGTTCCGTGACCAGACGACCGGCAATCACCTTACGCGCATGGCCCGCTATTCGGCATTGATCGGGACCAACCTGGGACTGGCGCCGGAGACGGTCCACGTGCTCGAGGTCGCGGCGCCGATGCACGATATTGGCAAGATCGGCATTCCCGATGCGGTCCTGCTCAAGCAGGGTCCGCTGACGACCGAAGAAGATGCCGTCATGAAGACGCATCCACGCATCGGCTACGACATTCTCAAGGGCAGTCCGTCCAAGTACCTCAGTATGGGCGCCATCATCGCGCTCGGCCATCACGAGAAATTCGACGGCTCGGGCTATCCCAACGGCTTGCACGGCGAGGACATCCCCATCGTCGCCCGCGTGGTCGCGGTCGCCGACGTCTTCGATGCACTGGTCAGCGAACGGCCGTACAAGCACGCCTGGGCCATCGAAGACGGCCTCGCCTACCTGGTCGCGCAAAAGGGCAAGCACTTCGATCCGCGCTGCGTCGAGGCGTTTCTGAGCGGCGAGGCAAAGGTGCGCGAGATTCGCCAGCAGTATTACCACTGAACTTGCAGCGGCCCGACACGGGTCGTCATCAACGTTGCAACGATAAAGCGGCCCGCAGGCCGCTTTAGCTTTTTGCCGAAGCGTAGTCAGCCCCGCGGTTCGCCGTCGCGGTTCACCGTGATGGTGGGTCCCGGGGGCGCGCTCAGCTGAGCGCGGTGCTGGTAGCC
>JBDTLK010000137.1:0-10074 GCA_039934835.1 Edaphobacterium sp. (SeqCode) | reverse complement strand
AATGCCTGTGCCACTTTGCCACGCGCAGATCAGAAGCAATACCTGTCATTGCGATGCTCCCTTGTCCGAATTCATCGCGCAGAGGCCGCCAGCGGATCGAGACTTTTGTCCTGCGGGGTTGACGACTGGTCTCATGATGCATCGGAACTATGACAGTTCGACGGCGCCAAGACAATGGGCCGGCGACGCGGCGCTGGGAGGACCGAACACGCATGCGATGGTAAGCCGCGGTCGACAGGGCCTATTTTCCGGGCGCTCGACAGCACGTCGCGGTCGCAGTCAAATTAGCGGCCGAGACGGCGCTGTTGGTTGCGGCGCAAAACCACGCAGCATTGCCACCGCTCGCTTTGTCCTGCGTTATCTTCAACGTTGCCGGCGCGCTGTCGCAACTCCCTCCTGTCAGCGTATAGCCGGGGCTACAGGCCGGTGAAGTCGCGCCGCCACTGCTGGATCCGCCAATAGATACCGGCGCCGAGGCCTGCGACGTGCATTGCAGCGCCGTCGCATCGGCGATGACGTGATAACCGACGACGTCGAATATTACCTGCCCTGACAATCCCGCTGGCATCGCGAAGTAGATGTTACTGGAAGCGATCTGGGGCACCATGTACTGCGTCGAGAGGCCCTGGCCGCTGGTGAAGTTCAAGGCGACATTCGACAGCACCGAGCTCAGGCTGTTGGTGTCGCCGATGCCGAGATAGGCATCGAAGTTGGGATTGAGAATCGTCGCCACCAGGGCCACGGCGCGGATCGAACTCCCCGGAGGATTGGTCAGGCCACAATCGGAGGCGGCGCTACCACCGTACTGTCCCCAGTTCTGACCGGCGGTGATGAAACCCGGCAATGTCTTGAGCGAATTGCCGGCGATCGGACCCTGCACGCCACTGCCGACCGTCGCGCTGCGTGTATCCATGATACGGCAGGGTTCGATCGGCTTGTAGACCAGCGCGGACGGCAGCGCCGCTTGCACAGCCAATGCGGCGGCGCCCGCGTCGATGATGCCGGCTCCGCAGATGAAGGTTCCGGTCGTGGTGCAATTGCGGATGGTGCCGGTCGGGAACGCGCGCGCCGTGGTCTGGATCGTCGCGAGCACCTGCGCGGGCGTCAGCGCCGGATTGATCGATAACAGCAGCGAGGCGATCCCGGCGACATGCGGCGACGCCATGCTGGTGCCTTGGTAGTAGACGTAGTTGTAACCCGCGGGATTGGCGGTCGTCGAGCCGCTGTTCAGCGTCGACAGCACGCCCTGGCCATCGCTGCCGCCCGGCGCAGCGATTTCGACGACCGCGCCATAGTTGCTATACGACGCGCGTTGGCCTGAACGGCCCACGGCAGCAACCGTGATGACCCCGTTGCAATTGGCGGGCGTCGAGTTGACCGCGTTGACGTTGCCGTTGCCCGCGGACACCGAAACCACCGCCCCGGCGGCATTCGCTCCGGTGATCGCCGACTGCAGCGACGCAATGCAGGTCGACGTGCCGCCGAGGCTCATGTTCATGACGCGCACTGGTGTCGGATTGTTCGGCACGCCAGGAACGTTGCCCCCGTAGGCCCAGGTAATGCCGTCGATGATGTCGGCGAAACTTCCGCCGCATTTGCCCAGCACCCGCACCGGGATCACCTTGCTGACCCAGTTGACGCCGGCGACGCCGGTCGCGTTATTCGTCAATGCGCCAATCGTTCCCGACACATGGGATCCGTGCCATGAACTGTTCGTGACCTGGCAGCCACCAAAATAGCCACCAGATTCCGCCGAGGTAATCCAGTCGCCCGCGTCGGTGGGATCGGCATCGCGGCTGCACGTATCATCCTGGATCGTGCAGCTGACCGGATCGCCATCATTGGCTGTGGTCGGCTCGGAAATCATGTCGTACCCGCCCTGGTAGCGTCCGGCGAGGTCGTGATGTGGCAGGATGCCGGTGTCGATCACAGCTACATATATATTGCTCGAGCCGGTGGTGATGTTCCACGCCGGTGGCAGATTGACGCCGCCCATTTCGGCGGGTGGGCTCTGGTAGTGCCACTGTAAAGAATATTCCGCATCGTTCGGCACCAGGTTGGGAAATGCCCGGCCATCGGGGTCCGCGTATTCGATGCTCGGATCCCCTTCGATCCGCGCCGCAAGCGCGCTGGCTTCGGCAAAAGAAACGCTCTGGAACAGGCGCACGAGGAACGCGCCGCCAGCCATCGCGCGCTCGTGTGCGACAGGTTGCCCCGCGAGTGCGCTGAGGTGAGCAAGCTGTGGCTCGCCGAGAAACACATTCTGAACCGACAGATTGGAAATCGTCGGATCGCGGTACTTGATGATGAGTTTCGTCACCGGAGGTTGCGGCGGCGTCGTGTCGTCGCTTTTCGCGCTGATGCGGCCCGCGGCTTCGGTCGGAGCATTGAGGTTCGCATAGATCACCGGCAGCGTTGCGCGCACGCGGTTGATCGCGGCGCGGGCCACGTCGAGTTCGAGTGGCGCGGGCAGGCGCAGCACGAACGCGCCATCGCGGGTGCGGCCGTACGCCGTCGCGTCCATCCTGAGCGCCCGCGAGAGCGACGTCTGCAATCCGTCGGGCATTGCGGTCGCGCCCTGAGCGAGCGCGTCGTCACGCCACTTGATCGTGATCGATTCGATCATCGTGTCGGCAAGCGCCGCAATGGGAAAGGTCAGGACCGCCAGGCAAAGCAGCGCGCAATGCGCTGCTCGCAAAAACAGTTGTTCGCTACGATCGTTCATGTGGACCCTCGACAGTTCGTCGCGGATTCTATGCCATTGTCACGGTCTTCGGGCAACGTGATAATTCAACATCAGAATTGGTCTTGGCAGGGACGCCTTCGGTGGTGAGTAGTTGGTGTAACCAGACTCTGTTACCGTCCTGAGATGCGACAGCAGTTTGCCGTCGCGGTCAAGCCCGCCGCGGCACCGCCGCGATTGATTGCCGAGCAGAACCACGTGGTATTTGTTCCGATCGCCTCGTCCTGCACAAGACTCATGCTGCTCGACGTACTGTTGCAACCGCCACTAATAAGCGTGTATCCCGCGCTGCAAGCAGGCGAGGTGGCGCCGCCTGTCCCACCAGAGGCAGCAACCGTCGTTGTCGCCGAACTCTGTGAAGTGCATTGCAGCGGCGTTGCGTCGGGTACGACGAAATAGCCGACGACGTCGAATATCAACTGTGCCGAGACACCGGCCGGCAACGCGAAATTGAGATTGTTGCTTTGGATGCGCGGCACGATGTACGTGGTCGACAGTCCCTGGCCGTGGGTGAAATTCAACGCAACGTTGGACAAGACGGTTGTCAGGTCGTTTGCATCGCCGATGCCGAGATAAGCATCGAAATTCGGATTCAGGATGGAAATGACGATCGCAATCGCGTGGATGGACGTGCCCGGCGGATTGGTCAGTCCGCAGTCGCTGGAGTTCGCGCCGCCGTATTGGCCCCAGTTCGAACCGGCAGCGATGAATGCGGGAAGTTGCTTCACCGCACCTCCGGCGACCGGCCCCTGCACGCCACTGCCCGGCGTCGCGATACGCGTGTCCAGAATCCTGCATGGTTCCAGAGGCGTGTATGCCAGGGCGGGAAATGGCTGGACTGCGGCGGTGGCGGCGCTGGCGTCGATAATCCCGGCACCGCATGAAGTTGTGCCACTGGTGTTGCAGTCGGCGCCGCCGGTGCTGGTTGGAAATGCGCGCGCGGAGGTCTGGATTATCGCGAGCACCTGCGCCGGCGTCAGGTTGGGATTGATCGACAGCAGCAGCGATGCGATGCCGGCCACGTGCGGCGTCGCCATGCTGGTGCCCATGTAATTGACGTAACTGTAGCCATTGGGGTTGGCCGTGGTCGAGCCGTTGTTCAGCGTCGACAGCACGCCCGCACCGGCGTCGCCACCCGGAGCGGCGATCTCCACGACCGGACCGTAGTTGCTGTAGTTGGCACGCTGACCCTGCAGGCCGACGGCAGCGACCGTGATCACACCATTGCAGTTGCCGGGCGTCGAACTGCCGGCGTCGGTGGCGCTGTTGCCGGCGGCGACCGCGATCACCGATCCCGCGGCAACGGCGTTGGTGATCGCATCTTGAAGCGCGGTAATGCACTCGGACGCGCCGCCCAGGCTCATGTTGAGTACGCGCGCCGGATGGAGATTGTTGGACACGCCCGGAACGCTGCCCCCGTACGCCCATGTCGTCGCGTCGATAAGATCGGAGAACGTTCCCCCACATTTCCCGAGCACGCGCACCGGGACCACCTTGCTGACCCAGTTCACGCCCGCAACACCTTCATTGTTGTTGGTCAACGCCGCCACGGTTCCGGATACGTGGGTGCCGTGCCAGGTGCTGTTCTGCCGTGGACAACCTGGGAAATTGCCGCTCGCGATATCCGCGTTGTCGATCCAGTCGCCGGGATCGGTGGGATCGGCGTCGCGACTGCACGCGGCGCCGGGAAGAGTGCAGAAAGGCGGATCACTGTCGTTGGCCGCGACCGGATCGGAAACCATGTCGTAGCCGCCCTCATAGCGACCAGCGAGATCCGGATGCGGAAGGATGCCGGTGTCGAGGACCGCGACATAAACATTGCTCGACCCCGTCGTCAGGTTCCACGCGAAAGGCAGGTTGACGCCTCCCATGTTCAGGGGCGGCCCAAGGGTCGGCGACTGATAGTTCCACTGTTCCGGGTAGCGCGTATCGTTGGGCACCACGGACGCGAATATCCGGCCGTCCGGATCGGCGTATTCGATGCTCGGGTCGGCCTCCAGCAACGATGCGAGCACGCGGGCCTCGGCGAAGGTAACGCTTTGCAACAGGCGCAGTACGAAGGCGCCGCCGGCCATGGCCCGCTCGTGCGCCAGCGGACGACCGGCGAGCATGGACAGGTGCGCCAGTTGGGCGACGCTCAGCGTGCCATTCTGCGCGGAAAGCTCCGCGACCACCGGATCGCGATACTTGACGATCAGGCGAGTGACGGGAGGCTGCTCGCGAGCTTGGGCGACGTCGTTGGCGCTGGGTCGCTGCAAAGAGTTCGACGGCGTGAATACATTCACGTACACGATTGGCAACGTCATGCGCACGCGGTTGATCGCGGCGCGCGCTGCAGCGAGTGTCAGCGGCTGCGCCAGCCGCAACTTGAACGCCCCATCGCGAGCACGGCTCATGGGCGTGATCGGCATGCCGAGAGCGGCGGCCAGCGCACGGCGCAACTCGTCCGGAAGCGTCACGGTGTCACGAGGCACCACGTCGTCGCGCCATTTCACTGCAATCGACTCGATGCGCGGATCGGCGCGCACCGTTTGCGCGGCGCTCATCGCGCCGACAACGGCGACGACGATCAGCGCGGGGTGCAGGCAGAATGTCTTGAATTTGTTGCTCATCGATTCGCGTGCACGCGGGCAGCGTGGTTTCAGGGCGACGCTGCAGTGCCGCGCAAGTATAATCGGTGGGCCAACTTGACAGTTGTCGAGCGCGCCACCCAACCGACAGCGTGACTACAGTAACCGACCAACGACGTTCGAGTGGCCCCCTCGCTGTTCACGGTGTGCTCGCCGCGATCGCGTTGACCGCGAGCATCGTGCTGCTGGTCGGCGGCTATATGGCCCTGACCGCGAGCGGGGGCTGGTTCGCGGGCACGCGGCCGCTGGAGATTCGTCTCGAGGATGCGCTGGTCGTGCGCGGGCAATCGGTATGGCGCGGCCCGTTGTGGGCGCCCACAGCGGATGCGGAGGGCATCCTGATCATCCGCCTGACGGATAGCGTACTGGACACCGCGACGTATCCGACCTTGCGCATCGCCGCGCTCGCTGACGCTCCGCCGATGTCGGCGCGACTGATCTGGCGACAGGCGGAGGGATCCCGAAATACCTTTGCCAAGACCATCGCCTGGAAGAACGATGGACTGGAGCGGCTTGTGCTCGCGGGAGACCCGGAATGGCACGGCAAGGTTTCGGGCGTGGGCCTCGTATTGCGCATGCAGCCACGTGCGGCGCTGTTGATCCGCTCGGCAACGCTGCTCCCTGACACCGGACGCTCGATCCTCGCGCAGTTTGCGAACGAGTGGTTCGACTTCGAGCCGTGGGGCGAGTATTCGGTGAACTATCTTTACGGCGGCAGTCCGAATCCGCGGCTGCTGATGGTGCCCGCGATGTTTCTGATCGCGGCAGTTGCCTTCGCCATCTACTTCTGGCTCGCCCGACGCAAGGGACTCGCGCCGAGGCTTAGCGTCGGGGTCGCCTTGGCGCTCGTCGCCTGGATCGCGCTCGACGCGCGCTGGCAGCTCAACGTGCTGTCGAACCTGCGTCTCACGGCGGAGCGATACGCGGGCAAGACGATGGACGAGAAGCACCGGGCGGCCGAAGACGCGAATATCTACCTGCTGGCGGAGGCGATTCGCCGCGGCCTGCCACCCGGTGTGACCAGCGTTACGCTGGTGAGCGATTTGGCAAACCTGGATCTGTTCGTCGGCAAGTTGCGCTACTACCTGTTTCCGCTGGCACTCCTGTCCAAGCCCGATGCGCTTGAGCCGCGCACCGTGCTCGCCATTGTCGAACCGGCGCGCACGGTTCTCGATCCCGCAGCGGGAACGCTCAAGCTGAGCGACGGCCGCGTCGCGAATGTTGAAATCCTGGCCAGTGATTCGATGGTCCGCATGCTGCGGTTGCGCTGATGGGGACGCCCGGCCTGATAGCCGCGTTCGCGCTGTCCTGGGTCGCCGGGATGGCAGTGCTGGCACCGCTGCTCTGGAACGGCAGGGCGACGCGGTGGCAAACGCTTGCCGGCTACGGTTTCGCCGCCGGTATGGTGCTGACGACTCTGGTGATGCGCATCACCTTCGCGGCAAAGCTTGGTTTGTCGTTCGGGGTGACCGCGGCAGGATTGACGCTTGTCGCCATCGCCGGCATCGGAGCCACGGTGCTGCTGCGTCGGCGCGGCTTCTTCAATGCAACGGCGACCAAGGAAGCGTCCTTGCTCGAGCCGAGCGTCTGGGGTCGACTGCTCTGGTTTTTGCTGCTGGCGCTAACGGCTTTGCGCATCACGACGTTGCTGCTGGAGGCCTGGTGGCGACCACTGTTTCCGTGGGACGCGTGGCAGATCTGGGGACCCAAGACAAAAATATGGTTCGAGACGCGCGATCTCAATAATCTGTATGGCCACTTCGAAAACGGTTATCCGCCCGCGATCAATCTGATTCAGGTATGGGCCAATTTGGGGGTCGGCTCCTGGGACGACGCCAAGATGAATCTTGCGTGGCCGGTGCTCCTCGGGGCACTTGCGCTCGCCGGATACGGTCAGGCGCGCCGCGTGGGCGCTTCGCCACTGGCGGCGGCGGTCGTGGCGTATCTGCTGGCATCGATACCCATGCTCGACGCCCACGCTGCGTTGGCTGGCTATGCCGACTTGCCGCTCGCAGTAACTTTCGGCCTTGCGGCAATAGCCTTTTTTGTGTGGGTGGTCAGTGACGACTGGCGCCAGCTGGTGCTCGCGCTATTGTTCGCTGCGATGGCGCCGCTCTATAAGATACCGGGCATCGCCTGGAGCCTGACGCTGGCGCCGGCGTTGCTGGTCGCGATGCTAGGCCGCACGCCGGGCCGCAAGGCATTGCGCTGGGTGGCGACGATCGTGGTCGCGGTACTTGCTTCCGGTGCGTACCTGTATGCCAAGGAGCGCAATTTTTCGCTGAACTTCTACCAGGCGCACGTTTCGGTGAATTCGAGCTCGGGCTTCGTGCTCGACAACTACTTCCTGCTCGATAACTACCACCTCGTGTGGTACATGACCGTTGCGGCATTGATCTGCTGGTGGCGGGCGGCCATCGCCGCGCCGTTGCGGCCCGCGACCACCCTGATCGCCGCCGGCGTGGCGTTTCTGGTGCTGTCGTTTTTCTTCACCAATTCGGCCAAGTGGTGGGGAGACTACGGGTCGATCAACCGCGCCACGCTGCACCTGGTGCCGGCGCTGATCTTCTACCTCTTCCTGCTCTCGCGAAGCTCGCTGTCGCCAAGCGTCAAGACGCTGCCGGCCTGAGCGGTCCGCTCCGAATCAGGAATGACGAATTCGCTGTCGTCAGGCGCCGGCTGCGAATTCAGTTCCTCGAAATGGCGCGTGGCGATTCGGGTGGCAGTGGTCGTCACGGCGACCAGCAACACGAATCCGTAGAAGCTCCAGGCCGAGGAAATCTGGTATCTCCAGATCGCTAGGCCGATGCCCGCACATATCGCGGATACCAGGAGCAGGGTCAGCGTCGTCGCGGTGTCGCTCAGTCCCGCGCGCAGCAAAATGTGATGGAGGTGGCCGCGATCCGCGGATAGCGGGCTGCGTCCGGACAACAGGCGGCGCACGATGACCACCGACATATCGAGCAGCGGCACCGCCAGCAGCCATACCATCGCAATCGGCGGCACTGCAGCGTCGGGTATCCGCGCCAGGCTCACCGCGAACCAGCACAACGCGAATCCCAGCGCCATGCTCCCGGCATCGCCGAGGAAGACTCCGGCGCGTTGTCGCAGCGGACTGCGGAAGTTGAAGAACAGGAATCCGAGAACCGCGCCAATCAGGATCGAAATCATCAACAACGACGAGTCGAGGTTGAGTGCGACGCACAGCAGTGCGAACGCGAGCAGCGAGACCAGTGCCAGGCCGCCGGCGAGCCCATCGACACCATCGGTCATGTTCAGCGCATTGATGACCCCGAGCACGCATACCAAGGTAAAGGGGATGGCGAAGTTGCCCAGCGCAAAGACCCCGCCGATGCCGAACAGATCCCCCAGTTGCGGAACGAACACTCCCCCCCACGACACCATGAGCAGCGCCGCACCGCATTGCATGCCGAGCTTGGCGATCGGGGAAAGATCGTGCATGTCGTCGAGTGCGCCGGCGAGCACCAGGACGCCCATGCCGCCGAGCAGCGAACGAAACGGGTAGAGCGGTTGAGTCTGGGTGATGAGGAGGGCGCTGAACGCAAACGCGCCATAAATGGCAATACCACCGACCACTGGCACGCCGCCTTCGTGCTGCTTGCGCCCGCCCGGATAGTCAACCAGGCCCATGCGCAGCGCCGTGTTGCGCAACAGGACGATCAGCGAGATCGAGGCGAAGCACGCCAGCGCGGTGTGGATGACGATGTTGTGCATGGTCAGGCGTTGGCCGGTTCCCGGTAGATCGCCAGCGTGGCAGCGAGCACCTGCTCCTCGGAAAATTCCCTGCACGCGATTTCGCGCGAGCGCGCGCTCATGCGCTCGCGCAGTGCAGGGTCCAGCGCCAGCTGTTGCAGCGCGTCTGCCAGCGCCACTGCGTCGCGCTCCGGGACTAGTATGCCATTCTCACCGGGCCGTACAATGTCCCTGCAACCGGGGACGTCGGTCGCAACCAGCGGCAAGCCGGAGGCAGCGGCCTCGATCAGGATGCGCGGAATGCCTTCTCCGTAGCTGGTCGGCAGGGTCACTACGTCGGCCTCGGCAAGCAATTGCGCCATGTCGTCGCGGTGGCCCAGCAGCTCGATGCCGGGAAGTTTGGCCCAGGAGGCGAGCATGGATTGCGGCACCGAGCGCGGGTTGCCAGAGTCAGGCTGCCCGGCAATCCGAACCACAGTGGCAATCCCACGCTCGCGCAGGAGACGAGCCGCCTCGACCAGCTCGACGATGCCCTTGTCCAGCAACAGTCGTGAGGCGAACAAAATGGACACCGGCTGGCGGTCGAAGCGGCGCCCGGCCGGGCGGAAGCGCTCAACATCGACTCCGGAACCACGAATGAGGTGTGGGCGCGCGCCGCCGAGCAGGCCGGCGTCGGCAAAAGCGCGCCGATCGTTGTCGTTCTGGAAGATGACGTCGGTACCACGCAGGAAGTGCCGGTAGAGGCGCAGTATCGGCTGGCGGAGAACGGCGATGCGCCGCGACCGCGCCGAGAATATATAGCCGCGTCCGGTGATGGCATTGATGATCCTGCCGACCCCCGCGCGGCGCGCGGCGAACGTGCCATAGAGTACGCACTTGATCGTGAAGTGGTGGCAATGCGTGGGCCGGATGCGCCGGTACAGCGCGACCAGGCGCGCTACCGTGCCGATTTCGCCAAGCGGATTGGTGCTGTGCCGGGCAAAGTCG
>JBDTLK010000136.1:0-10157 GCA_039934835.1 Edaphobacterium sp. (SeqCode) | reverse complement strand
GTGGGATGCGAGTCGGTGGCAGATCGCGCAATGGACGCTGATGAGAGAGAAAGCGCAAGACCGCGAACCCGCCAATGTGCGATCGACCCCGGCGCAAGACGCCGACCGGCTGGCGATGCATCGCCTGGCGAACTGACGGCCATGGCCAATCTGTTGCTGCTCGTTCTATGCCTGGTGGCAGGCCTACTGCTGCGCAGCTCGGGACGGGCACCTGCGAATGCCCACGCTCCACTCAACATGGTGATCATCCACATCGCGCTGCCGGCCGTAACGGTCCACACCCTGCACGCGTTCGCGTTCGATTCGCGGCAGATCTGGCCCGTGCTGATGCCGTGGATCCTGTTCGCGATCGGCGCTGCGGTGTTTTGGGCCATCGGCACTTGGCTCCGCTTACCGCGTAAGAGCATCGGAGCGCTCACGCTCGTCGGCGGCCTGGGCAACACGTCGTTCGTGGGACTGCCGATGATCGAGTCGCTGCAAGGCCACGACGGCCTGGGGCTCGGCTTGCTGATCGATCAGCTCGGCTCGTATCTCGCGCTCAGCACGGTCGGCGTGTTCGCCGCGGCGCTCTACTCCGCCGAGCGCCACGCCTGCGTGCGTTCGATGGCGGTCAAGGTGGCGACGTTCCCGCCGTTCATCGCGCTGGTACTTGCGCTGCTGCTGCGCCCCATACCTCTGCCGACGCCGATCGACACGGTGCTCGTTCGTCTCGGCGACACGCTCGCGCCGCTGGCGCTGCTGTCGGTGGGACTGCAGTTGCGCTTCGATGCCTTGGGCGGCCAGAGCCGGTTGCTCATCATCGGTCTGGGCTACAAGCTGCTCGCCTGTCCGGCACTAGTTCTCGTGGTGCTCTGGCTGTTCGACGCGCACTTTGACATGACGAGCCGCGTCAGCATGATCGAGTCGGCCATGCCGCCGATGATCGGTGCCGGCATCGTCGCGTCCGAGGCCAAGCTCGATGCACCGCTAGTCTCGACCATGATCGGCATTGGCATACCCATCAGCCTGTCGACCGTGCCGATCTGGCACTGGTTATTCGCGCGCACGTTTTAGCAGGCGCCAGTCGGCGCGAACGGTCTCGAGGTGGTGGCGAAACAACTTGGCGCGGTTTGCTCTGATACCCAGCATAAATGCGGATTCGCCTTGTCGTGTGCGTTGGCTGCGGGCGGAGCGGTAGGCGGCGCGCCAGCTGACTACCTGACCAATACGCCGGGCAGCCAGGTTCCGATCGCAGGCCACACCAGCAGCAAGGCCAGAACGAGCAGTTCCAGCCCAAGGAACGGTAGCGCCGCCCGGTACACCTGAGCGAGCGTGATCTGCGGGGGCGCGACGCCCTTCATCACGAAAAGGAGCAACCCGAACGGGGGCGTCAGGAAGCTGATCTCCATGGTCAGCAAGTACAGCACGCCGATCCAGAGCAGGTCGATGCCGGCCGATTGCGCCATGGGAATGAATAGCGGGATGGTTATCATCAGCATGCTCACCTGGTCGACGAAGCAGCCCAGGAAAAGCAGGATCGCCACCATGCCGAGGGCCAAGCCGAAAGCGGGAAGGCCCGCCTGCCGGACGACCGACACGAGGCCATCGGTCGCACCCGAAAACGCGAGGATCTGCGCGAAGGTCACGGACGCGGCAATGATGAAAAGCGTCATCACGCTGACACGGGCCGTCTCGCGAAACGAAATCACCAGCTTGCGCCGGTCGAGCGAGCGATAGCCGAGCGCTGCGATCGCCGAGGCGACGCAGCCGAGGGCTGCCGATTCCGTTGGCGTGGCGACACCGCCAACGAGGCTGCCGATCACTGCAACGAAGACGAGCGACAGCGGCAGCACATCGACGACGAACGGCCGCCAGCGCGCCCAGCCGCGTTCCGTCGAACCTTCGTCGCGGGGCGCCCGGCTCGGATCGATGACACAGACGCCGACGATGTAGCCGACGAAAAGCACGGCCATCAGCAACGCCGGGACGATGCCCGCGATGAGCAACTTCGAGATGGAGACGCCGGAGAGGCTGCCGAGCAGCACGGCCAGTGCCGAAGGCGGAATCAGCATGGCGATGCCACCGGTCGCCATGATCGGCCCCATGGCGATGCGCGGCTCGTAGCCCCGCTTGAGCATGTCCGGCAGGAGGGCGCTGCCGAGCATCGCAGTGTTCGCAAGCGACGAGCCCGATAGCGCGGCGAAGATGGTGCCGCCGACGACGCTGACGATCGGCAGTCGGCCCGGCACCTTTGCGATCAATTTCTCGATCGCGTTGATCGCGCGGAACGCGACGCCGCTGTGCAGCAACAGTTCGCCCATCAGGATGAAGAGCGGGATCGGCGCGAGCGAATAGTTGGTGAGCGCAGTGACCGCGTTACGAACCATCTGCAGCAGGCCCGCATCACCGCCCAGGAAGATGAGCGCGCCGACGATGTCGACCACCAGGAAGGCGAATGCAACCGGCAGGCCGAGCAGCAGCAGGCCGCAAAGCGGGCCCAGCATGGCGAGCAGCGCGGCGTACCAGCTCATCGGACGAGGCTTGCGGCGCTACAGATCGGCAGGCGCCGGCGCGGCGCCCTGGCCGACGATGAGCCGGCGCACAAACTCGAGCACCAGCAGCAGCATCGAGACGGCGATGACGGCGTAGAGCCACCACTCCGGAAAGACCACCGTCTTCAGAACGATGCTTCCGCTCGACCACGATCGCCACGTGACGCGCGCGGCCGATACAAACAGCACCACGCAAACGACGAGGCCAACCGCATCGCCGACGCGACGAGCCATCCGCCCTGCCCTTTTCGGCAACGCGTTGACGAGGAAATCGACCTGGACGTGCCCGCCTTGGCGCAGCAACCACGGCGCGGCGAGGAAGGTGGTGACGAAGATCGCGTATTCGACAAGATCACCGAGACCTTTGACGGTCGATCCGGAAACGTTGCGGCGCAGCACGTCGAACGTCGTCGCCAACGCTACCGCAGCAAAGACGGCGCCGGCGGCGACGCCAAGCGCGTCGAGAAAGCGACCGTAGGCGCCGTTCATCCACGCCATCGGCGCGGCGTTACGCAATTGCGCCACCTCCGTCGTCTCAGCGAGCGAGCAATCGGCGCAGTTCGTCGGCCTGCTGTGGCGCCACCTGCTTGATGTATGCCCAGCCCGAGTCGCGTGCCGTGTTCAGCCAGGTCTCGCGGTCCTTGCCCTCGAACGTGATGGTCTTGATGCCAGCAGCGGCCTGGCGCTTCATCTCGGCCGCGTTGATGGCAGCGTTGTCGGCATTGGTCGCCTCGATCTCGATGGAAATGCGCTGCAGCAGCGCCCGCTGCTTGTCGTTGAGCTTGGTCTTCCAGGTGTCGAGGTTGACGAGGAAGTTGACATCGACGACATAGAAGCCCGGATCGACGCGGTACTTCGTCTTCTCCTGCCAGCCGAGGTCGAAGATGCCCTGGATCGGCCAGCCGTAGCCGTCGATTACGCCACGCTCGAGAGCCGTGTAGACCTCGCCCGGCGCCGTCTGCACGAGATTGGCGCCGAGGGCAGTGAAGAAGGCGCGATAGATCGGCGTCACCCGTATCGTCATGCCGTGCAGGTCGGGCTTGTCGATCGGCTTGTTGATGTAGAGATGGAACGGCACGCCATCGCCAGTGCGCGCGAGGTAATACGCGTTGAGCTTCTCGTTGTGCAGCTTGTTGATGTATTCCCAGGCGCCATTCTTGCGCTGCTCCTGGATCGTGCGTTCGGCGAGCTTGAGCGCGTCGGCCGCGGGCATGAGGTTGGTGTAGAACGCACCCGTCACGTTGGCGATGTCGACGACGCCGTTCTTCAAGGCGTTGCCCACCTCGAATGGCGGCATCGCCTTCGGGCCGCCGATATAGTTGATGTGGACGAGGCCCTTGCCTTCGTCGTTGACTTTCTTGATGAACGCTTCGAACGGTTTCGCGAACGCCGTGCTTTCCTGGAACGCGCTGATGGCGCGCAAGGTCACTTCCTCGGCGCAGGCCAGCCCGGCCGTGGCACAGCCGAACGAGGCGACGAGGGCGCAAAGGACGGTTCGACGAAACATGGTTCGAATTCCTGATGAGATCAACGGACGGGATTGCCGACGATCGTAAGCCAGCGCGACACGGACGCTACGTGGCGGGCTGGGGACATCAGCGGGCCCGCGTCGGCCTATTTCCTCAGACTGTCGCAGAACGCCAACTGCCGGAGTGAAGTGATGGTGTCAGGAAGTTTTGGCTCCAAGTCATGCCGAACTTGACGGCCGGTCTTGGGGAAAGCTGCGGCTGGCGCTGATCGCCACAGCGGTGGCTTTTCCACTGGGCTGCTTCGTCGGCATCGGCCGGATCATGCCGATCCCGTTCGTACGCATGCTCTGCCATTTGTATATCAATCTGGTGCGGAGCACACCCACCCAGCCATCTTCTTCTTTGCCCTGCCCGACATCGGTTTGCAGTTCTCTGCTTTCGGTTGCGCGCGGCGGGTCTTGGCCTGTAGGCCTCTTACGTGGCCAGGGCCGTGCGCTCAGGCATCGATGCGGTGCCCCCCGGCTATATCGAAGCAGCGCACGCGCTCGGCTTCCCCGAACGAAGGTTGGTTGGCCGCATCCTGCTGCCGCAGGCGATCAGGGCGGTCATTCCCACGCTGGGCAACCTGGGCGTGGATCTCATCAAGAACACATCAATCTGCTACGCCATTTCGGTCGTCGAGCTCACAGTTCTTGGTCTGGGTGTCGTCTTGCCTGAAACGAGCACGCCATCTGGCAGGTTCGCCGCTCAAGGCGCGCAAATGAAGTTGGCAGCGTCGTTGATATCGCCGCTGCCGATATATCGCGCCGCCTTCGGATAAGGACAAAGTGGCCGAGTCCTGGCGACGACGCCAGCACTCGCGTTGGCAGCGCGCGACGCGATCGTCGTATCGGCGGGCGATGTTCCGTCCGGCGGGACGCCTTTCTCCACCCAGTTCGACAACGCCGTCAGCAACTGAAAGTTCGATGTGCCCGTGCCGCCGCCGCAATGGTCCATACCCGGCACCATATAGAGGCGTGCGAACGAGCTGACTTTGGCTGTTCCCATCTGCGCACGCATACGGCTCCAGGTATCGAGCGTGAGCGCGGGCGTGATGAGCGAATCGGCCCAGCCGTGGTACATCAGGAACTTACCGCCGCGATCGGCAAAGGCCGAGAAGTCGCCGGTCACGGTGTCGTAGGTCGGGCCTTCCTTGCCGCGCGCGAAATCGACATCGGTGTCCCAGTTGAAGGTCATGAAGTCGTAGGCCGGGTTTTCGAACACGGCGTATCGCCAGTGATTCGACCAACTGCCCTGCGGATTGGCGGGCGAGGTGAGATCGGTGGGAAAGAAGATCCCGCCGATCGCATCGGGCTCGTAGCCGAGCGCCACCAATTCGCCGGTGCTCTTGTGCCGGCCGTCAAGCGCCAGCCGAAGCGCCTGTACCTGCGGAGCGCTCAGACACAGGCTCGGGTTGGCCGTCGGCATGCCGCACTGCATTACTGCCGGATCGAAATGGCACTGGCGCGGGTCGTCGAGCACACCGTCGAGCAGTGGGTCGATCCCGGGCTTGCCGTCGCAGGTCTCGATCACCTTGCGCCTGACTTCGGTCTGCAGCGTCTTTGGGATGCCGGCGCCAGGCATGCCCCATTGCGCCAGCGCCGCATTGGCTTCGGCTGCGAGCGTGCCGGTCCAGTCGCTGGCGGGTGCGCCGGCGATGATGCCGTCGTAGTCGCCCGGATAGCGGTTCATCTCCATGATGCCGTGGTGTCCGCCCTGCGAGCAGCCGTTGTAGTAGGCGTGCTTGGGCGCGGCTGCATAGAACGCCTGCGTCAGCTCCTTGCCGACCTGAGTCACGACGTGCTGGGCGCGGTAGGCGAAGTCGATCTTGCGCTCGGGGTTGAGCGCGAAGTTGGCGTCGCTGGCGCGGTGGCCGTTGTCGTGGCCGACGCTGGCATAGCCCATCGACAGATGAAGGTTGACTGTGCCGTACGAGATGTAGCCATTCGAACCCCCCGAGGCGGTGCCAGCGAACTTCTCGTTCCAGGTACCCGCAGGCGGCAGCCACAGCTCGAAGCGAATGTCGGACGACGCCGAAGGCTGCACGGAGCCGGTGACGCGGCAGAAGGGTTGCGTCACCGTGGCCGATCCGCCACCGCCGTTCGGGCTGGTGAAGGGCGCCGACGCCGACGCATTGACGGACTCGGCAGAAGCAATGATGGTGTTGACCGAGGCGACCTTGTAGGTGGCAAGGTCGGCGCAGGCGAGTGCTGCCGGTTGGACCGGGGTCGCAGGCGCGTCGTCACCTCCGCCGCACGCGGCGAGGCCTGCGGCGCAGGCCAGAGCGCCGAGCGCCCAGGGAGTCTTTGCGGGACGGTCGAAATGGTGGGTCATGCTTGTCTCTTTTGCAAACCAGGAGTTCTATCGCGTCGGAAGTCTTTCCCTTTCAAAGGGAGCCAAGCGTGCCATCGCGTGCTCGCCCATCGCCGCCTACAACGCCAGCCGTCATGAGAATTGGGCTCGCAAGACGCATCGCAAACGAAGACAGAAAGATGGCATCTCGATCGGGGAAGCCGTTTCATCCGACCGCAGGCGGCACGTCTTCCGCATGGACGATTCCCTTCACTCGTCAGAACGACAGCCAAGTACCGCGCAGGCCCTGCTGTTCGACACCGAGCTTGGACCAGTCGCAGACGCCGTTAGGAAAGATCTGCGTAAGGCGCGTCTGCTGGGCTGCAGTGAAGGTCGAGCTGTAGTCGCCAGTCGAGACCGGTTTGAGCTGACACTTGATCACGTCGGCGGCGATGGATTCGCCTGCCACCGTTCGCGGCGCGGGAGCGACCGGGTAAAGCGTTGCGCACTGACCGCTTGAAATCTGTTGCTTCTCGGCGATGAAGGTTGGGTTGGCGTCGCGCGTCATGCACCCTTCCTGGAGTGTGGGCGGCTTGTTGCGCACAACCTTGGCATGGGTGGTGCCGCCACCCATGTCGGCCTGGATTGCGGCGATCCACTTGTCCATCTCCGAGAGCGCGCGCAAAAGCAGCGGGCTCGCACTGGAGTAATAGCCGTAGCGAAAGTCCTCTTGCAACATGACCTGGTTGTCGGCGTCGCCATTGGCCTTGATCAACCGCTCTCGCATGGAGAACGAGTGGAAGCGCTGGTGGATATCGCCGATCGCCTGGTCGTCCGCGTAGGCCCGATAGTCGATGATGGGCAAGTCCCTCAAGCCGCCGCCGCCGTTCGTCAAGCGGCCGGTCTGGTAGGCAGCTTTCGTCGCGACGAGATCGGCCTGCGTCCGTAGCGGCACGAAATTCCCGTCGACGTCGTACCCGCCGACGCTTGCGTTGATGTCGAGAAACTGATCGACGGTGATGACGCCTGCGTTCAAAGTCGCAAGGCCGTACTGGACGCCGACGTTGTCGAGCGGTCGACGTGCGAACCCGGTGACCGGGTCGCGGCCGTACACGTTGATCACGTGGTCATACACGTCGCAGCGCGCGCCGGTCGGGTTGGTGACGGCGTTGTAGCGCTGGCCGACCGGCAACACTGCCGGACAAAACGCATCGGGCGCAATGCGCAGGGCTCCGCCGTAGACCGTGCCGGTGTAGATGGTTTTCGGGTTGACGACCCCGGCCACCTTGGCCTGCTGCGCGTCGGTGAACTGTCCGGGGGCCACGTTCGTAAAGTAATTGCCGAGCAGACGCATGTCGGTAATGGCATACACCGTCGCGAATGCCACCTCGGGGAAGCTGCAGCCCGGCAGGATCCCGTCGAGCAGCCCGGGATAGTTGTCGCCGATCTGGTGCTGCTGGTACGAGCCGCCGGAGCAGCCCCAGCCTATCGTGTAGGCCGGCGGGCCATAGGTCTCGATGAAGCGCTCCTTCACGGCGGCCATCGCCTCGGCAGCGAGCAGGTCCTGACAGTTGTTGCCGAACACGTTGAGCGAGGACGAGGCCATTGCGTAGCCCTGCTTGAGGATGTTGTCGTCCAACACGCCCCCCGTGCTGCTGCCTTGCCGGTACCAGCCGCCCGTGCAGCCGCCGCCGAAGGTATAGACCAGGCGGCCGTTCCAACCCGCCGGCCGGTTCGCGAAGGTCGGGGCGGTCTCGCGGCTCGGGTCGTGCAGGACCGCCGTTTGATAGATGGCGCGGTCCGCTGTACCGGTCTCGATACGAACCACGTATGGCACCGTCTTGCCGGTGGTCGTGGTGGTCATCGCGACGTCCGCAGGAAGCGCGTTTAGGGTGGCGAGCGCGCGAAAGGCCGGCGCTGTGGCCTGGGTGGTGCGGTAGACGTAGTCGATACGTGTGGCGATCGAGCAGTCAGTGTCGATTGGCGCACCGAGCTTTTCGCCACTGGCCAGCGTGAAATTCTGCGTCTCGCAGAAGAATGGCGTCTCGCGCGTCCCGGAGAACAGCGGGCCCTGGCCTGGTCGGTTCGTGATCTCTAGCGTCTGAGTTGCCGCTGAGTCGGTTTGGCCCGCGCGGACTACTTCAGCCACGAGGGTGTTCTTGCCGTTGATCATGCCCGTCAGGAGGCCGGTCGGATGGCCGTTGACGACGGCGGTTCCGAAGCCGCTGGAGATGTCGGTGCCGTTCAGCTTCAAGCGCAGTGTGCTGCCCGCCGGCAGCGCGCCATCAACCCGGACCAGCGCGTCGCCGCCCGAGACCCATTCAGGGCTCGTCGACGAAACAACCTGCAGCTGCAGGCCGATCTTGCTGTTGTCGTCAGCGTTGCCCCCACTCCCGCCGCAGCCGCTCAGGAAAGTGCCCGCGGCGAACAACGACATGGAGAGGGCGCCAAGCAGGCTCTGCGCGGGGCGCCGTGCAGACAGGCGAGGGTTTGGGTGCATGGTGTGTCTCCAACGGGTGCGGTCTATGCCACTGACTACCGCAATATAGGTCTGCGCACGGCCGGCTTCGTAGGACATTGGCTCAAGTGGAGGCAACGTTTTCCATAGTGGCGCCAAGCACTCTTGCCAAGTGCCGATCGCTCCGACCGATGTTGTCCGACAGCAAGTGTCGAAGAACGAATAGGCTGGAAATGAAAAGCTGCACTCCGTGGACGAGACCACCGCGGTGCTGGGCCAAACGCGCGGATGGAAGCCGCCCGCAATTCATCTTTCAACCAAACAAGAGCAGGCCATCGAAGAAGCCACCAACGCGATGCGCAAGAAGCCCGGCCGCTGCGCGTGGTTGACCTGGTCGGTGAGGTCGGAGCGCTTTGCCGGCTGCTTCGAGTCACCTGCCCTTCCCGCCCGGCCGTGAACCGACGCATCAAGCTTGTTGAAAGCGTCGCGGTCTCCCGTCTCGGGATTGCCGCGCCGAAGACCGCCGACCCCCGCATCTCACCTAGAGCGGTCATTTCGCCTCTCTAGGACCTCGTGCGGACGACCTATATTCGGGTACGCGACCTTCGACGCTTGCCCGATTCCGCAGCCGGCCCGACAGGGACGCTTGGCCGGGAAGTCACCTCGCGATACCCGATGAGCCGATAACTGCTCAGTCAGGTCCTCGGGGCTGCCTGCGGCGTCCTCGGGGTAGTCGGTGCGGTGGTCGTCGCCGGCGCCGCGGCGGGTTGCTTTGATGCCTTGTTGGCCATATGGTGGCCGATGGCGCAACCGGCGGCTGCGCCGATCAGGCCATGATGACCCGCGACGTGGCCGCCGACGCCGCCGACCGCAGCGCCTTTCAGGCAGCCCTTGGCAGACGCGGCACCTGTCACGCTCACCAGCCCCATGACTACGGCCGAACTGATCAGAATCGATTTCATGGTTGTTCCCTGGAAGTGGACAAGCCGATTTCAGCCACAGGCCTTGCCGTGGTCGGCGTGGAAGCCCTTGGACTTGGCGTCGCCCTCGGACATGTACTCGCCATGCTTGGTCTTGCCATACCACTTGTCGCCGCTGCAGTGGTAAACCTTCGTGCTGTCGTTAGCCCAAACTTGGCCGGCACCACCGCCGGCGGCCTGTGTCATTGGTGCGCCGGAATTACGGCCAGTCATCACAGGCGTAGCGGGCTTTTCGACTGCCGGCGCCTTGGTCATGCTGCTCGAGGGCGGCGGTGCTGCACGCTCGCTGGTCGCCGGCATGGCACCGGTCTTGGTCTTGGCCGCGGCTTCGTCGCCGTACCAATCCTTGACGCCCTTGTGGCCGCGGCAGGCCCCCTTTTTCTCTGCG
>JBDTLK010000135.1:0-10182 GCA_039934835.1 Edaphobacterium sp. (SeqCode) | reverse complement strand
GTCGGTAAGCACGGTCGCCATGGCCGGATGCTCGCGGCCGAGACCTGCTGCGGACAACAACGCGAACCTGCAACTCACGATGGCGCCGTGGAATTCGTTGGCCATTGCGAGGCTGCGTCGCGACTGGAACCGCTCTTGAAGTCGACGGATTATCAATAATAATATTGACAGTGTGGGATGTTCGGCCCTACGATACGTCGACGTCCAAATCGCGCCCACGCACTCCTCGCCGGAAGAAGGAGAGTGGACGTCAATTTAAAAGAGGAGAAATGCCATGGTTCGTGCTCGCCTTCCAGGTATCGTCGCTGCGGTAATGATCTCGCTATTCGCGTCGATCGCGGCCGCGCAAACCAAGCTCACCTTGTGGAGTCACTGGGCCGACCAGGAGTCCAAGGTGGCGTTTGTCAACGAGGCAGTAAAACGCTTCGAGGCCAAGAATCCAGGAACCAAGGTCGAAGTGACCTGGTACCAGAAGCCGCAGCTGTACGCGGCGCTCAAGACCGCGTTGCGTGCGCGGCAGGCGCCCGACGTCTTTTATGCCGAGAACGATCAAACCGAATACATCGACAACGGTTTTTTATACGACCTTTCGAAAGAGCTCAACTGGGCCGCCGTTGAGCCGTGGGCCAAGCAGGCATGGACGTTCGGAAACGGGACGTACGGCTTTCCGCTGGAAGCCTGGACGGTCGAGGTTTATTACAACCGTGAGCTGATGAAGAAGATTGGCGTGACCGTCCCCGCCAACGGCGTGCTGACGCAGGCGCAGTTCCTCGACATGATCAAGAAGGCCGCCGCCGCCGGCATCACGCCGATGGTGCAAGGCGTCGGCGACCGCCCCTATCCCGGAGCATTCCTCGTGCATGAGCCGCTTCTGCGCAAGCTCGGCAAGGATGATTACATGAAGCTGCTCAAGGGCCAGCTTTCGTGGAAAGACCCGCGCGTGATCGAGACACTGACTTACGTCAAGCAGATCGTCGATGCGGGCGCGCTGCCGAAGGGCTACACGAACATCAAGATGGGTGAAGCGCATTACTACTTTCACACCAGCCCGGGAGGGCTTACGTTTCTGATGGGCAGTTTCTACCCGAGCCGGGCGTTCAATCCGCCCGACAAGGGTGGAGAACCGCCGAATTTCCCGCTGGGGATCATGAGTTTTCCCGCTATGGATGCCGGCAAGTGCAACAACTGCAAGACGCTCGCGGCGGGCGGCAGCTATGTGGTCAATGCGGCCAGCAAGAACGCCAAGCTCGCGGTGGCATTGCTCAACGAGATGGCGACGCCGGAGATGGGCGCGCGATGGGTCAAGGAAACGCTGGTGCAGACGGGAATCAAGACCGACATGAGCTCCATCCAGGGAGAGCATGCCGACTACTTCAAGATGCTCGCTGATGCATCCAAAGGCATCGACTACTTTGTCGGCCTTCCGAGCCAGATCTTGCAAGGGCAGCCCAAGGAAGTCTTTGCTCAGGTGATGAACACCGCATTTCCAGCGGGACTGCTGAGCGTCAAGGACGCCACCGACCAGATGGAAGCGGCGATGAAAGGACCGAAGTAGATTTCCGAGCATCGAGCCGATCGCGGCAGATCGCGGCAGATCGCGGCAGATAGCGTGCTCCGCTCGTGACCACGGTGACGCAGCGCGCGGCCCGCGATGATCGGTCGCGAACGCCGTGGCTGGCCGTCTCGGCGTTCCTCTTGCCGGCCCTGCTCATGTACGCCGCTTTCACCGCGTATCCGGTGCTGCGCACGTTCTGGAACGCCTTTCACAAGGTTCTTCCCAATGGCGTCGAAGAATGGGTGGGTCTTGCCAACCTGCAGGCGGTCCTGGTCAAGGACCCGACCTTCTGGAAGGCGGTGGGCAATACCCTGACCTGGGCCACAGTGGCGCCGCTGTTCGAAGTGTTGATCGGCCTTTTGCTTGCATTGGCGCTCTACGCCCGTGTTCCCTTCGCGCGTTTCTTCCGCGTCGCCTGGTTCACCCCGGTTCTGATCTCTTACGTCGTCGTCGGCATCCTGTGGGTCTGGATCTATAACTACGATTGGGGTGTTGCCAACGGCTTGCTGCGGTTGGTGGGACTCGACGCGTGGGTTCGGCCGTGGCTGGGAGATCCGCGCACGGCGCTGCCAGCGCTCATCTTCGTCACCACCTGGATGTGGGCCGGCTTCAACATGGTCGTGCTCCTGGCAGCGCTGCATTCGCTGCCCTCCGAGGTCATCGAGGCGGCGGAGCTCGACAACTGCGATTGGGCGAAGAAGCTCTGGTTCATCATCGTGCCACTGGTGCGACCGACGATCCTGAACCTCATCGTGCTGTCGTTCATCGGCAAGATGAAAATCTTCGACCTGGTATGGATCGCGACTCAGGGCGGTCCCTTGTGGTCGACGGAGACCGTATCGACTTACGTCTACAAGCGCGCTTTCGAATGGAGCACGTTCGACCTTGGCTATCCTTCAGCCATCGCTGCCATCTGGTTCGTGTTTGTTCTCGCGGGTGTGCTGCTGCTGACCTGGCTCTTCCGCACCCGCGAGCGGCTGGAGTACTGAATCCATGGCGAGTGCGGATGCGACCTTGACGACGCTGCGACCGTTTGCGCAGCGGGGACTCCCCAAGTGGATCTCGCGCGCGTTGCTGCTCATCCTCTTGGCGGGTTATACGGCCTTTTCAGCGGGTCCGTTTTTGTGGCTTGCCTCGATGTCACTGCGTACGACGTCCGAGATCAGCGCCAACCACTACGCGCTTCCTTCAATCCTGCACTGGGAAAAGTATCCCTCGGCGTGGTTCCGCTCGTCTTACAGCACCTATTTCGTCAACAGTGTCGAGGTTGTGACGGCAGCGGTAGTCATCCTGACGTTGATCGGCGCAATGGCCGCCTACGCGTTCGCGCGTTACCGCTTCCGCCTGAACCGGGTGCTGTATTTCGTGATTTTCTCGACCATTATCTTTCCACCGCAGATCACCATCATTTCGCTCTTTCAGGTCTTGGTGGACTACGGGCTGTTCAACAGTCTCATCGGTCTCACGCTGGTCTACATTGCCTTCCAGCTGCCGCTGACGGTGTACATTCTTGAGTCGTTCTTTGCCCGCGTGCCACAGGATCTGTTCGATGCGGCACGCATGGACGGCTACTCGGACTGGGCGATCTTCTGGCGCGTCATGCTGCCGATCGGGATGCCGGCAATTGCGACCACGGTAATCCTCAACTTCATTCTGCTATGGAACGAGTTCCTGTACGCAGTCGTCTTGATCTCCGACGACGCGAAGCGGACGTTGCCGCTCGGTATCCAGAAGTTCATGGGCGACCAGCTCGAGGATATCGGCATGATTTCAACCGGGATGATGATCTCGATTATTCCAGTGGTTATCCTCTATATGTTTTTCTCGGAAAAACTGATTCAGGGCATGACCGCCGGTGCGGTCAAGTAGGCAAGCACATGGCGGTCGTCAAGCTCGAGAAAATCACCAAGCATTACACCGGCGGCGCCGAGGCCGCGGTGCGCGAGGTCAGCCTCGAAATCACCGACGGCGAGTTCATGGTACTGCTGGGACCGTCGGGCTGCGGCAAGTCGACCGCGCTGCGCATGATCGCAGGACTCGAATCGATCAGCTCGGGCGTGCTGTCGATCGACGGCGTCCGCATGAATGGCGTTCCGGCGAAGGACCGCGACATCGCCATGGTGTTCCAGTCCTACGCACTCTATCCGCATATGGACGTGCGCGACAACATGGCGTTTGGCTTGAGACGACGCGGCTTGCCGCGCGTGGAAGTCAATCGGGCGGTGAATGACGCGGCGGCGCTTCTTGGCTTGGGCCCGTACCTCGATCGCAAGCCCTATGCGCTTTCAGGAGGGCAACGGCAGCGCGTCGCGCTGGGTCGCGCCATCGTGCGCAAGCCCAAGGTCTTTCTGTTCGACGAGCCGCTGTCCAATCTCGACGCGGCGCTGCGGGTCAACATGCGCGGCGAGCTGATCAAGCTGCATCAGCGGCTTGCGGCCACCATGATCTACGTGACGCACGACCAGGTGGAAGCGATGACCATGGGGACGCGCATCTGCATCATGCAGGCAGGGCGCACCGTGCAGATCGGACCACCGCTGGAGATTTATCGGCGGCCGGCGAACACCTTTGTCGCATCGTTTCTGGGCAACCCTCCCATGAACCTGCTGCCGGCGCAGATCGAGGAGGTTGGCGCAGCCTTGAGGCTGCGTCTAGGCGACGCGCGTCTTGTGCTGCCGACAGATCGTGCTCATTGCTATCGACAGCACGTAGGTCGTCCGTTGGTTTTCGGTCTTCGGCCGGAAGATCTCTTCGAGGGCGAGGGCGGTCCGGCCGATGCCCAAGCGCTGGCCGTCACGGTGGTGGCGGTCGAGCCGCTCGGCGCCGAGACGTTGTTGGTACTCTCAGCACCGGGCATTACGACGGAGCTGATCGCGCGCGTAAACCGCGACAGTCGGGTGCGAGCGGGTGACCCGATCGAGGTGCGCCTGGACCTCGCGGCGATGCACCTGTTCGATCCAGAAACGACGCAAATCATTTCTTCTCGTTAGGAGCTTTACATGGCGGCCCAGCCTTCAGCGCTTACCATTCGCAAGCACTTTTCGCGCCCCACGCCGGAGCAGGTGGCGGGTCTCAGTAACGTGCAAAGCGGTTATCTTGTCGACGCCCGGGGGCGCAAGGGAGCCTTGGATCACCACATACGCCCTCTGACGATCAACACCGCGTTCTGCGGCGTCGCGGTCACCGTTCAGACCCGGCCGCGCGACAACTTGGCGTGTTGGGCAGCATTGGAAGTGTGTGCGCCGGGTGACGTGCTGGTCATCGCCTGCAACGCTTATGAAGAAGCGTCGGTGGTCGGCGACGTCTTCATTGCGATGGCCAAGAACAACGATGTCGTTGCGTGCATCACCGACGGCATGGTGCGCGATATCGCCGGGATCAACGCAGTCGGCATCCCCGTGTTCGCACGCGGTCTGACTCCCAACTCGCCGTTCAAAGACGGCCCTGGAGAAATTGGCTTTGCAGTCGCGATCGGGGGTGTGACGGTCAATTCGGGTGACATCGTCGCGGGTGACCGCGATGGGGTCGTGGTTATTCCGCGAGAAGAAATCCCTGACACGCTGCGCGAGCTGCGATCGGTCCGCGAGAAGGAAGCCAGGATGGAATCCGGCGTCAAGAGCGGGCAGAAAACGCCGCCGTGGCTTGCGGAGGCGCTTCAAATCAAGGGTGTGCGCTATCTCGATTAAACGCTCCAGGTGACCAACGTGCCCAAGATCTACTACAACAGTCACGCAGGCGACGACGTTTACGCGATCATCCGCGAGACCCTGCCGGCCGGTTATGAGCTGGTAACACTCGAAAGCGACGACGACGGGGAGCGAAGTGTGAAGATCGCCGATTGCGAGGTGGCGATTTGCGCGGCGTATCGCCTGTCCGCGCCGCTGATCGACGCGGCAACGAAGCTGCGGCTGATTCACCACCAGGGCGTCGGCTACCACGACACGATAGCCATCGAGGCGGTCAAGGCGCGCGGCATTCCGCTGGCGCTGACGCCCGAGGGCACCGATGTCAGCGTTGCTGAACATACCGTCATGCTGATGCTCGCCGCGTGCCGACGCTTGTCCTTTGCCGACTCCGAATTGCGCGCCGGACGCTTTCACATCAACGCGCTTCGCCCGGTCTCGCGCGAGCTCAACGGCATGACAGTCGGCTATGTTGGCATGGGTCGGATTGCACAGGCGGCGGCGGCGCGGCTGAAGGCTTTCGCGACACACGGGATCTACTTCGATAAGGTCGCCACGATCAGCGATGAGGCGGCGGCCACGCTCGGCTTGCGCCGTGTAGCTACACTGGAAACGCTGCTCGCCGAGGCGGACATCATCACCCTGCACGTTCCTCTGACAGTTGAAACGCGACATCTCATGAACGTCGCCACCATCGCCGCAATGAAGCCCGGCGCAGTTCTGATCAATACCGCACGCGGAGCGATCGTCGACGAGACGGCGTTGGCCGAAGCCCTGCAGCGCGGCCATCTCGCTGCGGCGGGCCTCGACGTATTTGAAAGCGAACCGGTGCCGGCGACAAGCCCGCTGCTCAAGCTGCCCAATGTCGTGCTCACGCCGCATATCTCTGCCGGAACTCGCGACGCGCTGAAAGCGAAGATGACGGCGATATTCGCCAACGTCCAACGTTTCTATGCGGGCGAGCCGCTCAAGAACCAGGTCGCATTGTGAGACGCGCCGTGGTGTACCGCGATGCATTCGATCGGCGCCGCCTGCGTTGGGACACCTCGACATGGCTGGTCGGACGTGTCTGACCGGGTGATGGGCGCGAAGATAAGGATCGGACTGGCAGGCGCAGGCTGGGTCAGTGCCTTCCACCTCAGCGCATGGCAGTCACTGCATGACGTCGACGTGGTCGCCATCGCTGACGTCGATCGTAGCCGCGCGGTGCACCGGGCACGCGAGTTCGCAATTGCGCAGGTGCGCCAGGACGTCGCGGAGATGCTGGCATTGGATCGGCTCGACGCAATCGATATTGCGTCACCGGTCGAAACACATGTCGAGCAGTGTCGGCTGGCGGCGGACCAGGGCATTGCAATTCTGTGCCAGAAGCCGCTTGCAACGACCCTTGTCGAGGCACGCGAGCTAGTACACGATGTCGCCGGCAAGGCGCGTCTCATGGTGAACGAGAACTGGCGTTTTCGGCCGCATTATCGACAGGTCAAACGCTGGATCGACGACGGCGCATTAGGCGGTCTCCAGCAGATGCGACTCGCAACGCGCTCATCCGGTCTCATTGCCGATGCAAGCGGCACGCGGCCGGCGCTGTCGCGGCAGCCTTTTCTCGGAACGCTCTCGAGATTGATCATTGGCGAGTTGCTCATTCACCACCTAGATGTGACGCGCTGGCTGCTCGGCGCTTTAGAGGTCCGCGACGCCGTCGCGCTTCGTGGATTGGTCAAGGGGGAACACGCCGCGACGATCCTGCTGTCGTCCTCCAAAGGACCCACGGCCGTCGTAGAGGGAAACATGGCGGCGGCGGGCTTCCCGCTGGTGCCGATGGACACGTTGGAAATCGTTGGAACCCGCAGTAGCGTGCGGCTGGACGGCGACGAGTTGGTATTGTCTGGTGCGCGGACCGAACGGCAGCAATTGGACCTCGTCGGTAACTATCAACAGGGTTTCTCCAACGCTGCGGCGCACTTTGCCGAGTGCCTGCGCCACGATCTGCCATTCGAGACTGAAGGGACGGACAATCTTTTGACGCTTGCGCTCGTTGATGCGGCGTATGCACATTTGAGCGTTTGAGCACGCCCCAATGAAAACTTCTTCAAGCGCCTTGACTCGGGAGATCCGCACCGGTAAAGGGATGCCGGTCAACGTGCTGAGCGAGGCACTGCGCAAGCTTGTCGAGGAGCTCGAAACGGATATTGTCTTTGGGCGTCTGCATCCGCGCGAGCGACTGGTTGAGGACGAGTTGGTAGCGCGATTCGGAGCCAAACGCCACATCATCCGCCAGGTGCTGGTCGAGCTTGAGCGGATGGGCTTGGTAAGTCGCCCGCGCAACCGCGGCGCCACGGTGGCCGATTTCACGCCCGATGAGGTCGAACAGATTTATGGCGTGCGCCGCCTGCTGGAGACCGGAGCGGCCGCGCAAATTCCCACGCCGCTAAATGCAGTCCAGCTGGATGGCCTTCGTACCATCCAGCGTAAGCATGACCAGGCGGTAGAAAGCGGAAATTCCCTTGGCGCTTTCCGGGCTAACAATGATTTCCACCGGCTCCTTTTTTCAACCTGTGGCAATGCGTACCTGTCCGCAGCGATTAGCGATTTCGCCCAGAAGACGCACGTTATTCGTTCATTCTCGGTTGCCCGACCCGAGTATCTGCGGCAGGCGCGCGATGAACACTGGGCCATGATCAAAGCGCTGAAAAGCGGTGATCGCAAGCAGCTGGTGAGTCTCTGCAGCAACCATCTGGATATTTCAAAACTGCCGTACATCGAAGCATATCGAACGAAATTCGGGTCTCAATAGTGCCACGTCGAGCGCGAAGCCGTCATTGTTCGGTGAATCCAACGCCACCCGAAGCCTGCGCTTGATGTTCGGCGACGTTATCGCGACAAACCGCCACGGCTGGAGGTTGGCACCGCTTGGCGCGGTGCCCGCGGCCAGTAGGCACTGTTCGATAACCCGCGAATCGACCGGACGCGACGAAAAATGGCGAACCGTACGACGCCGGGAAATCTCGGCCCGAAACGAGGTTGCGCGCTGCAGCATTTCCTCGCTCGCGAGCGCCACGTAGTTCGGCAGGGGAATGAAGGGATGCATCATGGCGGTACTGAGGTTACCCGAGATCGTGGCGGTTTATCGCGAGGATGGCAGGGCCATCGACGTCCATGGGTACGCCTCTCATTGGTCAGCGCGGAAACCGGCGCGTGATCTCGGCCACTTCCTCTGCCGTCAGCGCTCGCACGTGCTCGTGTCGCAGCAGGAGCCACAGCCTTGCCGTGGCCTCGAGCTCCTCCACGGCATCCACGGCCGCGGCGAGCGACGCGCCCGAAACGACAGGACCATGATTGGCGAGCAGGAGCGCGTGGTGGCGGGTTGCCGCACGGGCGACGGCGTCTGCAAGCCTCGCGTCACCCGGCGGGAAGTAGGGCAGCAGGGGCAAGCGTCCGATGCGCATGACGTAATACGCTGTCAGGGGTGGCAGCACATCGTCCGCATCGACATCGGCCAGAAGCGACACCGCCACCGAATGGGTCGAATGCAGATGCACCACTGCACGGTCGCTTGGGCGCTGCCGGTACATCGCGAGATGCAGCAACGCCTCCTTGGTTGGCAGTTCTCCACCGACGTGCGTCCCGTGACCGTCGAGCATCGACAGTCGGGCCGGGTCAAGCGTGCCCAGGGACGAGCCGGTCGGCGTCGTGAGAAAGCCGTCGTCGGTGCGTATGGACAGGTTGCCGGTGCTGCCATGCGTGAGTCCGCGCTCGAACAGAGAGCGGCCAAGGCGAACCAGCGCATCGCGATGCTCGGCGGCACTCACGGTAACATCGCAAGGGACTTCAGGAAAAAATCCTCTGTGCCGAAGTTGCCCGACTTGAGCGCCAACGCGATGGATGGCGTCCCGATCGACGTGGTCCACGGCACGCCCGGATCGATCTGCGGCCCGATCCTGAGTGCCTCGATGCCGAGCGCCTGCACCACCGCACCCGAAGTTTCGCCGCCCGCCACCACCAAGCGGCGCACACCGCGCTCGAGCAGATTGGCCGCAAGCGTCGCAAACGTCTTCTCGATGAGCGAGGCGGCTTGCGCCTGTCCAAGCCGCGCCTGCACTGCGGCCACCTGCGCCGGTTCGGCGGTGGAGTAGATCACGAATGGACGGTCCGCCGCGAGACTGGAGGCGACGGCATCGAGCGCCCGCGCAGCGAGCACTTGCGCGTCGTCGCCGGACATGGGGTCGAGCGCGACCGCGGTGTGCGTGCGCGCCATCGAGGCCACCTGCGCACGGGTTGCGGCGGAGCATGATCCCGCGAGCACCGCCGCTTTGCCGACGATTCGCGGCATCTGCGCAGCATCGGCGCGCTCGCGCAGCATTCCTGCGGCGCGAAAATTCTGCGGCAAGCCGAGCGCGATGCCGGAGCCGCCGGTGACGAGCGCGAGGTCGCGGCAAGCGGCAACGATCGCCATCAGGTCGTCGTCGTCGATGGCGTCAACCACGGCGTGGCCCCCGTTCGCGGCGAGTCGCGCAAACTCGTTGCGAATGGCATCGGCGCCACGCCTGACCACGGTCCACGGAACGAGTTCCACGCGGCGCCGCGTTTGCCTCCCGAGCACGCGGACGAGATTGGCGTCGCGCATCGGCGTCAGCGGATGATTGCGCATCGGCGAGTCCGACAACAGTTCGTCGCCGACGAAGAGGTGGCCGAGGTAGATCGTGCGCTTGTTCGCCGGGAACGCCGGGCATGCGATCGTGAAGCGCGTGTCGAGCGCGTCCAGCAGCGCGTCCGCCACCGGGCCGATGTTGCCCGCTTCGGTGGAGTCGAACGTGGAGCAGTACTTGAAGTAGATCTGCCGCGCGCCTTGCGTCTGCAGCCACGCCAGCGCGGCCAGCGACTGGGCAATTGCCTCGGCGGCGGGAACGGTTCGCGATTTCAGCGCAACCACCACCGCATCGGGCT
>JBDTLK010000134.1:0-10218 GCA_039934835.1 Edaphobacterium sp. (SeqCode) | reverse complement strand
GATTTCCATCGACGCAGTATCTCACAATAATGACCATTAGTGTTAACACGCCCTAAATTCGACGCAAGGCAAGGCCCGCCCCAATCACGATGAGCAACCCAAGCATCAGCAGCGCCGCATTGGAAAGGATCGGGATGGGTGCAGCGGAGGACGCCACGCCCGACGTGAACGTGATGTTCCAATTGTCGTAATACTGCGTAAGCGTGGCACTCATGTTGTTGCCGACGGCAAAGCCGAACCTCGTCGGCGTGACGCCATCGAACGAGGGATTGGTCGGTCCGGCTCCCGACACCTTCACAAATGCGCTCGAGGTGAAGGTCCCATTGAAGGTCAGGGTCGTGAAGGTATTGAACGGAAACCCGGTAATACCGACTGACGTTTGGTACATCGAACCCGCCTGTTCAACAAGAACCTGCACGCCCTGTCCTTGGCCGAAACCTCCGGCGCCGCTCAGCACGTCGAGTTGCATGACGAACGGCGTGCCCGATGTCGGCGCAGCCAAACTCGCAGGTTGATACAGCGCCGCACCAAACGCTGTGTCCGCACCGGTCGGTGTGACAGTCGTCGATGCCAGGCGCGCGCCAGGATTGCCGCCAGTCGGGAGCACGGCGAAGCTTGCAGTTCCTGTGCCGGACACCTCGATGGTCGAGTAGACCCACCCGCTTGCCCAGTCCGAAGGATCAGAGACGGTGGCCGCGCTTGAGGACCCCGCGCAGAATGCGATTCCAACGAAGACTACCCATGCCGCTGAGATCCGCATTCTCATTCTTCTTCTCCTCAAGAGGTTACCGACACGCACAGTATAGTACGCGGGTTATGACAGTCCCAGAGATTATCGGTATGGCCCGCACTGCGCGGTGCACGATGCGTCGCACCCGCACAGCGAGTTCGCGACGAGGTCCTGCGCGCCGTAGCGGGCGCGAAAGGCTCTCGGCGCCGCTAGGAGTGGCCGCTCGACGCAGCTTTCTCGCGCGCCACGTATTCGGTCACATCACGTGCCTCTGTCACCGAGCCCGGCGTCGACCCGGCGTCGTCGAGGACCACTGCAAAGCTCGTCTCGACAAACCGCTTCTTCGCGGACTTGTGCAATCCCCGCGGGAGCGTCGTGCCTCCGCCCAAACCTGTCTTCCCGCTCGCCATGGCGGCGTCGAAGCTACTGCCATGAGGTCGCACGTCATTCCCCGGAAATTGATGAACCAGCGGCCGACGATGGCCTTGTTTTCTTGCTCGATGGATATGGTGTCTTCCTCTGTTTGAATGAATAGAAGAGAGGCCCATCGCTTCTCTCTGCGTCGAAGATTAACCACCTTGGTTGCAGATGCTCTCCGTTTCTTGCTGCCCGAAGGCATACGCCGTCGCGCACCGCGCCAAACGTGTGCGGGAGGAACTTGTCCGCGCCGGTACAGTAACGGATGCAATCTACGGGGCCGGATACAATTCCGGCGGACGGTTCTATGCGGAAGCCGACAACGTGCTCGGCATGACCCCGACAAGCTACCGCGCCGGCGGTGTAGACACCGAGATCCGCTTCGCCATTGGGCAATGCGCGCTGGGCGCCATCCTTGTTGCGTGTAGCGACCGCGGGGTATGCGCTATCTCGATGGGCGATGACCCCGACATCCTCGCCCGCGATCTGCAAGACCGGTTCCCTCGGGCCAACCTCGTGGGCGGGGACGCTCGGTTCGAAAAGTGGGTCGCCCGGGTGCATCGGATTCGTGGAAGTGCCCGGGCTGGGACTGGACCTACCGCTGGACGTGCGTGGCACGGCATTTCAACAACGCGTGTGGCAGGCATTGCGAACAGTCCCCGCAGGCACGACGGCGAGCTACAGCGACATCGCACACCGCATTGGTGCTCCGAGCGCGGCGCGCGCCGTGGCTCAAGCATGCGCTGCCAATGAGCTGGCGGTAGCCATCCCCTGTCATCGCGTGGTGCGCAACGACGGTTCGCTCTCAGGCTATCGATGGGGTGTTGAACGCAAGCGCGCCTTGCTCGCTAGCGAAGCGCAGGAATGAACGCACGCGACGCGGAGGCCATCGGTGCTTCACACGAGGGCCTTGCGGGACGGGTCGCGGCTGTCGAGTGGTCCAAAGTCGAGTCTGACTTGGAGGCTCAAGGCGCGGCCGTGATCAAGCGCTTGCTCACCCCGACTGAATGTCGCGATCTTGCCTCGCTGTACCATCATGACGACCTGTTCCGAAGTCGCGTCGTGATGGCACGTCACGGTTTCGGGCGTGGCGAGTACCGATACTTCGACTATCCTCTTCCGCGGCCAATCGGCGCACTGCGTGCATCCGTATACGTGCATCTGGCCCCGGTGGCGAATCGCTGGTATGACGCGATGGGGATGACCGCACGTTTCCCGGACCGGCACGTCGACTTCATCGACCGGTGCCATGCGGCGGGACAGCTAAAGCCAACGCCACTTCTTCTACCATATGGCACCGGCGACTACAACTGCCTGCATCAGGATCTGTACGGAGAGCACGTTTTCCCGATCCAGCTGGTGCTGTTGCTTTCTGAACCGGGCCACGACTTCGAGGGCGGCGAGTTCGTAATGACCGAGCAGCGCCCCCGCATGCAATCGCGACCGCTCGTGGTGCCGCTGCGCCAGGGAGACGCCGCAGTGATTGCGACCAGTCACCGACCGGTTCGCGGCACGCGAGGTGTGTATCGAGTAAACCTGAAGCATGGAGAGAGCCGTCTGCGATCCGGTCACCGCCACACTGCCGGCATCATCTTTCACGATGCGGCATGATGCTACGCTCAGGGATTCGGCGCACACCGCGCGCGTGCACTGACCGCATACGGCGCGCGTTGAGTACGACCGCGTCGGCGGAACCCGGTTTGACTGTCGGTGGTCGCAATCGCTGCAGTGTGCCGACCGTATCTCATTGGCCGACTGCACCAGTTCGCTGGCCGCCTGGCAACACCTCCTCATTTGCAGAGAGCGGACGCGCGGCGCGCAGGAAGTTAAGCCGGCAACCGACCCCAAAGCGGAAGCTCCCTGCTGGTCCTAGACGGCCTGAAAGCTGAAATTCGGAAGACTTTGGTGTGCTCCGAATGGTCGATGATCATTGACAGCGGCTACCGTCGCAGGAGCGGTTACTTTGCCTGCGCGACTCCCGGCCGTAGAAGAAGAGCATGTCAGCCTAGAAATTGGCCAGCCGCTGAAATACCCAAAACATGGCGATGCAACCAATGGCGTAAGGCGCAACCAATGCAGCGCTTGACGACACCGCGATGCGCGATCGGCGCACCAGCGCGATTGCGGCCAGCACCGACACGATGAACATCAGCTGGCCGGCCTCGACGCCGAGATTGAAGAAAAGCAGCGCCACCGGAATCTGCCCTTGCGGCAGCCCGACCTCGCTCAACGCGCCCGCGAAGCCGAAGCCGTGCAGCAAGCCGAACACGAAAGCCACCACCCAAGGGGCTCGCGCAGTGATGCCCTTGATTCCGCGCCGGGCATGAACGATCTCGGCTGCGACAAACACAATGCTCAGGGCAATCATCGCCTCGACCGGGCTCTGCGGAACGTGCACGAAACCCAGCGTGGCGAGTGCAAGCGTGATGCTGTGCGCCACGGTAAAAGCCGTCACAGTCTGGATCAACTGCCGGGTGCTGCGGCAGATGATCAACAGCGCCAGCACAAACAGCAGGTGATCGACGCCGAGCAGGATGTGCTCGATGCCGAGCAGGCTGTACGCACCGGCCACTGCCCATGCGCTTTGCCGGGCCACGAATTCGAACCATGGTTGCGACGGGCGCACGATGCTCGTCTGCTGGCTGCCGTCAAGCAGTTGCATGCGTACTAGCACATCGGTGATCGTGCCTTGCAAGCCGATGAACTCGATGCGCTGGCCTTCAACTTCACTGGCTGCGCTTTCAACCACGCGACGCTCGATCAGTGAATCGTTCAATTGCTGCACCACCGGTTCGCCTTTGGAGACGAACGCCTCCGGCAGCTTGAGTGCAACGGGCAAGCGCATGCCGGAAAGCACCGGCGTACGCCACAAAACGTTGAAGCGGCCCGGCGCAACTTCCTTCAGCTCCAGATAGGCCGGGCGCGATTCATGGGCCAGCGCGGAGGACGGAACCGCCCACACCAGCATCGGCATCAGCGTCAGGAGCGCACACCGCAGCAGCGCTTTCATCGACACCGCCGTGTGCGGCTCAAGGCGTTCCCGGTTGCGGGGCTGCGCCCGTCTCGTTGGCCGGCAGCACGACCTGGTACTTCGCGCGCATGACATCGTATGCATCACGCTTCAGTTGTTCGCGCTGGTTGCTCGTCCATGCCCGCTTGAGTTCGGCTTCGATTTCCTCGAACTCAGGCAGGCGGCCCGGCGTCAGCGTATCGATATACACCAGGTGCCAGCCGAAAGCCGACTCGATTGGGCCGGACCAGACCCCAGGCTTCATCTTGAACAGTTCGCGCGTGAACGGCCCGCCGAACACGCTGGCCGTCTGATCGGGCGTGCGTTCGGCGTAGTTGTTTTGGAACATGAATGCGTCGCCGATCGCGCCGAGTTCAACGGCGTAAGCGGGACGCGCGACAATGCGGGCCAGTGCGGCAGCGGCGGCATTCCGGGCCTGATCCTGACGCTTGTCAAAGGAAAAATAAAGGTGGTGAAAGCTCGCGCGTGGAGGCAAGGTGAAGTCGTTCGGATGAGCGCGAAGCCAGACTTGCAATTCCTCGCGGGTAGGCTCGCGCAGCGCGGACAGATCCTCGGCGAGGAAGTCCATCTTCTGGCCCAGGCGCCGTTTGACGATGACATCGTCGTTGCCCAAGCCCATGGCCATCGCCTCGCGGTACAGCACCTCCTCGCGCACCTTGGTCTCGATCATGGTCTGCAACTGATGCGGCGTCGGCTCAGCGCGCCCCTGCGCACGCCAGGCCAGGCGCATCTGCAGCAGGTCGTCCTGGGTCAGCACGATCTGCCGTGCCGAGGCGGTTGCCGGTACATCCCGATTCAGCCAGCCGTAGGCGGCGAACATCAGCGCACCGCCGAGTACGAAATGGAGCAGCGGCTCGTGCAGCCAGCGGCGCAGCCGCGCGCGGGTTTGCATGGCAACTATGGTGGGCTTCAACTATGGGCGAAGGCTTACGACGAAGGGCGCGTCATTCGACGCCCGCTGCCTTGTGCCGGCAGCGGCCCAATCGTTCAACGCGCTATCGCTTCACCTTCTGCAGGTCGACCAGTCCCTGCGGCACAGGCACGACCTCGTAGTTGGCAAAGCCGAACTCGTCGCTGCGCGCCAGCAGGGTCTTTTCGCCCTGCTTGTAGGCCGTCCATTCGAGCGGTGCGTTGCCGAATGACTCGACCACCTTGCCACCCGTGATCGCGTACTTGACCGACAACCCCTGGTACGAATCCGTCGCGGCGAAGCCGAAGTGCTGTGGTTGGGCATCGCGGGGATTGACGTTCCACAGGACGCGCTGACCGTCCTTGCTCCAGACGATTCTGAAAATGGCGCCGGTGACGGTGTTCTTCAGCCAGACGTTCTTGCCGACCAGCAAAGTGGTCAGGCCGGCGTCGTCGAGCGCGGCAGCGCCTTGCTGCTTCAACGCCGCCACCGTCGTGCCGGCCGGCTTGCCGGAGCGGGCCTGCGCCGTCGGCGTGTACCAGATCGGCGAGCTCCAGGCGCGCTCCTCGACTGTGGCGGGCACGTTCGTGGGCACCTCGATGCCCAGCTCCTTGGCCTGGATCGTGGTCCAGCGCGGAGTCGGAATCTCGAGCACACGGGCGTAGTAGAAGGCGTCGAGCGAGGGGTCGAAGTCGGGGTCGGTCCAGACTGTCTTCAGCTCGGTCTTGCCAATGGTGTTCTTGTAGGTGGCTTGCTGCAGGTCCACCGTCGAGCCGATCGGGCCGACCACGCCGGTGACGTAGTCAGGCTTGCGGTCGCCCGCCCAAACGACGTCGTGGATCTTCTCGAAGCTCTGGCCATTCTTGGTCCAGCCCTTGATGATCTGCACGCGGTCGAGGTTGCCTGAAGTGGGGTCTTTCACCGCCCAGACGATGAACATTGGCGCCTTGCCCTTCGCCGCGGGCAGATCACCACCCATCGGCACACCGCTGGCATAGGCCTTTTTCACCCAGTCCTTGCCATCGCCTGCGGTCTTGGCGAAGCCCCATCCGCCGAAGAAACGCAATTTGATGCGCACGCCGCTGGTGGCGAAGGTCTCCTTGCGCTGCATACCGTCGAACAACGATGCGCGGGTGTTTTCCTCGGCCCAGATGGCCGACAGTCCGGCCGGGTTCTCCATGCGCGTATCCAGGCCGGCGAAGACATGGCCGGCCATGCGCTCTTTCAGCCCGCCATCCTCCAAGGCATGGCCGCCGAAGAAGTTGTCCTGCCGGTAAGGCGTGGCGCCGTTGTGGGAATCGGAACCGCCGACGACGCCGGGCTTGTAGGGGTTGTAGCCCTTCGTGTCCTGCATCGCGATGCCGTTGCGCAGCGCGTCGCGCAGGTAGCTGCCCGGAATCTTCGGGAACTTGCCTTCGGGATCGCCGAGAAGGTAGGAAAGGATTTCAAAATTCGCGAACTCGTCGTTCGGCGACAGCAGCGGATGGGTTTCCGACGCACCCTTGATCTGCTTGATCTCGATCAGCCGTTCGTTGCGCATGCGCGCCTCAGCCCAGGCCTTGTCGATCGGCCGGCCCTTGGAATCGACCTCGGTCGGGTACATCAGGCCGTCTGAGACATTGGCGTTGTGCGAGATCGCCAGCAGCTCGATGCCCTGCGCGCGCTGCTTGTCCATCCAGGCCCAGAGGTCTTCGGGCGCCTGCGAGTCGAACGAGCTGAACGGCATCTTCGCCAGCTTCTTGCCGTCGCGGAAGAAGACATTCCGGTGCAGATTGGCGTTGTTCGGCGTCGACGTCCACTCGTACGAGTTGAACGCTGTGAACTTGCCGGGCTCGTTGGCGGCATCGGCATAGGCGTTGTTCTTGTCCCAGACCGACGACGCCAGCGCCGGCGCCACCAGTGCGGCGATCGGCTTGTTGTCGATCATCGTGTCGTTGTCCGAACTAAAGAGCATGCTTTGAATGTAAGTAAGACGGACACCGAGTGCTTAGGATAACAAAGTTCGGTTGGACCGGTCTGCGAAGACAGGTAAGCCAGCCGCCGCAGGAGATGTCGCCAATCTCATGCCTGGCAACCCACCGGGACCTTTGTGCGTGCAGCTTGGAAAATCGCAGGCGGAGATGGGGCGGGGAGGCCGCCGCAAACCGGTCCGGCAAAACGCGCGATAGGAGACATTCGTGATCGACGGCTTCTGGCCGGATGCACCGTTCGTTAGTTGCGGTGGAACGGCTGCTTGCGCGCTTGGAACGACGCTTGGGGCGCAGAACCTTTGGCCGGCACCCGACCCGTTGCTGCGGGTCGGGCCGAAGCAAAGCGGACGTTCGCAAAACCCGACGTCGCCCTCGTTGCGCTAGTGCGGGTGCCGATGGTGTAAATCGGGATAGTGTGCATGCGAGTGGACCAGCGGCTTATGTACGTGCGTGTGAGTATGCGGTATGCCGCCGTCCCAAGTCTCGTGGATATGCTGATGGTGATCATCATGCGTGTGCGGGTGACGGTGCTCCTCCGGCTCGTGCGTATGCCGATGTCCGTGGTATTCGGTGACGTGTAACCAGACACCCGTCGCCATCAGAGTACCGGCAACGGCGAATTGCCACGTTAGCGCATCGCCTTGAAGCAGAAACGCAAGTGCCGCTCCGAAAAAGGGAGCAACGGAGAAATACGCGCCGGTCCGGGCGCTCCCTAAGTGACGCAGCGCAAGCACGAACAGCACGAGGCTGACCCCGTAACCGAAAAATCCGACTACCGCCGCGCTACCTATCACCGCTCCAGCGGGCAGTGCTTGGCCCAACGCCAACGCCAAGCCGAGATTGATCGTGCCTGCGACCAGCCCCTTAATGCCGGCAATCACGACGGCGTTGCTGGCAGCGACCTTGCGGGTTAGGTTGTTGTCCAGCCCCCAGCACAGGCACGCCACGACCACCAGCAACAGCCCGAACGAGGCTTGACCGTGTTCAGCCGGCGCCCACGCCAACAGCAAGCCGCCGGATACGATCGAGAGCAGGCCGAGCACCACACGCCGGTCGAAGTTCTCGCGGAACAGGAACCAAGCCAAGACGGCGGTAAAGAATGCCTCCAGATTGAGTAGTAGGGAGGCGGTGGATGCTGCAGTGGTTGCCAAGCCGTACATCAATGCCACGGGAGCCGCCACGCCACCGAAGAGGATTGCCGCCGCCAGCCAGTGCCACTCCCCGCCTGAGGGCCAACCCATCGAAAGGGCGTTCCGCGCGATGAGCCGGCGCATGCCCAGTACGAGCAGTAGGCCGAGGCCCGCTCCCGCGTATAGGAGCCCAGCCAGCATCAATGGTGGCATAGCGCCCACCAGCAACTTGGCGAAAGGGGTACTCATGCCGAACAGCACGGCCGAGCCCAGAGCGAATGTGATTCCCTTGTTCACGCCTTACCTCCGACCCTACCCGGTGCCATTGCGAAACCGACGCGCAAATGGCGGTCACACCAACGGGCGATTGTCCGCTATTCAGCGCATTTCGATAAGGCGGCTTCTTGCCGAGAGTCGTCTGATAGTCATGCACTCGCTACCTCAAACCAATGGGTGAAGAGCGCGTGCTCATCGGCGGTCAACTCAATGCTGAGCGCTTCCGCTACGTGTCCTAGATGCGGCGCTGTACGCGACGGTCCGACGATCGGTGCCGTGCATTCTGGATGCGAGATCATCCACGCGAGCGCCAGTGCAGCGCAGCTCACGCCGCGCGCCGCCGCCGCACCGCGGAGTTGATCGAGGGCACCGTGCATCGCCTCGCTCATTCGCTCCGAGATGCCATCAGGTCGAAGCGCCATGCGGGTCCCCGCAGGGAACGGCTCGCCACGTCGGTACTTGCCGGTAAGCATGCCGCCGGCAAGAGGTGAATAGGGCGTATAGCCAAGGCGCCGTTCCCGGCAAACCACGCGAACTTGCCGATCTTCGCTCGGCGACAACAGGCTGTAGCTGTTCTGCACCCACTCGAACCCGGTCACGCCAAGCCGCTCGGCAGCGTCCAGTGCTTCGATGAACTGCTCCGGCCCCATGTTGCAGCAGCCGACGTGTGCGGCGCGTCCTGATTCCACCACCGCGGCAAACGCCTCCACAGTCTCTTCAATGGGTGTTTCCGGGTCCGGTGCGTGGGACAGGTAGAAGGTAACCCGCTCCTGCCCCAATCGCGCAAGGCTCGTCTTGAGCTTCCGCTCAACGTAGTGGCGATCGAACCGAACGCCAACGACGCCGTCCCTCGCCGGCGGAGCCACCTTTGTTGCAATCCGCACACGGGCAGTCACTTGCGGGGGGCGGCTACGCAGCCAAGCGCCAATCGCTTGCTCACTTTCGCCGCCTGCATAGCGTTCTGAAGTGTCCAGCACGTCGATGCCCAGAGCGACTGCCTCATCCAGTGTCGCCAACGCCCGATCCCGGTCGAGTCCGTGACCGACGAGGTTTTTGGCGCCGCCAATGCCACCGAACGTGCCGCAGCCGAGAATGACGCGGGGAATTTCAATGCCAGTGCTGCCGAGCATTCGCGTTTTCATCCTTGCCACACGCCATAACCTTCCTCGCGCAAAGCGATCCCGAGTTCCACTTCCATCTCCTGAGCACCCTCATAGGGCATGGGGTTGTACACCTCGTACAGCAACGGTAACAGCCGTTGCCCATAGCGCTGCACGAACTTGTTGGCCTTGACACCGGTCTTGTGCTTGTCGAAGCGGTCATCAGGTGCGAGTCCGGTCATGCCAACGTAGACGCAGGGCTTGCCGGTTTGATATTCTGGGTTCGCCTTGCGGAACCGTGGCTCGTCCAAGATATCGCGCGAAAGCTCGATGACGTAAACATTGTGGTGGTAGCCGCGTGTGGACCTTGGCACCCGCCTATTGTGCATCTGGACCCGCCTCGTCAAAACGCTCGCCAGCGCTCGATTCTCGCATTTTCGTAACCGCGGGTTGGGCCGTTTGCGTGATTGAAGGTCCGGTATTGGGCAGCGTCGATTGCGACCGCTTGTGGCCGGGTCGCGCCGTGCAATGCAATGCGACGTAGGTTGGGAAACGGTGCGTAACCTGTCGTTTCGATCGCGCCGCCCTACGCGTACAACCGACCCGTTCCTGCCGGCGGCGACTTTCTCGGTGAACGACCGGTCTACTTTGGAC
>JBDTLK010000133.1:0-10445 GCA_039934835.1 Edaphobacterium sp. (SeqCode) | reverse complement strand
CACGCCGACGACGTCGGGTGTCAGGATGTACACCGGCTGGCCGAGCATGCCCGCTTCCGCCTCGATGCCGCCGACGCCCCAGGCGACCACTCCGATGCCGTTGACCATGGTGGTGTGCGAATCGGTGCCGACCAGCGTGTCCGGATAGTAGACGTCGTTCTTACGGTGCACGCCGCGCGCGAGATACTCGAGATTGACCTGATGCACGATGCCGATGCCGGGAGGTACGACCTTGAAGGTATCGAAGGCCTGCATGCCCCACTTCATGAACTTGTAGCGCTCGACATTGCGCTGGAATTCGACCTTCATGTTCAAATCGAGCGCATCCTTTGTCCCGTAGTAATCGACCTGCACCGAGTGGTCGACTACGAGGTCGACCGGCACCAGCGGCTCAATGACCTTGGGGTTCTTGCCCATGCGCGCGGCAACGCCGCGCATCGCGGCCAGGTCGCACAGTAGCGGGACACCGGTGAAATCCTGCAGCACCACGCGGGCGACGACGAAGGGTATCTCGTCGATGCGCGCCGCATTGGGCGACCACTTGGCAAGCTGCCGGACATGCTCCTCGGTGACTTTCTTGCCGTCGCAATTGCGCAGGACGCTTTCCAGCACGATGCGAATCGACACCGGCAGCCGGGAAACCTTGCCCAGGCCCGCACGCTCGAGCGCAGGCAGCGAATAGTACGCTCCCTTGACGCCGGACGCGGTCGTGAATTGTTGCCGTGATTCAAACAGGTTGTGGCGCATCATGTTGCCTTTCGATTCGAGTCCTGCCTCCAACATCGTGGCGCCAGTGCGCCCCGCGCGACTGTTTTATTGTTTCATTGGCGGCTTCACGCTGCCCGCCACGCCGCCACCCATCATCTGCTTGATGTTGATGGTCTGCCCGGTTTCCAGCGTCACATCTCCCGGTTGCTGCCCGGCCTTGCACGGACCCACCCACTTGGCATCGACCGAGGTCTTCGATTCCCTGGGCATGTTCGGCATCGGCGGATCGTAGCTCGCGGTGCCTTCCATGTGATACGCGGTATTGCTGGCGAAGGTCATGACCGACTGAGTCTTCATGGTGGTCTGACCCAGTTTGCACGTTGCCGACATGGTCATCCTGTTGCTCTCGACCTTGCGTTCGTTCTGCGAACACATTTCCTTGGTCGCCCCCATCCCGAATTCGCGCATTTGCGCCTGCACCGATTCGTCGAGGCACATGGTGGTGACCGGTCGCCGGTCGGGCGGCTGCTGCGGATTGGCGCGGGTGACTTCCCACAGCCCCGACTTGAGCACCGGCGGCTCAGCGGCAAGTGCTTCGCCGCCGAACATCGCGGCGGCAAGTGCAGCAACGGCGAGACCTGATGATTGCGAACGCATGACCTTCTCCTTCGCGGAATGGGAGGTCAAATAACGAACAAGTCGACGAATTCGTGGACAGGCATTGCCTCGAGGCGGGATGCATCCTGCGTCACTTCGAGGATCGCGCGCTGCTGCTTGCCCGGAAAACACCGCGCCAGATTGGTCTTGAACTTCTCCACCAGTACCGGAATACCCTCCTTGCGCCGCCGGCGGTGGCCGATGGGATATTCCACCACGACCTCTTTCAGCTTGCTGCCGTCGGCGAATTCGACGGTGATGGCGTTGGCGATCGAGCGTTTGTCGGGATCGAGGTAATCCTGCGAGAATTTCTTGTCCTCGACGCAGACCATCGTAGCTCGGAGCCGGTCGATGCGCGGATCGTTGGCGACGGCATCCTCGTAATCGGGCGCGGTGAGTCGACCGAAGAGCAAGGTCACCGCGACCATGTACTGGATGCAGTGATCGCGGTCGGCGGGGTTGTCGAGCGGTCCCTTCTTGTCGATGATGCGAATCGCCGACTCGTGCGTACGAATGGTGATCTTCTTGATCGAGTCGATCCGGTCACGGACCTTGGCGTGCAGCGTCATCGCGCACTCCACCGCAGTCTGCGCGTGGAACTCCGCCGGAAAGCTGATCTTGAACAGGATGTTTTCCATTACGTAGCTGCCGTAGGGGCGCTGGAACCTGAACGAGTTGCCCTTGAACAGCACGTCGTAGAAGCCCCAGACCTTGGCGGAAAGCACCGAGGGATAGCCCATTTCGCCTTTGGTCACCATCAACGCGAGGCGCACCGCGCGTGCGGTCGCGTCTCCCGCCGCCCAGCTCTTGCGCGAGCCCGTGTTCGGCGAATGGCGATAAGTGCGCAGGCTTTGTCCATCGACCCACGCGAGCGACACCGCGTCGATGAGTTCGTCGCGCGACAGCCCCAGCATCGCGCCGACCACCGCGGTCGAAGCCACCTTGACCAGTACTACGTGATCCAACCCGACGCGGTTGAAGCTGTTCTCCAGCGCGATCACGCCCTGGATCTCGTGCGCCTTGATCATCGCGGTGAGCACGTCTTTCATCGACAGCGGTTTCTTGCCCGACGCCGCGGCCGTGCGCGAGAGCCAGTCGGCTGTCGCCAGAATGCCACCCAGATTATCAGAGGGATGGCCCCATTCGGCGGCGAGCCAGGTATCGTTGAAATCGAGCCAGCGAATGAGGGTGCCGATATTGAACGCCGCCTGCACCGGATCGAGCTGGAATTGCGTTCCCGGTACCTTGGCACCATTGGGCACGATCGTTCCCGGGACGATCGGTCCCAGCAACTTGGTGCACGCAGGGTACGAAAGCGCTTCGAGTCCGCAGCCGAGCGTGTCGATCAGGCAGTTGCGCGCCGTTTCGTACGCCTCCTTGCTGGTGATCTTGTAACTCGCCGCATAGTCGGCGATGTCGACGAGAACCTTGTCGGGTTTGGGACGGACGTTGGAAATCGCAGCGGACATGGTCGATTCGCGATGATTATTGTTCGGGGGCCTTGCCGATATTGTAGCCGGCGATGCGCCATGCGCCGTCGGCTTCCTTGCTGACGATCAGCGTCTCCGAGGCCAGTGGCGCCTTGGCGAACTTGGTCAGGAAGGTGATCGTGACGTAGTCGCCGCGCGCCGGCGCGCCGCGCAGCGTCGTCGAATACTGAGTGGTCTTGAGTTGGCGCATGGTCGACTTGCCCAGCTGGGTGCGGATGGCTTCCAGGTCGGTGACCCAGTCGGCCTGCTTGACGCCGAGCTTGAACACTTCGGCGGCTTCCTGCCACGTCGCGACCAGGTTGTCGGCGTCGAGCGCGTTGAGCCATTTTTCGCTCGCCGCTGTTGCCGCGGTAATCGCCGGGGCGTTCTCGCTGTCGGCGGGGGGTGGAGCTGCCGCCGGCGCCGGGGCCTGGGCCAGCAGTTCGATCGCCGACGGCGCGAGCGCTGCGCTCGCCGCGGGTGCGATCAGGTTGGCGACGAGCAGCGCCGCGACGAGCAGCGGTTGCGTGCGACTCCACTTGGCGGGAGGTTGATCAGGAAGCAACATGAGAGGGCCTTTCATCCAGATTGGGAGGTGGACCCAGGCGTCGACTCAACACCTGCCTGAGGACGCGGCGGCCCGGGACTTCGATCGCGTGATGCACCAGTACGGACGCGACCGCGACCGCGGCGAAATACAGCGCGGCCGATAATTTGTATTGCTCAACCATCACGAATTGCAGGGGCCAATGCACCAGATAGATGGCGTATGACAGGCTGCCCAGGTACGCGAACGGCGCCTGGCGCAGCAGGTGTGCGATCCAGCCAGACTCGAGTGAAAAAACCCCGATCAGTATTGCCGACACGACGGGAAAGGCCGCGTCACGCGCGCTGTGGAATTCGGGACGGATGAGTAACGTCAGCGCCGCCACGATCGTGGCGATCTCCAACGCGGTAGTGCCGGCGGTCCCCACCGGCCAGTGCGCGGCGTGGCGGCGCAGGAACAGCAGGCAGAGCACACCCAGGGCGATCCCCGCGACACAGCGCACTAGGCCGAGATTGACGACTTGCCACACGGTCTCGTAAGTCGCATCGAGCTGTCCCTTGAAGGCGTAGACCATCGAGTAGCCGGCCGACATCAGCGTGACGAGCGCAACGCGCAGTCCGCGCCCGCGCCAGCAAGCGACGAGTCCCAGCACCGCGAGCGAACCGAAGAATTCAACCGAGATCGACCAGCTCGGGACATTCCAGGTCAGCCCGGTCGGGGTGAAGCCGACGTTCTGCAGCAGGAACAGGTTGAGGAAAAAAGTGAACAGCTTGCCGCCACCCGGCCAGTCGGGAATCGCGGCGGCCCACGCCCCAAGCAGCGATGCGCCTGCCTGAATCTTTGGAATCGCCTCGATGCCGAATGCCAGCGCCAGCGCGAAGAGCGTGAACACATGCGCCGGATACAGGCGTGCGATGCGCGCGCTCACCACCGGCATGAACCGTCCTCCGCGCGCGAGCGTGAGATCGTTCCAGTAGCGATGCGCGAGCACGAATCCGGAAAGTATGAAAAAGAAATCCACCGCCAGGTAGAAGGCGAGGTGGTAGGCACCGTTGCCGAGGCGGCCGGCGGTGTAGTGCCCGTAGACTACCACCAGCGCCGCTATGCCGCGCCATGCGTCGAGCGCGACGAAACGGCGGTTCGCGGGGGCGACGACGTCGGGTGCATGGTCTGCCCGAAGCGGCACTATGCGCCGCTGCTCCCCGAGGGAGCGCGCGACTTGGGGCGCACCGGAAGCGCTCATTTACGCTTGGCGATCGGCACGAACTGTCGGTCCTCGGGGCCGACATAGTTGGCACTGGGACGGATGATCTTGCCGTCGCTGCGCTGCTCGATGACGTGCGCGGCCCAGCCGGAGGTGCGCGAGATAACGAACAGTGGCGTGAACATCGCCGTCGGCACACTCATCATGTGGTAGCTCACCGCCGAATACCAGTCGAGATTGGCGAACATCTTCTTGGCGTCCTGCATGACCGTTTCGATGCGTTCGGCGATGGCGAACATCTTCAGGCTTGCGGCATCCGCCGACAGCCGCCGCGCGACTTCCTTGATGATCCGGTTGCGTGGGTCGCTCACGGTGTACACGGGGTGGCCGAAGCCGATGATGACTTCCTTCGCCTCGACGCGGCGGCGGATGTCCGCTTCGGCATCCTCGGGCGTTGCGTAGCGCTTCTGGATCTCGAAGGAGACTTCATTGGCACCCCCGTGCTTGGGTCCGCGCAGGGCGCCAATGGCCCCGGCGATCGCCGAGTACATGTCGGAGCCGGTGCCGGCGATGACCCGCGCGGTGAAGGTCGAGGCGTTGAATTCGTGCTCGGCATAGAGATTGAGCGAGGTATGCATCGCGCGCACCCAGCTCGCCGAGGGTGATTTGCCATGGAGCAGGTGCAGGAAGTGACCGCCGATGGAGTCGTCCGCGGTTTCGACTTCGATGCGCCGGCCGTTCTGGCTCCAGTGATACCAATAGAGAAGCATCGAGCCCAGCGAAGCGATCAGGCGGTCGGCGATGTCGCGCGCGCCGGCCGCGCCGTGGTCGTCGCGTTCCGGAACCACGGCGCCCAGCGCCGAGACCGCAGTGCGCATGACGTCCATCGGATGCGCCGCGCCCGGAATCTGCTCGAGCACCGCTTTTACCGACGCCGGAATGCCGCGCAGCGACGCCAGCTTGGTCTTGTACGCCGCCAGCTCGGCGACATTGGGCAACTCGCCGTGAATCAGCAAGAACGCGATTTCCTCGAATTCACACGTTTCCGCGATATCGAGAATGTCGTAGCCGCGATAGTGCAGGTCGTTGCCCGTTCGACCAACGGTGCACAGCGCCGTGTTGCCGGCGGCGACACCGGACAGCGCCACAGATTTCTTGGGCCTCGGGGCGTTGGCGACAGCTTCACTCATGCGCGGATCCTCGTTCGCTACTTCAACCAGCAGCGTATCGCCAGCATGCGCCACGCGCGGGGACCGGCACGACCGGCTTCACTCGCGCGCCTTGGTGAAGAGCGCGTCGAGCTTGGCTTCGTACTGGTGATAGTCCAGATAGTCGTAGAGCTCGGCGCGGGATTGCATCGTGGCGACGGCGGCCTGTTGCGTGCCGTCGCGCCGCAGCGTCTGATAGACGTTGAGCGCAGCCTTGTTCATCGCGCGAAAGGCAGACAGCGGGTAGAGCGCGATCGCCACTCCGGCGCCCCTCAGTTCATCGAGAGTGAACAGCGGCGTCGCCCCGAATTCGGTGATGTTGGCCAGGACCGGAACCTTGACCGCATCGACGAAGCGCCGGTACATCGCCAATTCGGTCATGGCTTCGGGGAAGACCATGTCGGCCCCCGCTTCGACGCACGCCACCGCGCGGTCGATCGCGGCATCCATGCCTTCGACCGCGAGGGCGTCGGTGCGCGCCATGATCACGAACTCGCGATCGGTGCGGGCATCCACCGCAGCCTTGATGCGGTCGACCATTTCGCCCTTCGAGACCAGCTCCTTGTTCGGACGGTGGCCGCAGCGCTTGGCGCCGACCTGGTCCTCGATGTGCGTGGCGGCGGCGCCGAACTTGATCAGCGATTTGACCGTGTGCGCGACGTTGAATGCCGACGCGCCGAAGCCGGTGTCGGAGTCGACCAGCAGCGGTAGCGATGTCGCGTCGGTGATTCGGCGTACATCGGTCAGCACGTCGTCGAGTGTTGAGATACCGAGGTCGGGAACCCCGAGCGACCCCGCGGCAACGCCGCCGCCGGAGAGATAGATCGCCTTGAATCCCGACTTCTCCGCGAGGATCGCGTGGTAGGCGCAAATCGCGCCTGCCACCTGAAGCGGTTGCTCCGCGGCGAGCGCCGCGCGAAAACGTGCGCCGGCGGAAGGGGTTGGCATGGGCGGAATGCTCTACCTAGGCGAGCAGCGTCGCGACGCCGGCGCGTTCTTCCTCGAGCTCCTTGAGCGTGAGGTCCATCCGCTCGCGCGAGAAATCGTCGATGGGCAGGTCGGGCACGCGGGAGTATTCGCCATTTACGGTGGTGACCGGCACGCCGTACATGAAATCCTGAGGAATGCCGTAGCTGCCGTCGGACGGCACGCCCATGGTCACCCACTTGTCATTGCTGCCCAGCATCCAGTCGCGGACGTGGTCGACCGCGGCATTGGCCGCGGACGCCGCGGACGAGAGGCCACGCGCCTCGATGATCGCCGCGCCGCGTTTGCCTACCGTTGGCAGGAACACCGTGCGATTCCAGTTCTCGTCGTTGATGAGGTCCTTGAGCGACGCGCCATCGACGGTGGCAAAGCGGTAGTCCGGATACATCGTCGGCGAATGATTCCCCCAGACGATCAATTTTGCGATGGCGCCGACCGGCTTTCCCGACTTGGCTGCGAGCTGCGACAGCGCGCGGTTGTGATCGAGGCGCAGCATGGCGGTGAAGTTCTTTTTCGGCAGGCTCGGTGCCGACTTCATCGCGATGTACGCATTGGTGTTCGCGGGATTGCCCACCACCAGCACCTTGACGCCGCGGCTGGCAACTGCATTGAGTGCCTTGCCCTGCTCGATGAAGATCTTGGCGTTTTCAAGCAACAGGTCCTTGCGCTCCATGCCCGGTCCGCGCGGTTTGGCGCCGACCAGCATGGCGATGTCCACGTCCTTGAAAGCGACCTTCGGGTCAGCCGTACCGGTCATGCCGGCGAGCAGAGGAAAGGCGCAATCGTCGAGCTCCATCATCACGCCCTTGAGCGCGGCTTGTGCCTTGTCGATCGGCAGTTCCAGCAGTTGCAGCTGGACGGGTTGATCGGGGCCGAGCATGTCACCGCTGGCGATGCGGAACAGCAGGCTGTAGCCAATCTGGCCGGCGGCACCGGTCACCGCAACGCGAACGGGGTTTTTCATCGACGACTCCTGGGCGGCATGGGCTAGACGTGAAGGGAGGCGATTGCCTGGGGCCGGGGACCGGCCAAGCGTGATGCGTAAGAAACGCCAGTTTACGGGGACCGGCCGCCGGCTGTCAATTAACTCCTCTATAAGATATATGATATAAAGCTTCGATGCTTGCAATTGTCCACAATGACTGGCGGCTCCTGTCCCATGGCGCCCGTCGTGCGCCATGAGCGGCTTACCTCCGACCGCAGGAAACGCGCCCTCGTTCCAGCCGCTTTACCTGCAACTCAAAACGCTGCTGGTGGCGAGTCTCGATGCGGGAGAGTGGCGGCCGGGCGAGGCCATTCCCAGTGAAGGCAATCTGGCGGTTCGCTTCGGGGTCTCTCTTGGCACCGTGCGCAAGGCGATCGAAGCGTTGGCGCTGGACAATCTGGTCGTGCGCCGTCAAGGCAAGGGCACCTTTGTGGCGACGCACACCGAAGAGGGTGCGTCGCTGTTCCGCTTCCTGCGCATCCGGCGCAACGACGGCAAAGACGAGTATCCGGCGAGTCGCCTCATCGATGTTCGGCGCGGCAAAGCGTCCTTCGAACTGGCGCAGTTGCTGGAGATAAAGGCGCAGGCGGCGATCATCGTGCTGCGGCGTGTCCTCGAATATTCCGGCGAGCCGGTCGTGCTCGATGAAATCGCTTTGCCCGCGCCACTCTTCCGCGGTCTGACCAAGACCAGGGTCGACGCGTACCGGGGTTCGTTGTACAGCATGTTCGAGACCGAATTTGGAGTGCGTATGCTGAAGGCACAGGAAAAGCTCTCGGCGCTGACGGCGGATGCACCGACCGCGTCGCTCTTGAAAATTCGACAGGGCGAACCGGTGCTCGCGGTCGAGCGCGTCACCTACACCTATGGCGATCGTCCGGTGGAGTGGCGGCGCGGCTTGTGCAGTACTCGCCGGCATTTCTACGTCAACGAGTTGGGGTGACTTCCGGCCGAATTATTTACCGGCGCGTTGCCCGGTTCGGCGCGTCTGCGCTCTGGCGACCCGAGGTCGAATCGCGGTATAATTTGCGCTGTGCAGCATCGTGCCGAGACACCAATGCAACAGGCCGCGCAGCTCGCCGCGGTTCTTGGCGCACGTTCGGCATCGCAAATTCGGCATTCCCGGCGGATTGCGCCGCGCTACGGTGGGCCAGGTGGCCGGTCGGCGCTGCCAATCTTGGTTGTCGTTGTCTGTTAACGAGCGACTCGTGATCAAGCGGCGTCCGGTCTATCTGAACCTGGTGCAGATTCGCCTGCCGCTGCCCGCATTCGTCTCGATTCTCCACCGCATCAGCGGTGCGGCATTGTTCCTGATCGGCATTCCTCTCGCGTTATACGGCCTTCAGGAGAGCCTCTTGGCGCCAGAGGCCTACAACCGGCTGACAACCGCGCTGGCGCACCCGCTAGCCAAGCTGGTGTTGATCGCGATGCTCTGGTCGTACCTCCATCATTTCTGCGCCGGCATCCGCTTCCTGCTGCTCGATCTCGATATCGGCGGCGAGCTCAAGGCGGCGCGCCAGTCCAGCGTCGTGGTCCTGGTCGTCAGCCTGTCGCTGACCCTGATTATCGGAGCGCGGCTTTGGTGAAGCGCGTCGTCGTCGGCGCGCACTATGGCTGGCTGGACTGGCTGGCGCAGCGTGTCACTGCGCTGATCATGGCGGTCTACACGCTGTTGCTGCTCGGCATTGCGCTCTACCACGGCGGCATCGGCTTCCCACTTTGGCAGGCGCTGTTCAGCCATGGCGCCTTTCGCATTGTGACGCTGCTCTTCGGCGTGGCGCTGCTGTGGCATGCCTGGATCGGCGTGCGCGACATCTGGATGGATTACATCAAGCCAGACGGCGTCCGGCTGACGCTCGAAGTGCTGACCGTCCTGCTGCTGCTGGCATACGCGGTGTGGCTGCTGCAGATTCTCTGGACGCGCGCTGCATGACGCTGCCGGTACGCAAGTTCGACGCGATCGTGGTCGGCGCAGGCGGCTCCGGAATGCGCGCGTCGTTGCAGCTCGCCGAAGCCGGGCTGTCGGTGGCGGTGCTGTCCAAGGTCTTCCCGACCCGTTCGCACACGGTCGCCGCGCAGGGCGGCATCGGCGCCTCGCTCGGCAACATGAGCGAAGACAATTGGCTCTGGCACATGTACGACACGATCAAGGGCTCCGACTGGCTCGGCGACCAGGACGCGATCGAGTACATGTGCCGCATGGCGCCTGAAGTCGTCTACGAGCTCGAACATTTCGGCATGCCGTTCGACCGCAACGCCGACGGCACGCTGTACCAGCGACCGTTCGGAGGCCATTCGGCCAATTTCGGCGAGAAGTCGGTGCAGCGCGCCTGTGCCGCCGCCGACCGCACCGGCCACGCCATGCTGCACACGCTATACCAGCGCAACGTCCGCGCGCACACCCAGTTCTTCGTCGAGTGGATGGCGCTCGACCTGATTCGCAATGGCGAGGGCGACGTACTCGGTGTCACCGCGCTGGAAATGGAAACCGGCGAGGTGATGATTCTTCAGGCCAAGACGACGCTGTTCGCGACCGGCGGCGCGGGTCGCATCTGGGCGGCTTCGACCAATGCCTTCATCAATACCGGTGACGGGCTGGGCATGGCGGCGCGCGCCGCGATCCCCCTGGAGGACATGGAGTTCTGGCAGTTCCATCCCACCGGCGTGGCGGGCGCGGGCG
>JBDTLK010000132.1:0-10527 GCA_039934835.1 Edaphobacterium sp. (SeqCode) | reverse complement strand
GCCCGGCTACGCTGCTCGCGGCGACGTGTCGTGCCGTTGGTTTTCCCGTGCTTCATCGGTAGCCCCCAGCACCACGGTGACACGGTGATCCGCCGAATCGTCGTGCAAGGCGATGCCTTGCTCGGGACGGTCGAGCCGAATGCCGTCGAGTTCAATCTGCGCCACACCGTGCGCGACGCCGCGCGGGTTCTTCACGCTGATGATGTAGTTGGTCGCACCATGTCGATAGCGGATCTGGAAACCGGACCAGCGCGGCGGGATGCAAGGGGCGATATGAAGGAAGTCCCCGCGCTTCGTCAGCCCCAGCATGGACTCGATCCCGGCGCGATACATCCATCCCGCGGCACCCGTATACCACGTCCAGCCGCCGCGTCTGACGTGCGGCGGTTCGGCGTAGATGTCGGCTGCGATGACATAGGGCTCGACCTTGTAGGCATGCACACCGGCGCGGCTCGCCGCGCGGTTGACGGGGTTGAGCATCGAGAACAGTTCAGCTGCCCGTTCGCCGTCGCCCAGCTGGGCGCGGGCAATCACGCACCACGCGGCCGCGTGCGTGTACTGGCCCCCATTTTCGCGCACGCCCGGTAGGTAGCCCTTGATGTAGCCGGGATCCTGGGCCGTTTTGTCGAACGGTGGGGTGAACAGCAGAACGAGATCGTCGCCGGGTCGGACCAGATACGCGTCGACCTCGTCCATCGCACGCCGCGCCCGCTGGGGATTCGCCGCGCCCGACAGCACGCTCCAACTCTGCGCAATGGAGTCGATCCGGCACTCCGCATTGCCGGCGGATCCCAGCGGCGTTCCATCGTCGAAGTACGCGCGTCGATACCACGAGCCGTCCCAAGCGTGACTTTCTACGGCAGCTTGCAGACTCGCGGCGTGCGCCCGCCAGCGCGCCGCCTGATCGGATGCGTCGCGGCCATCGGCTAACGGCGCGAACCTTTGCAGCGTTGCGTAGAGGAACCACGCCAGCCACACGCTCTCCCCCTTGCCTCGATGCCCGACCCGGTTCATTCCGTCGTTCCAGTCGCCATTGCCCATTAATGGCAGGCCGTGAACGCCAACGGGCAGGCTGCGCTCGAGCGCGCGCGCGCAGTGTTCGAACAATGTGCCGCTCTGCTCCGACACCGTCGGGGTGAAGTAGTGATCGTGCTGACCGGGCTCCAGCAACGGGCCATCGAGAAACGCAATCTCCTCGTCGAGCACCGCCGCATCACCGGTCACGGCAACGTAGTGAGCCGCCGCGTACGGCAGCCAGACCAGATCGTCCGAGCAATGAGTGCGCACGCCGCGTCCGCTCGGCGGATGCCACCAATGCTGGACATCGCCCTGCACAAACTGCCGGGCGGCCGCGCGCAGCAGTTGCGCGCGCGCGGCGCCAGGCAGTGCCAGCGTCAGCGCCATCGTGTCCTGCAGCTGATCGCGGAAACCATAAGCCCCGCCCGCCTGATAGAACGCCGCGCGGGCCCAGATCCGACAGGCGATCGTCTGGTACTGCAGCCACCGGTTCAGCATCAGGTCCATCGAGCGGTCAGGGGTTTCGACCTGCACAGTGCTCAGGATGCGCTCCCAGTTCTGTGTGACTTTGGCGAGAACCGTGTCGACGGCAACGGTGCGGTAACGCAGTACGAGGTTGCGCGCACTCTCCCGATCGGCGGCCTGTCCCAGCACGAAAACAAGACTGGTCTGCTGGCCGGGCTCCAATAGCAGCATCGTTTGCAGCGCGCAGCACGGGTCGAGACCGGCGCCGGATCGATTGCCGAGGGCGACCGAGGCGGTCAGTGCCGTGGGCTGGCCCGGGCTGCCATTGCGTCCGAGGAACTCGCCTCGGTCACAGGTGTAGCTCGTCTGCAGCCCGCCGATATCCGCGAACGCAATGCGCGCGCCGAACTCGTTGTGCAGCAGGTTGTGCGCAAAGACGGCGCCGGTGACGGCATCCATCTCGGTCACGATGTACGGCGCGCTTTTCGCACGCACGGTGCCGAGCACCCATTCCACGTACGCGGTAATCGATAGCCGGCGCGGCCGCGACGAATGATTGATCAAGGAGAGGCGGGACAGTTTCACGGGATCGTCCCAGCTCACAAGTTGCAACAAGTCGCACCCGATCCCGGCATAGTCCAATTGGAAACGGCTGTAACCCTGCCCGTGGCGAGCGGCATAGGTAGCGTGCTCGATTCGTATCGGCGCCGCAGTCGGCGTCCATAGCTCGCCGCTATCCACATCCCGGATGTAGATGACTTCGCCGGGCGGGTCGCTGACGGGATCGTTTGACCAAGGGGTCAACTGGTTCTCGCGGCTGTTTACCGACCAGGTGTAGCCGGCGCCGGTCGCCGACACCTGAAAGCCGAAGTCCGGATTGGCGATAACATTCACCCACGGCATCGGCGTGTGCTGGCGCGGGCCCAGAACGATCATGTATTCGCGACCTTCGTTGGCAAATCCTCCGAGGCCATTGAAGAACTCGAGCTGCGGCAAGTCCGCGGCCGGCGCGTCCTCCCTATGGCGTACGGCCTGTCGCGGCGCGGTCCCTGCGACGGCATTGCGCCGCTGTAGACGGGCAATCTGCTCGGCAAGACCTCCGTGGCTGCTGATCAGAACCGCGCGCGCCACCGTGAGCAGGAGTGCGCGTTCATCGCCGCCGAGCAGATCCGCGCGCAGCACGAAGATGCGGCCCAGCGGACCTTGCGAGTCCTGGCCAATGGTTGCGCGGCTTTTGCGCGCCATGTCTTCCAAAAGAGTCTGCAGGTCCTGCAGGTAGGAGCTCGGCTTGGCGTTCAGGATCACCAGGTCGACCGCGAGGCCCTTCATCTGCCAGTACTCATGCGCCCGCAACAATTGCGAGACGATGTCGCGATCTGCGACCGCATCAATGCTGAGCAAGACGATTGGGTAGTCCCCGGAGATGCCGTGCGGCCACAGTCCCGCGGTACTCAACGTATTGCGCTCGAGCGCAGCGCTCGACGGGCGAGCCAAAGGATCGGAAAAAAGGATGCGGCTGGCGAGTTCCTGGTACAGCAGCGCGTCGTTGACGTCAATGCCGAGATGATGCAGCTGAACCTGTGCATGTGTGAAGGCGAGCGTCGAAATACGCTCGAAGCTCGACGCGTCGTGATACTTGTCGGCAAGGTCGAGGACCGCCTCGCGCGAGGCTGCGACCATCGTCGAAAACACCATGTGCACGGTAGCGCCCGCGGCCACGCGCACCCGTGTGCGCAGGCTCAATACAGGGTCCAGAACCGGCCCGACGGTGTTCGACAGTGGATGGCCATCGAGCACCGCCGCGGGCGTGCGGATCGATCGCCCCCGGCCGAGAAAGCGCGCGCGGTCAGTTTCGTACTCGAGACCCGGCGAACTGGCACGGTCGGGCGTGACAACGTGCGCGGCCCAGACGGTAGGCTCCTCCGCGGATCGGGTGCGGCGAGTGGCGAGAAGACCGCGCACTTCCGGCACGAATTCTGTGTACACGAAGAGGTTCGAGAACGCCGGATGCGCCGTGTCGGCTGCCGCCTCGGTCAGCACGACTTCAGCGTACGAGGTGATCTCGATCTCGCGTACCCGAGCACCGTTGTTGGTGATCGACAGCCGGCGCACCTCGGCATCGTCTTCGGATGAGACAATGATTTCGAGCACGGTCGTGACCGTGCCGTCGCGCCGGGTGAACCGCGCGCGATCCTCGGCAAATACCACGTTGTATTCATCCGGTTCGACCCTGGTGGGCTGATAGGTGGCCGACCACAGGCTGCCACTGTCGACGTCGCGCAGGAAAAGATAGGACCCCCAGCTGTCGGTGGTCCCGTCTTCGCGCCAGCGCGTGATGAAGCGCGTCGCCCGCTGGCTGTAGCCGGAACCGGCCGCGGACAGCATCACGGCGTACCGACCGTTGGACAGCAGATGGGTCGCGGGAATCGGCGTGTGCGCCGTGTCGAACTGACGCGTCGCCGGGTGGATGGCATCTCTGACAGGCGTGGCGGGCAGGTGCGCGAGGCTTGGACGGTGGTGGGCGACCTCGCGTGGCGGTCGCTCCTGCAGAAGCAACTCGGCGGCGTGCGCGAGCGGATCGCGATGAAAGCGCCGGCGCATGATGCCGTCACACAACGCATTGTCGAACGCCACCAGCGAGATCCCCTGGTGGTGCGCCATGTAGGCGCGTACGACAGCGGCAGTCTGACCTTCAGCGAGGCGCGCCGGCGTGTAGTCGATCGCTTCATACGGTCCGTAGCGGCCCACGCCGCCGTACGCCTGCAGGTCGACGAGATTGCGGGCAGCGGCAGGCGCATCGAACATGGCGGCCATCGCGGTCGCGTACGGCGCAACCACGAGATTCTCACCCAGGCCACGCTTCAAACCGAGGCCGGGCACGCCGAAATCGGAATACTGATAGGTGAGCGCACGATCGCGCTGGTTATAGGCGGACTCCGAGATGCCCCAGGGAATTGCGTTGATCCTGCCGTATTCGATCTGCCGCGCGATCACGCGTCGCGATGTCTCGTCGAGCAGTGTGCCGCGCGGCGTCTCCAGAACCAGCGCCGGCATCAGATACTCGAACATCGATCCTGACCATGACAGCAGGACCGGGCGCCGGCGGACGGTCGTAGAGGGTCGGCCAAGATGAAACCAGTGCGTTGACGGGACGTCGCCTTTGGCGATGGCGACAAAACTCGCCAGCCGGGCCTCGGAGGCGAGCAGGTCGTAATAGCTCTCATCCGGCGCCGCGTCGTCAACGCGATAGCCGATGGCGAACAGCTCCCGACTTGGGTCGAACAGGAAAACGAAATCCATCTCCCCGACCAGGCGGCGCGCGCGTGCGGCCAGATCCTGGAGGCGCGCGACGTTATGCGCGCACGTCGAGCCCCACTGCACGACGGCCGTGATCATCGCTTCCGGCGCTCCGCACGCGCGCAGTTCGGCAAGGATCGCCGGCAGGAACGTGCCTACCTCGTCGAGCGTCGCCTCGACGCTTAGATGCCGATCCAGGACTTCGTGCAGCAGTGTGTGCGCGGTGCCCGGTAGCAGACCGTCAATGCTCGGGTTCGGGCCGGCCAGAGCCGTGGAGGGTAGCCGCTGTGCACCGAGCGCCCGCACCAGGGGCTCGACGTCACGCACGCCGCTTTCGACATTCGCCTTGAATTCGCTCACCCATAGCAGTGTTTCGCTCCTGGAGGCATCGCCGCGCTCACCGGCATAGGTCGTCGCGATATCGAACAGGAGGGTCGCCTGGCGCACCAGGGCATCCCATTGCAAAAGCCAGTCGGAGAAGTGCCTCGGCACCGCGCTCAACAGGCGCGCGCTGTCGTCCAACACGGCGTCGACATGAGGGCGATTGACAATGAGGGTGCGCTGGTCGTCGGCTGCCCCATGCAACGCTGCGCGCGCGAGTCGCAGTGAATCGTCAAGCCCGTCAAGCCCGCTGTGGGTAAACAAGGGTTGCCGTGTGCTCTCTTCGCAGCCTTGGGCCACCGCGAGCAGATGGCCGGCCAGGTTGCCGCTGTCAACGGTGGAGACGTAACGAGGATCGAGCGGCCGGAGCTCGCGCGTTTCGTACCAGTTGAAGAAATGGCCCCGAAACCGCGGCAATCGAAGAAGCGTGGTCGATGTCGCTTCGATTCGATCGGCGAGATCGGTCAGGCCGATCCAGCCGAAGTCGCGCGCGGCGATGCAGGAAAGGAGATACAGGCCGAAGTTGGTGGGCGAACTCCGGTGGGCGACGATCGGCGCCGGCGTTTCCTGAAAGTTGTCCGGAGGCAGTGCGTGATCCTCGGACGTGACGAAGGTGGTGAAGAACAGCCAGATACGGCGGGCGGTGCCGCGCAGGAGCGCAACTTGGACCGCCGACAAAGGCGCAGCTTCGTGCTGCCTGGAGGGCAGGCTGATGAAGCGCATGACGATTGGCGCGCTCAGCCAAAGCACCAGAAACGGTGCCGCGTACGGCAACGCCTCGGGATTGCGCAACAGCGCGAGCGTGGCGCCGACGGCGACGACCGCGGTCTCGATGCGCGGTGGCCACAGCGCGGTCGAGAGAGACAGGTCGCTGCTGCTCTTGGCTTGCGCCGCCGTCACCCAGACCAGCAGTCTGCGGCGGGTGACGAAAAGTCGAGTCACGGTCCGGATGATGGCATCGAACATCAACCAGGCCTGCTGCGCCAGGGTCACGATGGAAATCAGCGCGTGAGCAGCGGCGTGGCGTACGTCGGCGGCAAACGCTCGAAGATGACTGGACAGGAAAACTCCGCGCGGGCGAGGCGCCAATCCGTCGAGCAACGACAGCAAGCCGGGAAAGGCGATGGCCGTCAGCGCGAAGGCCGCCCACACACCCTGCGGCGCGGCCGCTTGCGACCAGCTTGCCAGCAGCAGCAGTACGCATGCGATGGGCGACAATGTCCGGCGCAGATTATCGAACATCTTCCATCGATTGATGACGGAGATTCCGCGCCCCGCGCGTCCGAAGATCCAGGGCGCGAGTTGCCAGTCGCCCCGCGCCCAGCGATGCTGGCGCGAGGACGCCACCTGCGCGTTCGACGGAAAATCGTCGAAGAACTCGACATCGCTGACCAGCGCGCAGCGGGCGAAGATGCCTTCGAACAGGTCATGGCTGAGCACCGCATTTTCCGGGACCCGGCCCGCCAGAGCCCTCTCAAAGATATCGACGTCATACAGTCCCTTGCCCGTATAGCTGCCTTCGCCGAACAGGTCCTGGTAAACGTCGGATACGGCGGACGCGTAGGGGTCCAGTCCGGCCGGTCCGGAGAACACGCGTTGAAATATCGTGGCCTCGGCACGGATCGGGAACGCCGGAGTGACGCGGGGCTGCAGTACGCCATAGCCTTGCGCCACACGGCGTGCCGCGTCGTCCCACTGTGGTCGATTCAACGGGTGCCCTGCTGTTCCGACCAGTCGCTTGACCGCGCCGATCGGTAGCTTCGTGTCCGCATCGACGGTGATGACGTATCTCACGCGCCCCGGAAGTGCTTGCGCCTTGCCGTCAGGGGGGAAAAAACTCGTGTCCGTCGCGCCGCGGAGCACGCGATTGAATTCATGCAGCTTGCCGCGCTTTCGTTCCCAGCCCATCCACTTGCGCTCACTCGGATTCCACCTGCGGGCGCGATGGAGCAGAAAGAACCGCGTGGCGCCTCCGGCTTCGCCATCCACCTGATCGACACCCGTATAGCGGGCGTTGAGGGCTTGGATTGCCGCGGCCGCGACCGCGAGCAATTCGCCATCGGTCGCAGTCGTCTCGGCATCGGCATCGTGCCAGTCGGCGAGTAGTGCGAAGTAGACGTTGGCGTCGCGATTCGATAGGTAGTGCGTCTCGAGGCGTTCGGTCTGCTCGGCGATCTCCTCCGCGCTGCCGAGTAAGGTCGGCATCACCACGAACGTGCGCATCGCCGCCGGGATGCCCTCCTTGAGTGCCAGTCGTGGCAAGGTTCGCGGACCGAACACCGTCGTGACGACACGATGGGTGAGGGCGATTGCCATGTCGGACGCGGGCAACAGGCTGAACAAGCCGAGCAAGGCCAACCCGGCCCACGTCATCCCCGCCTCGATGCTCGCGATAAGCGGGAGTGCCGTCAGCGCAAGCGTCAGAAGCAGGACCGGACCGAGATACACCACCGCGGCGTGCGCCCGGCAAGCTCGTATGCAGCGCTCGCGCAGGCTGCCGTGATAGCCGAGCTTGCGCTCCAGTGCCCTTCTGCCGGCCGCGATCAGGTAAAAGCCAGGGTCCTGGCTCCGGGGATCGGCGTCGATCTCGCCCGGGAAGGCGTCGGTGCTGGCCTTGCGGGTTATGGCAATGACCGCGGCCGCGACGTCGATTTCTGAACATGCCGAACCGCGCGCAAGATCCTCAATGGCATGGCGGTAGCGATCCCGGGTGGCGAAGTCCATCTCGCCGAAGCCTGGATGTTGACGCAATGTGGCGTCGACCAGGCTCACCTCCTCGAAGAAGCGGCGCCAGTCGAACGCCGCGATCGAGCGCATGCTGGTGATCAGGTTGCGAACCGTGAGATTGGCGGTAGCCTGATCGGTATGCTGGCGCTGGACGATGTCGTCGGTGCTCTTACCCTGAGCGCCGGATTCGCGGTTGAGCCATTCGAGCAGCGCTGTCGTGTCGGCGGTCCGGTATCGCAGGCGCTGCACCATCTGCACGGCGAAGGCGGGCCACAAGGCAACCGAGCTCAGGCTTCGGATTGCGCCTTCGATCAATGCAGCGGGCCGTAGGCCCGTATCGGGGCGCAATTCATCGATGAACTTGTCCGCTCCTTGTCGTGCGATCTGCGAACCGACGATGCGAACCGCCAGGCGACGCAGGTTCTCGACCATGACGATGCGCAGCGAAATGGGCACTGCCCACAGTTCGCCGATCGTAAGCGGCTGCACGCGCTGATAGGCGCGTACGAAGCGGATCAGCCAGTCGGCATCGAAGCGGCTGTCGGTATGCGCGACGATGGCCCAGACAAGCCCGTACACGCGCGGATAGCCACGCAGAGGTCCGTCGGCAAGCTTCGGAAGCTTTTTGTAATAGCCCGTCGGAAGATGTTCGCGAATATCACGTAGCTGGTCCTCGACGATGTGAAAATTGTCGAGCAGCCATTCAGCGGCTGGCGTGATCGCGATCCGCTTTTGCGCCGCGCTGCCGATGAGCTTGTGGGCTTCGTGCAGAACCCGGCCGTTTTCCCGCACGCGCGGTACCAGCGCGCGCTCGTCCGCAGGATCTTCGGTGACCGTTTGCGCCACCGCCAGGCTTTGCGCGTGTTGCTCGAGTCGTTCGGCGCTGAACAGTTCGGCGCGGATCGGCGCCTCGAAATGGGCGAAGTCGGTCGGGCGACCGGCGCGCCTCAGGCGAGTGAAGACTTCCAAGTAATTCCTTTTTCGACCGCGGTCCGACTCCGCAGTCGGATCTTACCTTGGTGATCCACGTCACGCTCGGACATTGGCCGCGGACTGCCGCCGCGGACGTTGCCGCATGGGTGCACGAAGGCGCCGGCTTCGCCGCTCGTCTCCGGAGCAGGGTGTCCTGCCGCGGCCGATGCGGGCCCACCTGGAAGGAGTGGGCTCTCAGCGGGCTTCGCAGCCCGTTTTCGCGCTCGGGATCGAGGGGCAGGCCGCTTCGACCTGCCCGTGCGCGCTACATCAGCGCTTTTGCTTACTTGAGACGCATGTCGTTCTTGACCGACGTCACGCCGGCGATGGTACGCGTGAGCTCGACCGCGCGGTCCTTCATACCCTGCGAGCTCACGAAGCCGGAGAGCTGCACCACGCCCTTGAACGTCTCGACGTTGATCTCGGCCGACTTGAGCGTCGGCTCGTTGAATATGGCCGCCTTGACCTTGGTCGTCACTACGGTGTCGTCGACGTACTCGCCGGTACCCTCGTGCCTGGCCGTCGAGGCGCAACCCAGTGCGGTCGCGAGGAACAGAACACTGGCCAACAGGCCAGCCTTGCGCAGTATGTTACTCATTCGATTCTCCTTTTTTGGAACGAAACGCCGCTCGAGCGAGCGGCAACGCGAACGTCATGCCGGCACTGCAATTTCCGCCTTCGCTGGCGAGTCCCGCAGTCGGCAAAAGAGCGCGGCCGCAGATCCACCCGAAAGCCTTCACGAACACCCAACCCCGCACCGGCTACCCTGTCGCGTTTTTCTGAACCTCGCAGTCAGCCGTAGGCCGCAGCGCGCTGTCGCATCGCAGACACGTGCAAGAATAGGGAGCGGGCCGGATTCCGTCTGTCTGCTACCGCACGGACGGCGCCAAGGCCGCGCTCGCGGGCATACGACCGGCGATGCGGCGAGAGCGTTGCTGTCGCCCCGGCGGCTGCCAGCCTGCTGCGCGGACCGATCCCGACCTGCGGGCTCTGTTCGGTAGCGGACAAAGAAGCGCCGAACCGGTATCATAAGTCGATGTCGATCGACAAGCCCACACGGGTGCCTGGTCGGGTACCGGGTAAATCGCCTCGGCGTGTCCGCGCCAGGCCGGCGCAGGAAAGGTTGCACCACAACCACCTGCTCGATGCACTGCCGCCCACGGACTACGACCGCCTCGCTCCGCATCTCGAGCTCGTTCCGATGCGCCTGGGCGACGTGCTCTACGAGCCGGATGCCCCCTTGCGGTATGTCTACTTCCCCACCACGTCCATCGTATCGCTGCTCTACGTCATGAAGGACGGCGCGTCGGCGGAGATTGCCATCGTCGGCAACGAGGGGATCCTGGGCATCGCACTCTTCATGGGCGGCGAAACCACGCCGAGCCGGGCGGTGGTGCAGAGTGCCGGGCTCGGCTTCCGCCTCAAGTCCCAACTCCTCAAGAACGAGTTTGTCCGCTTCGGGCCGATGCTGCACCTCCTGCTGCGCTACACCCAGGCGCTCATCACGCAGATGGCGCAGACGGCCGTGTGCAATCGGCACCACTCGGTCGATCAGCAGCTGTGCCGCTGGCTCCTGCTCAGTCTCGACCGTTTGGCATCGAACGAGCTCACCATGACCCAGGAGCTCATCGCCAACATGCTGGGCGTGCGTCGCGAGGGCGTCACGGA
>JBDTLK010000131.1:0-10583 GCA_039934835.1 Edaphobacterium sp. (SeqCode) | reverse complement strand
GGGTGCCGCGGCGGGCGCGCTGTTCGTATTCATGTTCACGTTGACCCAGAACCGCTGGAAGATCGACGACGTTCTCGGTGTCTGGCCGCTGCACGGCCTGTGCGGCGCCTGGGGTGGCATCGCCGCGGGCATCTTCGGTGCAAAGGCGCTCGGCGGCATGGGTGGCGTCGCGCTTTCCGCGCAAGTCGCCGGCACTGCGCTCGGCATCGTCGTCGCGGTGATCGGCGCGGTCGTCGTGTACGGGGCGCTGAAGGTAACCGTCGGACTGCGGCTCGATCCGGAAGAGGAGTTCAACGGCGCCGACCTTTCCATCCACAAGATCAGCGCGACCAGCGAGCGCGAAACGGCGTGGTAAGTGGGGTCGGCGCGTCCGCTGCGCGCAGATGTGCACCTCCGTCGTGTCGCGCGTGCGGACGTTGCCTTCGACGCATCTTTCGTTCGATTCCAACCACGACAGCGGCATGTTGTCCGACACCACGGTCAGGGCGTTTCCACGCAGTTTGCGTTCTGCATCGCTGATCTCGTCGAGACTACACTGCCGTCCGTTTCGATGGCGCAGCGGGCGATATCACCAATTGGTCGGCGCCGGTTAGCGGCCGTGGCCGTCTCGAAACTTCGAGGGCGCCACTCCCGTCTCGCGCCGAAAGAAGCGCGCGAAGTATGCCGGGTCGTCGAAGCCGAGCGTCGCGCCGACGTTCGCCGCCGTGAGCCCCGAATAGCGAAGTGCTTGCGCAAAACGACTACGGGATGGCAACCGCCTGGGTAAAAAATTATGGCGGCGTCGTCGGCACGGGCCTCCTTCAGCTCGCGGTGCCGCGAGCCGTCCCCACGAACTTCGCGCGCCATCGCGCGGCGATCGAATTCGGGCTCTACTAGATTGCAGCGAGCGAGAGCGCAAGATGATGCGGCAGGTCGCCAGCGCCTTCCTGGCCATCGAGTTTGCAGTTTCGCGATCCCCACCTAACTTTCAGCATCGACGCTCGGTGGCCCCCTTCGACCACAAGCATTCGGACGGTTCATCGACACGTATTTCGGCCTCAAAGTGCCGGACGGCGAGCGAAGCAACTGGTGTAGACAATAGCCGGCAAAGCCTGGTTCATGGTCCTGCGGCTCTACGGTCCGCTCGAGCCGTGGTTCAATCAAACTGTGGCGGCCAGACGAGATGACCGTTCCCGCCATCGCGTTGGATGCGCGTCGACCGCGTTGGCGATCGCCTGTGACCGCGCGCGGGCCGAGCGCCTCTGGTAGATTGCGGTTGACAGGAATTTCACTGAGGTGGGGCAGCAGCATATGAACGCGTTGGCAAACGGAAAGGCCGCGCGGCGGCTGGAGAACTTCAAGCGGCTGCTGGCCCACATCCGCGACCTACTTTCGCTCGACTTCGGTTTCGTGCTGTGGGACGGCTCCACCGTCCCTGCGGACCTGCCTTCGAACGCACTGAGCATCGTCTTTGCGGACGAGGGCGTCGTCGCGGCGATTCTGCGGCGGCCAAACGCCGATACGTTCCTCAATCTCTGGATTACCGCACGGATCGATATCCGTAACGGCGTGATTTTCGATTTCCTGGCGCGCCAGCCTAAACTGCGAACCAAAGAGATCCGCAAACGCCTCGGCAAACGTTTGGCGCTGACGACTGCGCTGAAATTTCTGTTCGTGCCACGCGGTGGGCCGTGGCCGCTCGAGACCATTCGCGATCACGAAGCGCGCACCAACGGTAGCGAAGCAACGAACAAGGAAAACATCCACTATCACTATGATCTTTCCAACGCATTCTATGCGCTCTTTCTCGATCCCGAGATGGTCTACAGCTGCGCCTATTTCCGCGACTGGAACAACGATCTGGCGACTGCGCAGCACGACAAGCTCGAAATGATCTGCCGCAAGCTTCGCCTGACACCGGGAGATCGGCTGCTCGACATCGGCTGTGGCTGGGGCGCACTCGTGTGTCACGCCGCCAAACATTTTGGCGTTAACGCCGTGGGCGTGACGCTTGCCGAGGAGCAATTCGCCTACGCGAAGGAAAAGGTCGCCAGCCTCGGACTCGAGGACAAGGTGACCATCGAGTTGCGCGACTATTCGCTGATCGAGGGTGATTTTGACAAGATTGCCTCGATCGGCATGTTCGAGCATGTCGGGGTCGCGAATCACCATGAATATTTCAAGACCATCAACCGCCTATTGAAGCCCGGTGGGTTCTATCTGCATCACTCGATCGCGCTCCGCTCGGCGGCGTTCGAACGGCAACCTAAGAAGAAGCCACAAGCAACCAACGCGATAGGACGTTACATTTTTCCGGGTGGCGAGCTCGATCATCTCGGCATGTCGATTGCCAATTTGGAGCGCCACGGCTTTGAGGTGCACGATGTCGAGGCGTGGCGCGAGCACTACGCGCGCACCACCCGGCTCTGGCACGATAGCCTTTCTGCCAAACGCGAGGCCGCGGAGCGCGAGGTCGGCACCGTGAAGACCCGGCTATGGACCGCCTATCTCGCTGCCGCGTCAATCGGCTTTGCGCGAAACAGTATCGGAATCTTTCAGACGCTGGCCTCGAAACGCGTGCGCGGGCCATCCGGTCTCCCGCCGTCGCGCGAACAGCTCTATCACTGACCGCAAGTCGGTCGACAGCGGCGATTCGCCGTGGTGAGGCAGCGAGCTGGGAGCGCTTCTCGGGTATACAAGGCCACAAGCAGCCCCTGTCCGCGTTCCTGGGCACGCCTGCGTCCCCGCAACGCGCCAGCGGTGGATTTCATCACGACGAACTCGGTAATTATGACTGCGGTCAGGACACACCGCATCGTCGGGCGGTTCGTGAATCACAGCTTCGCTGAGTACAACATTCCAGTAAGCGCCGACATCGGTGACCGCCAAGCGTTCGGGAGCTTCCGAGCACCGTCGACAAGCTATTGTCTTAACACAAGTGGGCTTTAGAGGCGCTGTTACCGTCGGGCGGCCGAGCGCGTTGGTGCGCCTGCAGCGCGTTTCTCGGCGGCCGGCGTGGCGGGCGTCTTCGCATAGCTACCGCTTGCGGCGCAAGTTCGTCACACTGCTGCCCCTTGACTTCGACGCCTCACTGGCGCCGATCGTCACCGTGGTACCTTATGCTCCGACCGCTGCTCAAGACCGCCGCATGCCGCTTCACATCGCCCGCCTCGCCCTGGTCGCCGCGCCCTGGATTGTCGTGATCGCACTCTGGTGGCTGGTCGCGGTCTCTGGGCTCGTCAATCCCGCGCTCGTGCCTTCGCCGCCGCAGGTGGCCGCGCGCTTCTGGCAATTGCTGACGCAGGGCTCGCTGCCGGTCGACATCGCAATATCCACGGGGCGCGTGTTCGCCGGCGTCGTCCTGGGCATCATCGCGGCCGTGCCGGTCGGTTTCGTCCTTGGCTGGTATCGCAACGTCCGCAGCTTCATCGATCCGCTGCTCAACTTCTTTCGCGCGCTGCCGCCGATCGCGCTGATCCCGCTGGTGATTGTCTACTTCGGCATCGGCGAGCCCGCCAAGATCATCATTCTGTTCTACGCGTCATTCTTCGCCGGCGTCATCGTCATGTACGAAGGCATTGCGCAGATCAGTCCGATTTACGTGCGCGTCTCGCGCACCCTTGGCGCAACCGACGCCGAGATCTTTCGCAAGGTGATCCTGCCGCTCACAGTGCCGCACATGCTAACTGCTCTGCGGGTGGCCCTCGGCGTGGCCTGGGCGACGCTGGTCGCCTCCGAACTGATCGCCGCGCAGCGCGGACTCGGCGCGCTGATCCAGAACGCGTCGGCGTTCTTCCAACTCGACATCATCTACGTCGGCATAGTATCCATCGGCGTGATTGCGCTGTGCATGGACATGGCTTTGCGCGCAACGGCTCGCCGCTTCGTCGCCTGGCAGGACCGCATCGCATGAGTGAAAAGGGCCGTCCCGAGCGCGAATACCGGAGTGCGCAGCACGAAGATAGTCCAATGAACGAGCGTGTACGCGTCAGCTTCGAGCACGTGAGCGTCGAGTTTGCGTCGCCGCGCGGATCGATGCGCGTAGTCGACGACGTGAGCTACGACATCCGCGACAACGAGTTCGTCTCGGTCATCGGGCCGTCGGGCTGCGGCAAGACAACGATGCTGAACATCGTCGCCGGATTCGTGCAGCCGACCAGCGGCCGCGTGCTTCTCGACAACCGCCCGATCGCCGGTCCGGGGCCTGATCGCGGTGTGATGTTCCAGGAGTACGGTGTGTTTCCGTGGCTTAACGTGCGCGACAACATCGGCTTCGGCCTCACGCTCGCCGCCAATCGGGTGTCCGCGACCGAGCGGCGAGAGATTGTCGAGCGGTACATGCGTCTGATGGGACTGGCCGAATTTGCCGACGCGTGGCCTAAGACGCTGTCGGGCGGAATGCGCCAGCGACTGGCGCTGGCCCGCGCCTATGCGGTCCAGCCGCAGTTCCTGCTGATGGACGAGCCCTTCGGCGCGCTGGATGCGCAGACGCGCAGCGCAATGCAAAACCTGCTGCTCGACGTGCTGCAGGCCGAAGGCAAGACGGTGATGCTTATCACCCATTCGGTCGAGGAAGCGCTCTACCTTTCTTCACGGATCGTGGTAATGAGCGCGCGCCCGACGCGGGTTCGCGAGATAATCGAGATCCCATTCCCTTTCCCCCGTCACGAATCGCTTCACGAGTCATCGCAGTTCAACGAGCTGCGCTCGCATGTCCGCGAGCTCGTCATGCTCGAGTACGCCGCGCAGACGCGGCAATCCACGCTGTCCCCATTCGGAGGAGAAACCGTATGAACGTCACCCGCCGCACGATTCTCAAGTCGGGCGCGATCCTGGGCACTGCGCTCGCCGCGCCAGCTATTTCGATCGCGCAATCGCCCACCAAGGTCAAGCTCGGCTATTTGCACACGCTGGCGGTTGACGGCCAGATCTGGACCGGGATCGATCGCGGCTCGTTCGCCAAACATGGCATCGAGTTCGAGATGATCCAGTTCACCACCGGGCTCGAGCTCTTCCAGGCGATGATCGGCGGCAGCATCGACATGCTGTCGACCGGCGCGGTCATCTCCAACTTTCCGGCGCGTGGCCAGGGCATCATGTTCCTGTGCAACGACATCGAGTTCGCCACCGCGCAGCTGTGGGTGCGAGAGGACCAGGGCATCAAGACGTTCGCCGACTTGAAAGGCAAGAAGATCGCGACGACGACCGGCACGACGGCACACGTATTCTTGGACAAGGCGCTCGCCGCCAATGGCCTCGGCAATGCCGGCGATGTCGACATCGTCAACCAGCGCATGCCCGACGCGGTCACCGCATTCATCTCCGGCGCCGTTCCGGCCGTGGCGCTGTGGGTGCCGTTCAACGTGCAGGTGAAAGAGAAGGTGCCGGGCGCGCGCATGCTGGTGGACGCGTCGAAGTTCTATCCTGAGGCGGCGATCGTCGACGGCTGGGCCGCATCCAACACGTTCTACGCCAAGAACCGCGCGGTGTGCGCCAACGTGATCCGCGGTTGGGCAGAGGCCAACGATTTCATGATCAGCCACACCGACGAGGCACTGGCCGCGTTGCAGAAGGCGCACTATCCCAATGTCTCGCCGGCCGAGCTCAAGAACCAGTTCGCGGCGCAGAAGATGTTCACGTCGGCCGAATGGCGACCCAAATACGCCGACGGCACGCTCACCAAGTGGCTGCAGCAGGTCACCGACTTCTTCGTGCGCTTTGGCAAGATCGAAAATCCCGTGCCGGCGTCGAAGTATTTCGACCACACGCTCTATCTCGAGACGATCAAGGCGTAACACATCGATGGCGGTGGCGGAAGCATACGACTACATCATCGTCGGCGCCGGTTCGGCGGGATGCATCCTCGCCAACCGGCTGTCGGCCGACCCCGGCACACGCGTAATGCTGCTCGAGGCCGGCGGCCCGGATCGCGGCTTCTGGCTGCGGTTGCCGGTCGGCTACTTCCGCACCATCTACGACCTGCGCTATTCGAGGCTCTTCGATACCGAGCCGTGCGCGGGGACGGATGGCCGCAACATCGTGTGGCCGCGCGGTCGCGTCGTCGGTGGCTCGTCGTCGATCAATGGCCTGATCTTCATCCGCGGCCAGCACCAGGACTTTGATGACTGGGCACGCGCCGGCGCGACTGGCTGGGGCTTCGACGACGTGCTGCCGCATTTCAAGCGCCTCGAGTGTTTCGAGGGCGGTGCGAATCAGTGGCGCGGAGCGGGCGGCGAACTGCACGTGTCGCGCCTGCGCAACGAGCATTCGTGGTGCGACGCGTGGGTGCACGCGGCCGCCACGGCTGGCTTGCCGCGCAACCCCGATTTCAATGGCGATACGACCTTCGGCGTCGGCGCCTACAACCTGTCGATTCACGATGGCTGGCGCGAGAGCGCGTCGCGCGCATTCCTGCAGCCGGTGTTGGGGCGACCCAACCTGACGTTGCGTACCGGTGCGCTCGTGGCACGCGTGCGCTTCGAGGGACGGCGCGCGCGCCATGTCGAGTGGCATGATGGGGAAGGAGCGCATCGGACGCTCGCCGCGCGCGAGATTATCCTCGCCGCCGGGGCGCTGCAGTCACCGCAACTGCTGCAGCTGTCCGGCGTCGGTCCCGCGGCGCTGCTGCGCAAGCACGGTATCGAAGTCGTCACTGATCTGGCGGGCGTCGGCGAGAACCTGCAGGACCACTACCAGGCGCGAGCGATCCTGCGCATGCGCGATCGCAACTCGCTCAACGATGACGTGCGCAACCCCGTCAAGCTCGCGGCCATGGGTCTCGCGTGGCTGCGTGATCGTGCCGGACCGCTCACGGTCGGAGCGGGCCAGGTTGGCGGTGCTGCGTGCACGCCCGACGCGGTTGGCAACCGGCCCGACGTGCAGTTCAACGTGATGCCTCTTTCGGTCGATAAGCCCGGCACTCCATTGCACCGCTACTCCGGCTTCACGGCGTCGGTATGGCAATGCCATCCCGCATCGCGTGGTCGGCTGACTATCGCCAGCGCCGACCCTCGCGCGGCGCCGCGGATCGAAAGCAACTATCTCGCGGAGGAGCGCGACCGCCGCGCTATCGTGGCCGGTCTCCGCTGGCTCCGCGAGATCCAGAACCGTTCACCGCTGCGCGAGCTCGTCGAGGCTGAAGTCCTGCCAGGCGTCGAGGCCGATAGCGACGCGGCGTTGCTCGCCTTCGCGCGTAGCAATGGCGGCACCGTCTTCCACTGCGTCGGTAGCTGTCGGATGGGCAGCGACGCAGGCGCCGTCGTCACGCCCGACCTGCGCGTGCATGGTGTCGAGGGCCTGCGGGTGATCGACGCGTCGGTGATGCCCACCGTCACTTCGGCCAATACCAATGCCGCGTCGCTGATGATCGGCGAGAAGGGGGCTCGGATTATGCTTGGAGAAACGGTAGCATAGTTCGATACGCCCTGACGCGAGTCTCGACCTCGACGCTGCATCCACGCCGGCAGCCACAGTGCGAGTTGACTAACGAAAGACAGCACCCCCAGCGCCACGAAATACGAGTCATTGCGGTGCGGATCCTAGTGGCCTCATGCTGGTCCGGATCGCCCAGCTCAAGACGCAAGGCGTAGTAGCACCTGCCGCGCGGCAGGTGCTACTACGCCATAAACTACCAAGTGATACTACGATGTTATCGAGTTGCGGCGCACGAGGTGGTATATCGCCAATAACACGATCGCCCCGACCACAGAGGCGATGAAACCTGCGGGCTCACCCGCAGCGTAGAGACCCAACGCTTGGCCGCCATACGACGCAATCAGCGATCCGACAATGCCAATGCCCGCGGTAATGAAAAAACCACTCGGATCACGGCCCGGAGTCAACATTTTCGCGACCAAGCCAATGACAAACCCGATTACGATCATCCAGATTATGTACATTTAGTTCTCCTGTAATGATGAGCGATAGCGCGTGTTACGTTGATACTGCGTAGCACGTGCCGACTCTGAACAATCGGCGTTGCATCGTCTATAGGACGATTATGATTTCCTTGTAGGAGTTATTCTGACTCCGAACCGACCACGCTACCTCCATATGGTTCGGCTCACGGTTCGCGGCGGCCGGTGGAGTGCCAGTCTTGTCCTACGAGCAAATCAGACGCCCTCCGATTGATCGAAGTCTTTTCGGTACCGCAAAATGGTGTGGCCTCGCGTCTGCGCGGCGAATTGGTGAATTGATTGGTAAATTGAAAGGAAAAACGATGAATCAGAACCCTACCGGCAGTAGCGCGGCGTTTGGCACGAGCGGCAATCCCGGCGGAACGAGCCTTCCCGGCAGCACCGCGAATGCAAAGGTCGAGGACGTGGCACATTCAGCCCATACCTCGTTGGATAAGGTCGCCGATAAAGCGTCCGCGCAAGTGGATCGTCTCAGCGGGACTGCCCACAAAGCAGTTGACAGCGCGGCCGGTGCTGCCAGTTCCGCTGCCGAGTGGGCCTCCGGTGTCGGTGACCAGGCAAAGCAAGCAACGGCCAATGTCACCGATGCCGCATGCTCTGCTATTCGTAGCCGCCCGATCTCAACAGTCGCCGGTGCGCTCGTAATCGGATACTTGCTCGGCCGCATCGGCAGCTGACCCGATTTGGGCACGCGACGACGACTGAGCCTTGCTCGACCACCTACGTAAACGATGGAGGTTACCGTGAAAAATGATGAGAGAAACGTACCAAGCGCGAATCGGGATCCGATCACCGGCGCGCCCGGCGCGCATCCGGTCGGCGTGGGCATCGGTGCGGCGGCAGGTGGAATCGCCGCGGGCGCAGCTGCCGGCACCCTAGCCGCAGGACCGGTCGGGACCATTGTCGGCGCCGCAATCGGTGCGGTCGCTGGTGGCCTTGGCGGCAAGGCGATTGCAGAGCATTACGATCCGACAGTCGAAGAGGCGCACTGGCGCGAGAGCTACGAGTCCGAACCGTACTATAAGAGGGGCATGAATTACAACGACTATGCTCCCGCGTATCGAGTCGGTGCCGAAGCAAGCGGACGCTACGCAGACAAATCGTTCGACGAAATGGAAGACAGGGTCGCCCAAGATTACGACCAGGCGCGGGGAGCCTCGCGTTTGTCGTGGGCTGACGCCAGGAGCGCCAGCCACGCGGCGTGGAGTCGAGTAAAGCGGTAACAGCAGCGATGTCCAATCACCCGAGGCTCGGGTGATTGGACCGTCGTGCAACGGTGGTATCCGAAATGCAGGCCCTCTCGAGGCATATCGAGTTACGAGGAAGATGCGATGGTAACTTCGAGATCGACGCGCGCGCGGAGATCGGCGGGCAATGACTTTGGCGACGTCCTGGGGGACGCCGAATCCGTGCTCAGGCAATCTGCCGCCGAATCCGGCGAACGCGCCAAGGATCTTCGCGCTAAACTTGAGGCGACCCTAGCGGCGGCTAAGTCGATGCTGGCGGATCTCCAAGATGATGCTGTGGACCGTGCCAAGTTAGCGGCGCGGGTCACAGACGAATACGTGCACGACAATCCGTGGCAGGCGATCGGCGCCGCAGCCGCGGTCGGATTGATCGTCGGCGTGTTGGTCAGTCGCCGCTGATCGAAGAGGCGAAGCGCAGCACGGCTGGCCCTCGCGGCGGTCGAGTTCGCGAAGGCGCGTGGTCGCCCTTGTTCTACGTCGGGTTTGTTCCGGTCGGCTGCAGATGACGTTTCGGGATCTTCGCGACCTGGTCAAAGCTGCCGCCGCGGGATGGGTTGCTGACTACGCCCAGAGCATGGGCGCGGCGTTGGCGTTTTACACCATGTTTTCCATTGCACCACTGCTGCTGATCGTAATCTCGATCGCCGGACTGGTCTTTGGTGACGAGGCCGCGCGCGGCGAAATCTTCGGGCAACTGCAGCAGATGCTGGGCGCGACGGGAGCGCTGGCGGTACAGGGTCTGCTCGAGAGTGTGCGCAAGCCAGCCGAAAGCGTGACCGCCTCGGTGTTAGGAATGGGTCTTCTATTAATTGGCGCGACATCCGTCTTTGGTGAACTCCAGGATGCGCTCGATCGCATCTGGCGCGCGCCGGTGCGGGCCCCGAGTCCGGGACTCTGGGGAGTGGTGCGGGCCCGATTGCTGTCGTTCGGGATGATCCTCGGAATCGGCTTCCTGCTGATAGTGTCGCTGGTCGCGAGCGCGGCCCTTGCTGCACTTAGAAAATGGTCGGGGCCACTATTTTCAAATTGGGCGACTCTCGCGAGCGCTGTCGAATTTGCGGCGAGTTTCGCACTGGTGACTGTGGTGTTCGCGATGATCTACAAGATCATGCCGCGAGTGCACATTGCCTGGAGAGATGTGTGGGTCGGCGCCGCGGTGACGTCGCTGCTATTCACGATAGGCAAGTTTCTTATCGGCCTCTATATCGGCCAGAGCGGTATCGCATCGGGCTTCGGCGCGGCTGCATCGCTGGTCGTTGTGCTGGTTTGGGTCTACTACTCCGCCCAGGTGTTTTTGTTCGGTGCGGAATTCACCTGGGTGTATTCGCACAAGTTCGGGTCGCGCGGAGATCTTAAATGAAGGAAACGGGGCTCGGCCTCACCCCGAACCGGACACCTGGCGTCCGATCGAAGACTGGTTTGCCGAGGATCGCGACGCTGT
>JBDTLK010000130.1:0-10614 GCA_039934835.1 Edaphobacterium sp. (SeqCode) | reverse complement strand
AAGGCGCGCGCCCCCTCGGGGGGAGGCGGCGCGCAGCGCCGCTGCGGGGGGATCGTTGAGCCTCTACGCCCAACTGCAGCAACGCGCGGCGCAGCGCCGGCCGTTGCGGATCGGCCTGATCGGCGCCGGCAAGTTCGGCACCATGTATCTGGCGCAGATTCCCAAGACTCCGGGTGTGCACCTGGCAGGTATCGCCGATCTCGCGCCGGCGAGCGCGCGCGCGAACCTGGAGCGCGTCGGCTGGAAAGCCGAACGTTTCGCCGCGACCTCGCTCGACGATGCGCTCGCCCGTGGCACCACGCACGTCGGCGACGACTGGCCGGCGCTGGTACGCCATCCCTCCATCGACATCGTCGTCGAATGCACCGGCAATCCGATCGCCGCGGTCGAGCATTGCCTGGAAGCGTTCCGCAACCGCAAGCACGTCGTCAATGTCACCGTCGAAGCCGACGCGTTTTGCGGACCGCTGCTCGCGCGCAAGGCGGTCGAGGCCGGCGTGATCTACAGCCTCGCCTACGGCGACCAGCCAGCGCTCATCTGCGAGCTTGTCGACTGGGCCCGCGCGGCGGGTTTCCCGGTCGTTGCGGCGGGACGGGGCCACAAGTGGCTGCCGCATTTCGCGCAATCCACGCCGGAAACGGTATGGGGACACTACGGTTTGACGCCGGAGCAGGCGCGCATCGGCGGACTCAATCCCAAGATGTTCAATGCCTTCCTCGACGGGTCCAAGCCGGCGATCGAAAGCACCGCCGTCTGCAACGCGACGGGACTCGTCGCGCCACCCGACGGGCTGACCTATCCGCCGGCGTCGATCGACGAGATTCCCGCGGTGTGCCGGCCGATTGCCGAGGGCGGCGTGTTGCACCAGAAGGGCCAGGTCGAGGTCATCTCGTCGCTGCTGCGCGACGGCACGCCCATCGGCTATGACATCCGCTTCGGCGTCTTTGTCGTCTTCGAGGGCGACACCGAATACATCCGCAACTGCTTCAAGGAATACATGGTGCGCACCGACCCGAGCGGGCGCTACGCGTGCCTGTACAAGCGCTGGCACCTCATCGGTCTGGAAGTCGGTATCTCGGTGGCGTCGGTCGGACTGCGCGGCGAGGCCACCGGTGCGGCAACCTGCTTCAACGCCGACGTCGTCGCGACTGCCAAGCGCGACCTCAAGCCCGGTGAAGTGCTCGACGGCGAGGGCGGCTATACGGTATGGGGAAAATTGTTTCCGGCGCAGAAATCGCTCGCGCTCGGCGGCTTGCCACTGGGTCTGGCGCACGACGTCCGCGTCTCGCGCCCGGTCGCACAGGGACAGTCGTTGACCTGGGGCGATGTCGTCATCGACGAGAGCCTCCCGGCGTTGCAGATCCGCCGCGAAATGGAAGCGCTGTTCGCGCCGCAGGCGAAGGGTTCGCAACGCGCCGCGTGAGCGTCGGCGGATCGGGCCGCTCAGAACCTGAGCGTGGTGCGCAGCGACCATACCCAGGCGTCCTCGCCTGGAGCGCTCTCTTCAGTGGGCGCCGGCTCGGTCTGTGCCAGTGCCGCGGCCGTCGCGCACATGATCAGACCGGTGCCAGAAATGAAGCGCTGCCACGACCGGAGCCGTGAAGTCATTGCCGCAGCTGGAGCTCAGTCGACCCGATACAGCCGTCCGCCGCGATCGAAGTACGCGCCATTGATGTGGTGATTCTTGTCCAGCGACACCTGGGCATGGACGGGGCCGCACTTGTCCGGCCTCTCGACATCGACGCGGATCTCGGCGCTGCGATCCGCGCCGATCGCCACGAAGGCCTGCTCGACGAATTGCGGCACTTGCGTCCAGGCGAAATCCTCGGCGGGGAACGGCTCCTCGCACTTGGTGACCTGTGCCTCGATCGTGTCGAGCCGGGTCAGCTTTTTCGCGCGGTTGTAGCGGTAGGTTACCGTCTCGCCGCGGGCGCGTGGATCGTTGAAGGTCAGCCGGATCTGCTTCACCTCGATGACGACGTTGCGCAGGTAGAGCGTCGCGCCGACGTCGCGGGACAGCGCCTGCACGGCCTCGGCGCCGAGACCCAGCATGTTGATCTTCTCAAGGCGCTTCTGTTCGTCGTCGAACGCTTTCTGCTCCGCGCGCACCCGTGTGTTATGCGCCTCGACCTCGGCATTGCGCTTGCCTACGATGCCCTTCAGGTCGACCGCCTCGCCGGTGTGAAAATCATAGCTGACCAGGTCCATGCCGTTGCTCGCCATCGACCCGAGCTGGATCGCGACCATCCAGCGTCCGACGATCGTGCGATAGCGGACGGTGAGTTCGGGCGCGGTGTCGCCGCTGTGCCCGGGACGCGCACGTTGCGTCTTGAGCGCGGCGCGCACACGGTTGAGGTCGATGGCGTCGAAGGTGAAGCGCCCTGTCAGCGCCTCGTCGGCGGGCGCTTCGTCGCGCAGGTTGGAGCGTGCTTCCGTGAGCTTGCCCTCGACAAAGGTGAAGCTGTGCGTCTGGCCGTCGTCCGAACGCACCAGTGCGCTGCCGGTGTTCTCGCTGACTTCGAGCGCGGCCAGCTTCGGCTCGCTGCCCAGCGCAGCACGCAGCGCCTTGGCGAACGCCTGGAAATTGTCGAACATGCGCTGGTCGGATTTCAGCGCTTCGCGATGCAGCAGGTCGTCCTGCGCGGCGGCGAGCGCGGGCCCGCCGCCGAACACAACTGCGACGATGAGCATCCATTGCAAGCCGCGGCGCATGTTGGCTCCGACTGAAAGTCGCGCTGAATCCGGATCCGTTGTTACACCATCCCGGCTGACGGCCGACCCGGCCCCCTGGTTGGCAAGGAGTTCACGATTCAAGCCGCCGGTGTCTTGGCGACCGGCATCCACGTCCCCGACGCCTGCGATGCGACGCACGCCTCGATGAACGCCATGGTGTGCACGCCGTCCTCGATGCGCGGAAACGGCAGCGCAGGCAAGGCGTCGCCGAGCGTGCGCGCCATGCGCTCCTGCGCCACTTCGGCGTAGATGTTGGCGAATGCTTCGCGCAGCCCTTCAGGATGCCCGCGCGGCGTGCGTCCGGCAGCGACGATGTCGGGAGGCAGGAACGGGTCGCCGCGGCCGATGATTCGCGCCGGTTCACCCTGCAGCGCCAGCCGCAGGTAGCTGGCGTCGCGATGCGACCAGTCGAGCATGCCCTTTTCGCCGTACACGCGCAGGCGAATGTCGTTCTCGCCGCCGGCAGCGGCCTGCGTCACGGTAAAAGTTCCGCGCGCTCCGCCATCGAATTCGAGCAGCGCCGATACGTAGTCGATGAGCTTGCGGCCGGGCATCAGCGAACGGACATCGGCGACGACTCGCGCAATGCTCATGTCCGCCGCGAAACAAGCCAGTTGCTGCGCATGGCAGCCGATCGCGCCCATCACCAGCGCCAGACCGCTGCGCTTGGGATCGAGCACCCAGTTCAGCCGATTCGTCTTCGGGCCGTCCTCGAGGCGGGTGGCCATGCCGGCCTGGATATATTCGACCTGCACCAGTCGGATCGCGCCCAAGGCGCCGTCGCGAACCAGCGTGCGCGCATAGCGCGTCATCGGATACGCCGAGTACCCGTGCGCGATGGCGAACACGCGTCCCTGCCGGCGCGTGCGCGCGAGCAAATCACAGGCCTCTTTGTAATCGTAGGTAATCGGCTTGTCGCATACGACATCGAGACCCGCGTCGAGCGCCGCCACGCTGTACTCATAGTGCGTGTCGTTGGGCGTCATGATCGCGACCGCGTCGATGCCGTCGGCGCGCTGCTTTTCCTGCGCGAGCATGTCCGCGACCGTGCCGTAGCTGCGCGCCGGGTCGAAGCCCATTGCCGCGCCCGCCGCGCGCGAGCGCATGGAATCGCTGGAGAACACGCCGGCGACGGCCTGCCACCAACCGTCGTATTCCGCGGCGCCGCGGTGGGTCCTGCCTATCCATGAGTCCGGCCCGCCACCGATAATCCCCAGGCGCAAGGGACGCCCGAACCGTTCACGCAATCTCGCCATCTCTGCAATCTCCCCTTGTGCCGACGCACACGTGAGCGCCGCGCGGTTGATTCGCTACTCTACGTCAGACCAGCGCTTCGACGCGAATGCGGAATGTCGCGGTGTAGCGCGCTCCCGGCGTGATGCACTGCAGTCCGCTGCCGGAGATCAGGGCGTTGGTGGGCGCGGTCATGGGTTCGAGCGCGACGAAGTCCTTGCCCGGCGGCACATACACCTGGGCGTACGCGTAGCCTTCATGAAGATCGATGCTGACGCGGCGACCCGCGCCGACAATGGCCAGCGAGACGCGCGGGTGATCGAGGGCGTAGCCGCCGTCGAATTCGAGCGCGCGCAGCGGGCCGTTGAAAGCAGGGGTCGTTTGTTCAGCGCCGGTAGGAATGCGCAGCGGGTCGAGTTCCAACCGTCGCATTGCCGGGAGCTCCAGTCGCCACTCGTCGCGGTCGAGCCCCGGCAAGCCGACATAGGGGTGGAATCCGAAACTGACGGGAACCGGGCCCGCGTCGAGCGCGACCAGCGTCGTGGCGAGCGTCAAGCCCTGCGGATCCAGCGTCGCCACCATCTCCAGAACATGCGGGAAAGGAAAGATCGCCAGCAGCGCCGCGTGCGTCCAATCGAGCCGCGCGGCGAGCAGCGTGGCCGTCGCGCGCGTCACCTCCCACGCCAGCATCGACCAGCGCACGCCATGAATCGGCAGGCCGTTCGCGTCGCGATGCAGCAGCGGCGAATCCATGTCGAGGGCGATGTCGTGCCCGGCGAGTGCATAGCGCGGAGCGGCAAGACGATTCGCCCATGGATGCATCAGCGGTATGCCTGCCGTCAGTCCTTGCGCCGCGGACGTGGCGAGATCGTCGACGCGGCGCAGGATTTCGGCGCCGCGATGCTGCAGCGACGCGCCGAGCATGCCGTAGCCGGGAAGAAATACGGCGGAGAGATCGCCGGCGCGAAGGGTCTGTTCGCTCGGATCCTGCAGGTTCATAGCCGCGCCTACTGGCCGGTTTTGCCCGTTGCCGGTTTCTCGACGTGTCCACCGAACTGCCAGCGCATCGCCGACAGCGCCTTGTGCTGAAAATCCGCGCCGCCGCGCGAGCTGAAGCGATCGAAGAGCGCGGCGCTGAGCACCGGCGTGGGAACACCCTCGTCGATGGCGGCCTGGAGCGTCCAGCGTCCCTCGCCGGAATCCGAAACGCGGCCCGAGAATTCCGCGAGGGTCGGATCCTTGACCAGCGCCGTTGCGGTCAGGTCGAGCAGCCAGGACGCGATCACGCTGCCACGCCGCCAGACTTCGGCGACATCGCGCAGGTTGAAATCGTACTGGTAGTGCTCGGGAACACGCATCGGCGCGGTTTCGGCGTCGGCGCCCTCGTGGCGCGTGCCGGCATTAGCTCCGTGCAGAACGTTCATGCCTTCGGCGTACGCCGCCATCAATCCGTATTCAATGCCGTTGTGCACCATCTTCACGAAGTGTCCCGCGCCGCTGGCGCCGCAATGCAGATAGCCCTCTTCCACCGTGCCGTCGCCATCGGCGCGACCCTCAGTGCGCGCGATGCTGCCGCGTCCGGGAGCCAGGGTGCGGAAAATCGGATCGAGGCGGCGTACCGCGTCGGCCGGCCCGCCAATCATCAGGCAATAGCCACGCTCCAGTCCCCATACGCCGCCGCTGGTGCCGACGTCGACGTACTCGATCTGCCGGGCGGCGAGCTCGCGCGCGCGGCGGATATCGTCGACGTAGTGCGCATTGCCGCCGTCGATGAGCGTGTCGCCTGCGTCAAGCTGCGGCAGCAATGCAGCGATCGTTGCATCGACGTTCGCGGCGGGCACCATCAGCCAGATCGCGCGCGGTGGCGCCATCTTGGCGACCAGGTCGGCGAGCGATGTCGATCCGGTAGCGCACTCCTTCGCCAGGCTGTTGACGGCCTCGGCCGAGATGTCGAAGACTACGCACTCGTGTCCACCTTGCGCGAGCCGGCGGACCATGTTCGCGCCCATGCGGCCAAGGCCGATCATTGCAAGTTGCATGGTATGTTCCAGGATGATTTTCGAATGAGACAGCTTGCCGCCGCGCGTGAGTCTTCTGGCGCCAGCCATCGAGTCATGATGATACAGCCAACGCCCTGTTCCACGGTGCGGCGCTTCGGGCCCGGCCGCGCGAGCCAACGATGCCGCTGAAGCTCTTCGCCGGCATCGTTCCCATCACCCGCGCCACCGCGTTGCGCGATGCGCTGGCCGGCGTGACGCTGGCCTCGATGAACATGCCGCAGGTGCTGGGCTACACGCGCATCGCCGGCACACCCGTCGTCACCGGCCTGTACACCCTACTGCTGCCGCTGGTTGCGTTCGCGGTGTTCGGGTCGTCGCGACATCTGGTCGTCGCTGCCGACTCGGCGACTGCGGCAATCTTTTCCAACGGCCTGACCGGCTTGGCGCGCTCGGGCACCGCGCACTACATGGATCTGGTCGCGGTGATTGCGCTGCTGACCGCGGCGTTCCTGCTGATCGCGCGACTGTTCCGGCTGGGGTTCCTCGCCGACTTCCTGTCGCGTACGGTGCTGGTCGGATTTCTGGCCGGCGTCGGCGTCCAGGTCGGCATTGCCGTGCTGGGCGAAATGCTCGGGCTCGCGATCACTACCCATCGCACTGTCGACCAGGTGCGGGAGATCGTACAGGGCCTCGGCAACGTGCAACGACCGACGCTGGTGCTCTCGGCCGCGCTGCTCGCGTGCATCGCGGCAGGCCGTCGGTGGTTGCCGCGCTTGCCGATTGCGCTGGGCGCGGTGATCGCCGCCATCGCGCTGTCCGCCGCATATGACTTTGCCGCCCACGGCATCGCGACCATCGGACCGGTGCCGGGCGGGTTGCCCGCGTTGGCGCTGCCGCAGGTGACCTGGGATGAATTCATTCGCCTGCCCTCTGTCGCGCTGTCCTGTTTCGTGATCATCGTCGCCCAGAGCGCCGCAGCATCGCGCGTGTTCGCGCTGCGCCACCACGAGCGGGTCGACACCAATGCCGATCTGCTGGGCCTGGCAGCGGCCAACGCCGCAGCAGCGGTAAGCGGCGCGTTCGTCGTCAACGGCAGTCCGACGCAGACCGCGATGGGCGAGCGCGCCGGAGCGACGAGCCAGATTGCGCAACTCGCCGCGGCGGCGACGGTCGCGCTGGTGCTTCTGTTCCTGACCGGGCCGCTGCAATACCTCCCGCGCTGCGTGCTGGCGGTGATCGTGTTCGGCATCGCCCTTGGACTGATCGATGTGCGCGGGCTCGCGGCCATCCGCCGCGAGAGTCCCGGCGAATTCACGCTGGCGATCGTCACTGCGGCCACGGTCGCGCTGGTCGGGCTCGAGCAGGGCATCCTGCTGGCGGTGGCGCTGTCGCTGCTGCGCCACGTGCGGCAGAGTTACCTGCCGCACACGACCATCTTCGCGCCCGGTCCCGCCGGACGCTGGGTCGCGGTTCCCGCGGTGGCGGGCGCGCAGACCGAACCCGGACTCATCGTCTACCGCTTCGGCGCAGATCTGTTCTACGCCAACGAGGGACGCTTCACCGACGAGGTGCGCGCACTGATCGAGCACGCGCCGGCACCGGTGCATTGGCTCATCGTCGATGCCGGGGCCATCACCGCGATCGACTATTCGGCGGCGCAATCGGTGCGCGACCTGTGTGAGGGCCTGAAGAACTCCGGCGTGCAACTCGTGTTCGCGCGGGTCAGCACCTATCTGCGCGCCGACATGGACCGGCATTGCATCAGCGAGGTGATCGGGTCGCAACGCATCCTGCCGACCATGCACGAGGCGCTGGCGCTGGTGCCAGACGTGGTCAGATGATAAGAAGACCAGCCGGCCGCTCAGGCGCAGCTCCTGTAGCGCGCTCGATATTCACGTCGGTCATCAGGCTCTCGTGCGGAAGCGTCTGCATGTCGTCCGCCTGGCGCAGCGCGACGTCGCGTCGGCAAATTCAACGCATGCGGGCGCGCAAATCGCCAAGCTGCGCCTCCAGCATCTCGATGCGCTCCAGGTAACTCAGCACGACGGCGACCGCGTGCGTGTCGAGTTCGAAATCGGTGCGCAGGCGCTGTACCTTGCGCGCGATGATCAACGCGTGCGCGCTGAAGGTCCATGTCGGTGCTGCGGGGTCGAGCGGGGCGAGGGCGCCGTAGCGCACCAGCTCGCGCAGCGCATCCTCAGGCACGCCGGATGCGGTCACCAGTTCGCTGTAGCTGATCGTTCCCTGCTCATCCAGGGTGAGCGCCTGTTCAACGACGATGTTCACAGGGTCGCCTCCTTTTCGAGGTGGGCACGCGGTTCGAAGTTCGAATCCGCGGCGAGCTTGCGATAGATTTCGCGCTGCGCGTCGTCGACGACGCTGGGCACCTCGATGCGCACCATGGCGTACAAATGCCCGGCGGCGCCACTGCCACGTTGCATACCACGGCCGCCGAGACGCAATTTCTGGCCGGCTCGGGTGCCGGCCGGCACCTTGAGCGCCACCGCACCCGCCGGCGTCGGCAGCGACACTTCAGTGCCGAGCACCGCCTCCCATGGCGTCAGCGGCAGGTCCATGTAGAGATCCTGGCCGGATACCCGGAACACCGGATGGTCGGAGACTTCGATCTCGAGGTAGAGATCGCCGGCGGGACCGCCGCGGAATCCGGCGCCGCCCTTGCCGGGGACGCGCAACTTTTCGCCATTGGCGACACCGCGCGGAATGCGTACGCTGATCGTGCGCGGCACACGGCGGCCGTTACCGTGCTCGTCCCATTCGAGGCCGTTCATCTGCAGCTGGATTTCGGTGCCGTTGAACGACTGTCCGAAGCCGATGCGGACGCCGGCCTCGTAATCGTGACCGCGCATCGGCGGCGGGGGACCGCCGCGGTCGCGACCCGCGCCCGGCCCTTGCCGCTGGCCGAACGCCGCGAACAAATCCGACAGGTCGATGTCATCGAACGACGTCGGCCCTTGCGCGTACTGCTGCCCCCAATCCGGCGGCGGACGGAATTCCTGACCGGCTGCATGGCTGCCGAGCTGGTCGTAGGCGGCGCGCTTCTCGGGGTCTTTGAGCGTCTCGTAGGCTTCGCCCATTTCCTTGAACTTTTCCTCCGCGTCCTTTTCCTTCGAGACGTCAGGGTGGTATTTGCGCGCCAGACGCCGATACGCCGACTTGATTTCGTCTGCGCCAGCGTCCTTTTTCACGCCGAGAATCGCGTAGTAGTCCTTGTACTTCATCCACGTTTCCTATGGGATCCGGTTGCGAAATCCGATTATGAACGCGTCGCGGTCGTTCGGGCTACGTTCGCTTAGGGCCTGCCGACCGAAGCAGTGGAAGAACGACAGCCGAACGCCGAATCGGTAAGATTTGCGTATGCATATCCGGAATCGACTCGTCGCCTGCGCGCTGATCGCTGCCTGCCCTGCGTCGATAGTCGCGTCGACCGCCCATGCGCAATCGACGCCGGCCGAGCGCGGCGCATACCTGGCGCGCGCCGGCGATTGTGTGTCCTGCCATACCGCGGCGGCCGGCACGCCTTACGCCGGCGGAGGCAGGTTGGACACGCCCTTCGGTTACCTGCTGGCGCCGAACATCACCCCCGACAAGGCCACGGGAATCGGCCGCTGGTCATCGAACGATTTCTTCCGCGCGCTCCACGCTGGCGTGAACAGGCTTGGCCAGGACATGTTCCCGGCGATGCCCTATACCTTCTTCACCAAGGTCACGCGCGCCGACAGCGACGCCATTTATGCCTTTCTGTTGACGCTCAAGCCCGTCGCCAACCCGGTCGTCATCAATCACCTGAAATTTCCCTTCGACCAGCGCTGGTCGATGATGGCGTGGAACGAGCTGTTCTTCCAGCAGGGAACATTCAAGGCCGATCCGGCGCAATCCACGGCATGGAATCGCGGCGCGTATCTGGTCGAAGGCCTCGGACACTGCAGCGCTTGCCATTCGCCGCGCGACGCGCTGGGCGGAATCGAGAAGGACAAGGCCTACACCGGCGCCAGCATCGACGGCTGGTATGCGCTCAGCCTGACCTCGAACCTGCACACGGGCCTCGGCGCGTGGACGGCGCAGGACATCGCCACCTACCTGAAGACTGGCGCGTACAAGGACAGGACCACGACGCTCGGACCGATGGCGGAAGTGGTGCGCAACAGCACCAGCCACCTCACCGACGCCGACCTGCGCGCGATGGGCGAGTATCTGAAGTCACTGCCGCCGGATTCGTCCTTGCGCACTGGACCGCCGGCACTGGATCCGATGCGGGCGCAAGGTGCTGCGCTGTATCTGGATCACTGCGCCGGCTGTCACCAGGCGAAGGGTCGTGGCATTCCCGGCGTCTTTCCGCCGCTCACCGGCAATGGTGTGGTGGTCGCGCCGGACGCCGGCAACATGCTCAAGGTCGTGCTCGGAGGCGTGCCATCGCGCGGCGGCTATATTCCAATGCCGGCGTTCGCGCCGCGGCTCGACGATACCGACATCGCGGCCGTCATCAACTACGCGCGCACCAGCTGGGGCAACGGCGCGGCGCCCAATGTCACGCCGCTCATGGCGTCGAAGATGCGCGATTCGCTGCCAGGAAATTAGTCGCTATTTCTTGTTCGCCGCGTCCTTGATCTTCTGGCAGCGGCCGACCAGG
>JBDTLK010000129.1:0-10627 GCA_039934835.1 Edaphobacterium sp. (SeqCode) | reverse complement strand
TGCTGCGGTTGCTTGTAGCGGACCTGGCGCAGCACCTTGTCCGGAAACGACAACTTGGAATGCGCACCAGCGCCGATGCCCAGATAGTCGCCGAAGCGCCAGTAGTTGAGATTGTGCCGGCACTCTTGGCCCGGGAAGGCGTGGGCCGACGTTTCGTAGTGCGCGTAACCGGCGCCGGCCAGCGTGGCATCGACCGCGTCCTCGATGTCGGCCATGACGTCCTCGTCCGGCAGCCGCGGCGGATGGCGATGGAATAGTGTGTTGGGCTCGATGGTGAGCTGATAGAACGACAGGTGCGGCGGCGAGTACTCGAGCGCCGCGGCGACATCTGCGCAGGCGTCGGCAAGCGTTTGTCCGGGCAATGCATACATCAGGTCGAAGTTGACGTTGCCGAATATTTCCAGCGCCGACGCGGCTGCGGTTCGTGCCTCGCGTTCGTCGTGCACGCGACCCAACGCAGCCAGGTATCGCGGATCGAAACTCTGCACCCCCAGCGACAGCCGGTTGATGCCGGCGGCCTTGTACTCGGCGAACTTCTGCTGCTCGAAGGTTCCGGGATTCGCTTCCAGCGTGATTTCCGCGTCGGGTGACAGCGGCACCCGCGCGCGAACCGCGGCCAGGATGCGGTCGATCGCCGCCGATGAGAACAGACTGGGCGTGCCGCCACCGAAGAACACGGTGGTGATACGGCGTCCCCAGATCGATGGCAAGGCGAACTCCAGGTCTGCGGTCAGCGCATCCACGTATTGCGCTTCCGGGATCGCCCCGCGATTCTCGTGTGAGTTGAAATCGCAGTATGGGCACTTCTTCAGGCACCACGGGATGTGCACATACAACGCCAGCGGTGGCAAGGCCGAGAAGCGCGGCGCGCGCAATCCGGCATCGACCACCAGGCTCACGAACATCCCCCCTGAAGCGGCGCTGCGCGCCACCTGCCCCCGAGAGGGCGAGCGCTTCGGGGCGGCCCGGCAGCGCTTGGACGATCCCCCCGACGCGGCGCTGTGCGCCGCCCCCCCCCAAGGGGGCAAGCGCTTTGGGGCGGCCCGGCAGCGTTCATCGCGCGGCCCCGAGTTGCGTGATCAGCGCGCGCAACGCCTGGCCGCGGTGCGACACACGGTTCTTGATTTCCAGCGGCAGCTCGGCGCCGGTCAGGCCGGTTTCGGCATCGAGGAAATACGGGTCGTAGCCGAAGCCGCCGTCGCCGCGAGGCGCATCGATGATCGTTCCATCCCATCGGCCCTCTGCGAGCATGGGTTCCGGATCTTCGCCATGGCGCATCAGCACCAGCACGCAGTAGTAATGCGCGCGGCGATCGGCCACGCCCGCAAGGTCTGCGACCAGGCGCGCATTGTTGCGCGCATCGGACTTCGGCTCGCCGGCGTAGCGCGCCGACTGTACTCCCGGCGCGCCCGCCAGTGCGTCGACGCAAACTCCCGAGTCGTCGGCCAGCGCAGGCAGGCTCGCAATCCGGCTCGCGTGGCGCGCCTTGGCGAGCGCGTTTTCGACAAAGGTGTGGTGCGGCTCCTCGGCTTCGGGAATGTCGAGATCGGCCTGCGCGATAACCTCGATCCCAAGCGGTGCGAGCAGCCGCCGGAATTCGCGCAGCTTGCCGGCATTGTTGGAGGCGAGAACGAGTCGCGGGAGCGGCTTCACTTGTCCGGTCGGCGTGTGCTGCTTGCGGCGGCGCGGAAAATCATTTTTCAGCCAGCGCGTGCTTCTGCGCCGCGATCAGCTCGCGAATGCCACCGTCGGCGAGCTCGAGCAGGCGCTCCATCTCGACGCGCGAAAACGGCGCACCCTCGGCAGTCCCCTGCACTTCGACGAAACCGCCGCTGCCGGTCATGACGACGTTCATGTCGGTGTCGCAGCCCGAGTCCTCGACGTAGTCCAGGTCCAGCCGCGGCTGGCCATCGACGATGCCGACCGAAACCGCCGCGACGAAATCCGCCAGCGGCTCGCCGCTGACGGTGCCCTGCGCCTTGCACCACGCAACCGCATCGCGCAGCGCGACGCAGGCGCCGGTGATCGACGCGCAGCGCGTTCCGCCGTCGGCCTGGATCACGTCGCAGTCGAGTCGAATGGTGCGCTCGCCCAGTGCGGCAAGATCGACGATGGAGCGCATGCTGCGCCCGATCAGGCGCTGGATTTCCTGCGTGCGTCCGGACTGCTTGCCTTCGGCGGCCTCGCGGCGCATGCGGGTGTTGGTTGCGCGCGGCAGCATCCCGTATTCGGCCGTGACCCAGCCCTGTCCCTTGCCCTTCAGGAACGGCGGCACACCGTCATCGACCGACGCCGTGCAGATGACACGCGTAGCACCGGCCTCGATGAGCACCGAGCCTTCGGCGTGGCGACTGTAGTGGCGGGTGATCGAGAGCGGACGCAACTGATCGACGCGCCGGCCGCCGCTACGTGGTGTCATCGCACATCCTTCAACGAAAGGAATCGATTATAGCCGCCGGGTGCGCGCCTCGCTCGCGGTGCTACAGCGCATGCTGGAGCCGCCACCAGGCGCCGGTCGCGGCCAGGCCCTCGTCGACGGTGGCCGGTGGCGACCATCGCGCCAGCTCGCGAAAGCGCGCCGAGTCGACTTCGAGCGAACCCAGCAGGCGTTGCGCCGCGCCGCGTCGTCCCGTCAGCATCGCACCGGCGCGCAGCGCCAGCGTCGGCACTTTGTACTGCGGCGTGCTGACGCCGATCGCGTGCGCGAGCTTGGCGATGAGTTCGGGCGTCGATACGCTCTCGCCATCGGCGAGCGGCATGGCTTCAGCGGCGGGCGCGGGGGCGCTCAGCGCCGCTTCGATCGCGCTCACCGCGTTGCCGACGTAGAGGAGAGTCCGGCGGTTGGCCACACCCGCGAGCGGCAGACGGCGTTTGCCGGCGATCGCTTCCAGCAGCTTGAGGAAATTGCCTTTCACGCCAGGGCCGTACACGAGCGGCAGACGCAACACCACGCTTTCGATGCCGCTGACGCGCGCGACTTCCCACAGCACGTTCTCGGCCGCGGCCTTGCTCAGTGCATATGCGCCGCTGGGGTGTGGCGCATCGCCGACCCGAAACGGCCGGCCCCGCGGCGTCGACTCCCCGTAGACCTTGATAGTGCTCGTGTAAACCACGCGACGCACGCCGGCACGCACCGCGGCCTCGAGCAGGCGTCGCGTGACGTGCACGTTGGCCACGATGTACGGGGTGGGATCGGCGGCGCGCTCCCGCAACACGTGCGCCCGGCCGGCGAGGTGCACGACGACGTCGACGCCGGCGAGCACGGCGTCCCACTCGGCCGCGGCGAAGTCCCCCAGCGCCACGCGGTCGTTGTTCGTCACCGCGCCCACCGGGTGGGAGCGTACCGCGCCAACGTGATCGATGCCGTGCTGCGCCAGGTGCGAACACAGCGCGTGGCCGATGAAGCCCTCGGCACCGGTCACCAACACCTTGCCCGGCAGCACGGCCATCACGCCCACTTCCAGCCGTGCTTGTTGAAAAAGCGCATCCCGCTGCGCGTGAAGTACACGATATGGCGAAGGCCTTTCCGCGCCGCGCGGCCACCGTGATGCACGACCCGAACACTGGGCAGGTACGCCGACGTGGTCACGCGATTGAGCCGGACACTCCAGTCGAAATCCTCGAAGTAGAGGAAGAAATTCGGGTCGAAGCCGCCGGTGGATTCGATCGCCTTGCGTCGCACCAGCATGAACGAGCCGCTCATGATCGGCACCGGCGACACGACCGCGTCGCCGACGAGGTCGCGCATTTCATAGCGGTCCAGCCGCTTGCGAAACAACCGCTGCAGCAATCTGGGTGCGAAGCCGCGCAGCGCGAGGTCGAGCACGCACGGATAGCGCTTGCCGGTGTACTCGCGCGCGCCGTCGCGTCCGACGGTGGCCGGCACGATCACCCCGATGTGCTCGTTTTCCTCGAAGAAGTGCAGCGCGGCCGACAGCGCCTCTTCGGCCAATTCGACATCGGGATTGAGGACGAGGTGAAAGTGGGTGTTGCCGCCATGCATGACCAGGTTGTGCGCAGTGCCGTAGCCGATGTTCGCGTGGCCGTGCAGATAGGTCATGGTCACCGCCGAACTCTCGAAGTGGGCAGCGCCCAGCCGCACCACCGCATCGGCGACCGCGCGTTCGCTGGTGTTGTCGATCAGCACCAGGTTGACGGCGCGCAGCAGCCCGGCCTCGCGCGCCATGGCGAACGACGAGGACAGCTTGCGCAGCGTCGCGTCGAAGAGAGCCAGATCGGGGCGATACGTGACGATGCTGACGGTAAGCGTCGGGGGAGGCACGTTGAAAATATGCGGTTGCGTCGGTCGGTTAGAATGAGGCTGTTGCCCATGCCAAGTCAACCCGAGGCAATCGCTGCAAAGGGCAAAACGCGCAGTCGATTCGCACCCCACATTTCGCTCATCCAAACGTTGCCGATCATGTCCGAACCTCAAGCATTGCAGGACGCGCGTCCGCGCTATTCCGCTGACGCGTTGCGCAATTTCGCGCAGGCATTGTTCGAGCACGCCGGCGCGCGCGCCGACATCGCTGCCGATGTCGCAACGGTACTGCTCGACGCCGATCTGCTCGGCCACACCACGCACGGACTCGCTCTGCTCGCGCCGTATCTCGACGAGTTGACGCACGGACGCATGCTTGGGGCCGGCGAACCCGCGGTGCTCAATCGCCGGCCCGCCGCGGAAAACTGGGATGGCAAGCGCCTTCCAGGGCCATGGCTCACGCTGCGCGCGCTCGATCGCGCGGCGACGATGGCGCGCACGCATGGGACAGGGACAATCGTGATCCGCCACTCGCACCACATCGCGTGCCTTGCCGCGTATCTCAAGCGCGCCACCGATCAGGGACTCGTTGCCGTCATCGAGAGCTCGGACCCGACTGTAAACGCGGTGGTCCCGCACGGCGGTATCAAGCCTTTCATCACGCCGAACCCCATCGCCGCCGGCCTGCCGACTTCGGGCGATCCGATACTCATTGATGTTTCGACGTCGATTACCAGCATGGGTTATGCCATGCAGGAACAGGCCGCCGGACGGCAGTTGCCGGGAACGTGGCTCATCGATCACGAAGGCAATGCGACCCGTGATCCCGCCGCGATGCTCGGGCCTCCGAAGGGTGCCTTGCTGCCCCTGGGCGGACTCGACGCGGGCCACAAGGGTTTCGCCCTCGCTTTGCTGGTCGAAGCGATGACCGCCGGATTGGCCGGTCACGGTCGCGCCGACGCCGCCACCGGCTGGGGCGGCACGATTTTCGTGCAAGTGTATGACCCGGACGCGTTTGGCGGCGTTGGCGAATTCAAGCGGCAGATGGATTTCATCGCCGAATCGGCGCGCAAGTCGCCGGTTCGTCCCGGCGCTGATGCGGTGCGGCTGCCGGGGGAGCGTGGTGCGCAACGTTATCGCGAGCAACTTGCGCAGGGCGTTGCGTTGTACCCGACGATCATGCCGACGCTACAGCCTTGGGCGGAGCAACTCGGCGTGGTGGCACCCTCGCCTATAAGTTGATGTTTTTGGGATGAAGATTCCCATCATCTGCTACCACTCGTGCCACGCGGGCGACGACTACGCCACGGACGACCACACCGCTGTTGCGACGGATCTGCGAATCGTTCATCGCCTCGGCTTTCGTATCGTGCCAGTCGACTGGGTAGTCGAGTCGGTGCTTGGCGAGAGGGCGCTTCCCCCCCGCTGTGTGGCGCTCACTTGCGACGACGGCGTCGATCTGGACTGGCACGATGTCGATCACCCGACTTTCGGATGGCGCCAAAGTTTTGCCGGCATTCTACGAGATTTCGCAACTGAAGTCGGCGACGACCAGCCACACGTTGAAATGACGTCGTTCGTGGTCGCGTCTCCCGACGCGCGTAAAGAACTGGAAGTCAATTGCCTTGCAAGCCACCCCTGGTGGACCGATGACTGGTGGCGGGATGCAGACCTGTCCGGCATGCTTCGCATCGAAAACCATAGCTGGGACCACGTGCATCCGGGCGTGACCCGTGTGGCGCAAAGGGATCAACGTAAAGGTGACTTTGGACTGGTCGCCTCCTTTGACGACTGCGAGATGCAGATTGGCAAAGCCTCCGCATTCATTGCTTCAAAAACCGGCCGAAGACCGAAGTATTTCGCGTATCCCTACGGGCAGTCTTCCAATTACCTTCGCGAAACTTACTTTCCTGTCTATGGCGCACACCATGGCATTCGGGCCGCCTTCTCGATCGACCACGCATACGTCACCGAGGACTCAAACCGTTGGTGCTTGCCGCGCTTTACCCACGGCACCTCAGACTTCTTAACCACCGAAGACTTCGAGCGGATCTTGCTGCAAAGCCAATAATGACCGTCGAGCCAACCGCCGCATTCGCCGAATGCTTCTCTGTACAACGGTTCGCGAATGCGCGCTATTTCGCGGGCCCTTTGTTCGAAGAGAGTTTCCGCGCGCCATTTCCGGACCCGCCTGGCGATCCCGGGGCGCAATCATGGGCGCAATTCGTGGCCTTTTACCGATGGAACGAGGACCGCATCGAGCCCGTGGGCTTCTGCAACTATTGGCCGCTCGAGGAACTATGGCTAGGAGGCGGTCTGTGCGTGCGCAAATCGTTTTACCGACGACTGCCCGGCAGTCGGTTTGAAGAGTGTCGCGCCGCCGGTGGCGTCGCCCAGTTGATGATGGAACACGCGGCAAGGGAGCTAGCCGATTGCGAGGCATTGTTCGCGTACTGCGGCGATGCTCGCTCGCTGCGCGTGTGCACGCGTGTTGGCTACGAGGCAACGCCACGAAGGCATGTCATCGCAAAATGGTTTCGCAAGATTGCCGATGAGCGAAAGACGAGACTGATCGAGCGGGTCAGCGCATTGGGCCCGTTTTGACCGCTTCGTGGAGGCGGCGACATCGCTTCCAACCCGCACTTCAACGCCGCCCGAACGTAACGCGCAGTATCCCCGCCAGATCCCGACGCGATTCGAGACTGGAATATCCCGTCTCGACCAGCAACGCCTGCACCGACTCCGCCTGGTTGTAGCCGTGCTCGATCAATAACCAACCCCCAGGCGCCAGAAAACCGCCCGCTCCGGCGACGATCTTGCGGATCGCCGCAAGGCCGTCGACTCCACCCTTGAGCGCGCCCGGTGGTTCGAAGCGCAGGTCGCCCTGCGCGAGATGAGTATCGTCATTGGCGACGTACGGCGGATTGCTGACGATCAGCGCAAACCCATCGCGTGGAACGTTGTCGAACCAGTCGGATTCGACGAAAGTTACGTTGGAAACATTGAGGCGCTGCGCGTTGCTGCGCGCTGTCGCAAGTGCCTCTACCGACACATCGACACCCACTACGCTGCACCGCGGTCGGCGGTGCGCGATGGCCAGGGCGATCGCGCCGGATCCGCTGCCCAGATCGAGGACGCGTGCGCTATCGCCCTCGCCGATATGTTCCAGCGCGAGCTCCACCAGCAGTTCGGTTTCCGGACGCGGAATCAGCACGGCGGGGGAGACCTCCAGATCCAGGCCGTAGAACTCGCGCCGCCCCGTGAGGTAGGCGATGGGCGCGCCGTTGTGCCGGCGGCGTGTCAGCGCTTCAAAAGCCTTCGCTTGCGCCGGCGTCAGCTCATCGTCGGAGTGGGCGATCAACCAGCTGCGATCGCGGTTCAGCACATGCGCGAGCAGCACGCGGCCTTCCGATGGAACGAGCCCGCTCGAAGCAAGCGCGCCGCGCACCCGCTGCCTCACCGTTCCTCGCCCAGTGCCGCCAATTGCTCAGCCTGGAATTCCTGCGCCAGCGCCTGCGTCAGTTCGAACAGGTCGCCATCCATGATGTAGTCGATCTTGTAGAGCGTCAGGTTGATGCGGTGATCGGTGATTCGCCCCTGCGGGAAATTGTAGGTGCGGATGCGCTCGCTGCGATCGCCACTGCCGATCAGGCTCTTGCGCGTGGCGGCTTCCTTCTGCTGGCGTTCCTGGCGCTCGCGATCGAGCAGCCTTGACGCCAGCACCGACATCGCCTGCGCGCGGTTGCGATGCTGCGAGCGGTCGTCCTGGCACTCGACAACGAGCCCAGTCGGCAAGTGGGTGATGCGCACCGCCGAATCGGTCTTGTTGACGTGCTGGCCGCCCGCGCCCGAGGCGCGGAAGGTGTCGATGCGCAGGTCGGCCGGATTGATCGTGCTGGCGACGATCGGGTCGGCCTCGGGCAGCACCGCGACCGTGCACGCCGAGGTATGGATACGCCCCTGTGACTCGGTTTCCGGCACGCGCTGCACGCGGTGTCCACCCGACTCGAACTTGAGCTTTGAATACACGTCCTGCCCGGCAATGCGCGCGATCACCTCCTTGTGGCCACCCATGTCGCCGGGGCTCTCCGACACGATCTCGACCTGCCATTTGTTGCGCTCGGCGAAGCGCACGTACATGCGCAGCAGGTCGCCCGCGAACAACGCGGACTCGTCGCCGCCGGTACCGGCGCGGATTTCGATGAAGATATTGCGCTCGTCGTTGGGGTCGCGCGGCAGCAACACGCTTTGCAGCTCGGCTTCGAGCGTTTCCATGCGTACTTTGGCGGCCTTGGTTTCCTCGTCGCCGAAGGCGCGCATCGACGGATCGGTAAGCATCTCCTGCGCGGCGGCGAGATCGCACTCTGCTTCCTGCCACTCGCGATAGAGCGTCACCACGGGACTGATTTCGGAGTGCTCGCGCGACAGCGCGCGAAACCGATCGAGATCGCGAGTGACATCCTCGGCGGCCAGCAGGCCGTTGAGTTCTTCCAGCCGCGTCGCGAGCTGGGTGAGTTTGGTGGATAGCGAAGCTTTCATATAGTTTCTTGAAACGCGCAACAGCGTTGGGTTCGAATGTCATCGTGAAGATTCGAGGCCCGTCACCCCGTCGAAGGCCTGGGCCCAAGTTGAATCGTGTCATGGCGAACTTGGATCCCGGCCTTCGCCGGGATGACGACGCCGGCCTTCGCCGGGATGACGACGCCGGCCTTCGCCGGGATGACTTCAACAAACGGGATGACGGCCGGGCAGTGACGAACTCAGCTAATGCTCGTCATCCGGAAGCTGGTAGATGCGCTGCAACGTCGCCTGCAGCTCGGCGCGCTCGGCTGCGCCCGCTTGGTTGAGCGCCTGCGTCGGCGCGTGCAGAAACTTGTTCGTCAGTCCGCGCGCGAACTGGTCGAGGACCTCCTCCGCCGGCATACCGCCGGCGAGCAGCCGGCGCGCGCGCTCGAGCTCGGTGGCGCGCAGTTGATCGTGATGCCCGTGCAGTGCGGCGATGGTCGGCACCACGTTGCGGCCCTCGAGCCAGCGCAGGAAGCTCTGCACCTGGTCGGCGATCATCGACTCGGCTTCGCGCATGGAGTCGACGCGAATCTGCAAGTTGTCCTTGACGATGTTGGCGAGGTCGTCGACGGTGTAGAGGAAGATGTCGTCGATTTCCTTCGCTTCGGGCTCCACGTCGCGCGGCACCGCCAGGTCGACGATGAACATGGGCGCGCGTTTGCGGGCCTTGATCGCCCGTTCCAGCAAGCCCTTGCCCAGGATCGGCAGTGCGCTCGCCGTCGACGTGACAATGATGTCGAAGCCGGCCAGGCGGTCCGTCAGGTCGCTCAAAGTGATCGCATTGGCGCCAAAGCGCGCCGCCAATTGTTCGCCGCGTTCCAGCGTCCGATTGGCGACGGTCATCGAGCGCGGCTTCTTCGCGGCGAAGTGCGTCGCGGAGAGTTCGATCATTTCGCCGACGCCGATGAACAGCACGCGCTGCTCGCTCAGCGACGGAAAGATGCGCTCCGCGAGCTTGACCGATGCCGCGGCCATGGAAATCGAGGCGCTGCCGATATCGGTACTGGTGCGCACGTCCTTGGCGACGGCGAAGGTGCGCTGGAAGAGCCGGTTGAGCACCAGCCCGAGCGAACCCGCGGCTTCGGCGGTCTTCACCGCATGCTTCATCTGTCCGAGAATCTGCGGCTCGCCGAGCACCATGGAATCGAGGCCACTCGCCACGCGGAACGCATGTGTCACGGCTTCTTGCTGCGGCAAGGTGTAAACGTATGGCGACAGCGATGACTTCGGCACGCCATGAAAGTCTTCCAGCCAGTCGATGACCGGCGCAACGTCGGTGCCCTGGAAATAAACTTCAGTGCGGTTGCAGGTGGACAGAATCGCGGCTTCCTTGATGCGCGGTCTGCCGATGAGGTCGCGCAATGCCTGGCCCAACGTGTCCATCTGGAACGCGACCTGCTCCCGCACCTCGATCGGTGCAGTCGTGTGGTTGAGTCCGAGGGCGTAGATGGGCATGGCTGGCGCGGCAGCTGGCTTGCGGCAAGTGCCTGATATTGTAGCGCCACCGGATATAAACGGCGAATCGGGCGCATGGCCGGGAGGCCGCGGCCTAGGTTGCCTTGCACGCCCGGGGCCTGCCCCGCAACGCCGCCATGCAGGCTGGCAGGTTCAAGCCTTGATGAACTCTTCCCGGCCCCCAAGCCAGCGCTCCAGGTGCGCCTGCGCGGCGCCCGGTTCGCGGCGCAGCATTTCGTCCGCCGCCGCGCGCGCCTGTTCGAGCAGCCCCAGGTCCTGCTCGAGGTCGGCGAAACGCAGCAGCGGGACGCCCGACTGGCGCGCGCCGAGAAATTCGCCCGGCCC
>JBDTLK010000128.1:0-10645 GCA_039934835.1 Edaphobacterium sp. (SeqCode) | reverse complement strand
TTCGGCGACAGCGAAGCAGCCGGACAGGTCGTGCTTTAGTACTTGAAACAAAACACGCTCGGCACTATACCCACTAACCAGAGTGGGGTCAAACTACTTGTCAAGGGGGCCGGGAACGGCCAATCCGGGCATTTCAGCCCCCCAGCTCCGTCCGAACCAGCGCCGCCCCCGCCCCCAGCGCGGCCAGTTTGCCCTGGGCAACCTCCCGGGACAACGGCACCATCCCGCAATTGGTGCAGGGATAGAGGTGGTCGGCGGGCACGAACTCCAGTGCCGCCCGCAACGTCACCGCGACATCCTGCGGGGTCTCGACCCGATCGGAAGCGACGTCGATCGCACCGACCAGCACGTCCTTGCCGCGTAGCAACCCGATCAGTTCCAGCGGGACATGCGAATTGGCGCATTCCAGCGACACCTGCTTGATGGTCGAGGCCGCGAGCAGCGGAAAAGTCTGTTCATACTGTCGCCACTCCGCGCCCAGGGTCTTCTTCCAGTCGTTGTTGGCCTTGATGCCATAGCCGTAGCAGATATGTACTGCGGTGACACAGGACAACTCCTGGGCAGCCCGCTCCAGCGCAGCCACGCCCCATTCGCGAACCTCGTCGAAATAGACGTTAAAGGCGGGTTCGTCGAACTGGATGACGTCGACGCCGGTCGCGGCGATGGCGTGCGCCTCTTCATTGAGAATCTCGGCGAATCGCCACGCCAGCTTGGCGCGGCTCTTGTAGTGACCGTCATAGAGCGTGTCGACCATGGTCATCGGCCCCGGAAGGGTGTACTTGACCTTGTGCTTCGTCTGCGCGCGCAGGAATCGCGCGTCGTCGACGAATACCGGTCCGCGCCTGGAAACGGGCCCGACGACCATCGGCACGTCGGCGTCGTAGCGATTGCGGATGCGGACTGTCTTCTTGTGCTGGAAGTCGACCCCGTCGAGATTCTCGATCAGCGTGGTCACGAAGTGGCGCCGCGTCTGTTCACCATCGCTGACGATGTCGATCCCGGCGAGCTCCTGCTCACGGACGGCCAGGCGCACGGCGTCGCGCTTGCCTTCGGCGAGCTGCTCGCCTTCGAGCAGCCACGGCGCCCAAAGCTGTTTGGGTGGAGCGAGCCATGACGGCTTGGGCAAGCTGCCCGCAATCGTGGTCTGCAGTAGTCTGGGCAAGGGACCTCCGGCAATCTGAGCGGCAAGGGCGAGCGGCAAGGGCGTCTGGGTGACGCTGAAGCGATTATATAGACCGATCCGACGGCGGCAATCCAGCTTGACCAACGTGGCGAGGCCACGTAAGTTTGCGCACCTCGGCGGCACGAGACGTGGCTTTGCCCGCTTCGATCCGGTCGCCGCCGATCCATCTTCCGCGACTTACCGCCGCCATGCCTCGAGTGCTGTTTACCGACCAGGATTACCAGGACATCAGTCTGGAGCGCAATCTATTCAGCGCTGCCGGCATCGATCTCGCCGTCGCCAATTGCAGGACCGAGGACGAGCTCATCGCTGGTGGCAAGGATTTCGATGCCTTTCTGATCCAGTACGCGCCGATCAGCGACCGCGTGCTCGATGCGCTGCCCAGGCTGGGCATCGTCAGCCGCATCGGCGCCGGCTTCGACACCGTCGACACCGCAGCATGCACCCGGCATGGCGTGTGGCTGGCCAATTCACCGGACTACGGCGTCGGTGAAGTGTCGACGCACGCGTTGTCGCTGGCGCTCGCGCTGATTCGCAACGTGGTGGCCTACCATCGCGACATCCAGGCCGGCAAGTGGCATTACCTGTCATCGGGCCCGATCAAGCGCGCCAGCGAGATGACGCTGGGCATCGTCGGCTTGGGCCGCATCGGCAAGCGGATGGCGCATATTTCGCGCAACGTCTTCAAGCGCGTGATCGCTTTCGATCCGTACCTGATCGACGGCGATTTTCCCGCCTACGTCGAACGCTGCGACCTCACAGGCCTGTTCGCGCAGAGCGCCATCGTAAGCCTGCACACGCCGCTGAACGATGAAACGCGCGGCATGATCGACGCGCGAGTCCTTGGCCACATGCGCCCGGGGTCGTTTCTGGTCAACACCGCGCGCGGCGCGGTGGTCAAGATCGACGATTTGCTTAGCGCAGTCGATAGTGGAATACTTGCCGGCGCCGCCCTCGATGTACTCCCGGTCGAACCCGTGGCGGATGGCAGGCTGCTTTGCCACCCCAAACTGATCCTGACCCCGCATGCGGCGTTTTTCAGCGTGCAGTCCGAGATCGAATTGCGGCGCAAGGCAGCGCAGAACATTGTGACGTGGGTCAGGACCGGGCGTCCCGACTACGTCGTCTCGCAGGGCACCCGGCGCTGCGCGACGTAGTCCCGTTGCAACCGAAGCAACCGCCTCGAGCGCGGTGCCGAAGGAGGAAGATGGCAGCAGTCGGCATCAAGGCAGTGCAGAAGTACTTCGGATCGACCCACGTCATTCGCGGCGTCGATATCGATATTGCCGACGGCGAATTCTGTGTCCTCGTCGGCCCTTCCGGGTGCGGCAAGTCGACCCTGCTGCGCATGCTGGCGGGACTCGAGGAGATCACCGACGGCGAAATCAGCATCGGCGGCAAAGTGGTCAATCGTGTGCCGCCGAAGGCGCGCGACATCGCCATGGTGTTCCAGAACTACGCTCTCTATCCGCATATGACGGTGCGCGACAACATGTCGTTCGCGCTGATGCTGGCCAAGCAGACCAAGGACGAGATTGCAACCCGCGTCAACAAGGCCGCCGAGATCCTCGGCCTCTCGCAATTGCTCGATCGCTACCCGCGCCAGCTCTCCGGCGGACAGCGCCAGCGCGTCGCGATGGGACGCGCGATCGTGCGCGATCCGCAGGTGTTCCTGTTCGACGAGCCGCTGTCGAACCTGGACGCGAAGCTGCGCGTGCAGATGCGCACCGAGATCAAGGAGTTGCACCAGCGGCTCAAGACCACGTCGATCTATGTCACCCACGACCAGATCGAGGCGATGACCATGGCCGACAAGATCGTGGTGATGAAGGACGGCGTGGTCGAGCAGACCGGCGACCCGCTCGCGCTCTACGATCGGCCGAACAATACTTTCGTCGCCGGGTTCATCGGCTCGCCGGCGATGAACATGATTCCCGGCACCACGCGCGGCAATGGCCTCTCGGCGCGCGTCGAGTTCCCCGGCGGCGTTACTCTGCCGTTGCCACGCGGCGCCAGCGCCATCGACGGCCAGAGCGTGATCTACGGCATGCGCCCGGAACACTGCTCGCTGGCGGATGGCGCCGGCCTGCCCGCCGATGTCGTCGTCGTCGAGCCTACCGGGGCCGACACTCAGCTCTATTGTCGGTTCAACGGGCAGGAACTCACCACGCTGGTGCGTGATCGCGTGAGCTGCCGCCCGGGTGACAGGATCGGACTACAGCCGGATCTCGCCCGCGCGCATCTGTTCGATGCCGCGAGTGGGTCACGGCTCATCGCGTCGAGTGCACAAGCCGCCTGAACGGCGACTCGAATTTCGTACCAACCTAGGAGGGTTTCATGAGTGATTTCAAACGTCGTGATTTTCTGAAGTCCGCAGCGGGCGTCGCCGCGGGTACCGCGATCGGTGCCGGCGGGTTGATCCTGCCCGCCGATGTCGCTGCGCAAACCTACAAGGTCACTCCCGAGAAGGGCGCCAAGCTACGCGTGCTGCGCTGGAAGCGTTTCGTGCAGGGCGACGAGGATGTGTGGACTGCGAACACCAAGAAATTCACCGCATTGACCGGCATCGACGTGCGGGTCGACGCCGAGGGCTGGGAGGATGTGCGGCCCAAGGCTGCCGTCGCGGCCAACGTCGGTAGCGGTCCGGACATCATCATCAGCACCATGGAAGACGCGCATCAGTATCCGGAGAAGCTGGTCGACGTCACCGACCTCGCCAACTACCTGGGCAACAAGTACGGCGGCTGGTACGACTCGGCCAAAGCTTATGGCACGTCGGGCAAGAAGTGGGTGGCGATCATGATGGGTGCGGCGGGTAACGCGATGGTCTATCGCGAGAGCCACGTGCGCGCGGCCGGATTCGACGGGGTGCCGCAAGACATGCCGGGATTCCTCAAGCTTTGCCAGGCGCTAAAGGCCAAAGGCACACCGGCAGGATATGCGCTTGGCAACGCCACCGGTGATTCGAGCTGGACATACTGGCTGATGTGGGCTTTTGGCGGAAAGTTGGTCGACGCCAAGAACAACGTTGTCGTCAACAGTCCGGAGACGATTGCCGCGCTCGAATATGGCAAGCAGCTCTACGAGACTTTCATACCCGGCACCCTGTCGTGGCTCGATCCCAATAACAACAAGGCGTTCCTCGACGGACAATTGAGCCTCACCGCCAACGGCATCTCGATCTACTACGCAGCCAAGACGTCGCCGGATCCCAAGCTGCAGGAAATGGCGAAGGACATCCAGCATGCGAAGTTTCCGCATGGAATCGACGGCAAAACGCGCGTGCTCAATCTCGTCTTCCCGATGATGATCTTCAAGTATTCGAAGTACCCGAATGCCGCCAAGGAATACCTCCGCTTCATGATGGAAAAGGAGCAGTACGTGCCGTGGCAGGAAGCTTCCATCGGATACGTGTGTCAGCCGCTGGCCGCGTACGAGAAAAGCGCGTTCTGGACCGCCGACCCGAAGAACACGCCGTACCGCGACTGCATGAAGGACATGACGCAGAACGGCTACGCCGGCGAACTGGGCTACGCGTCCGCGGGTGCGACGGCCGACTTCATCGTTCCCAATATGGTGGCCGAGGCTATATCGGGATCGAAGACGCCGAAGGAAGCTGCCGAACGCGCGCAGAAGCGGGCGGAGCGCTACTACAAGGTCTGATATTGCAATCAGTCCGGCCGGGCGCTGCGCGGCTTTTTTGGGAGGTAGCGCGGCCGGACTGACGCACTTATGCTCGGATTGAAGTGGGCGCCCGCTTTATTCTGTAAGGCGCTCCTTGGTTCGCGCAACTGCTGGCGCCGCGGTTTGAGTTCAGACCCGGTGTCAGTGGTCCGCGCGACACTCCGCATCACTCACCTTGGCTCCGATGGCCTCGCCGCAATCAGCTTTTTCCCGCGCGCTGGATAACCGCACCGTTCTCGGGCTGCTGTTCATGCTGCCCGCGGCAATCCTGCTGCTGCTGTTTCTTACCTATCCGCTGGGGCTGGGAACTTATCTCGGCTTCACCGACCAGAAAATCGGCCGCAACGGGGTGTGGGTCGGACTCGACAACTACATCTTCCTCTGGGGTGATGCGGTAACCCGGCTTGCGCTCTTCAATACACTTTTCTATACGACGGTCGCCAGCGTAATCAAGTTCGGGCTCGGCCTGTGGCTCGCGCTGCTGCTCAACAAGCATATCCCGTTCAAGCCGTTCTTTCGCGCGATCGTGCTCCTGCCGTTCATCGTGCCCACCGCGCTGTCCGCAATTGCGTTTTGGTGGATCTATGATTCGCAGTTCTCGATCATCAGCTGGTCGCTGATGAAAATGGGCCTCATCCACGAGTACATCGATTTCCTGGGCCAGCCGTGGCATGCCAGGTTCTCGGTCATCGCGGCAAACATCTGGCGTGGCGTGCCCTTTGTCGCGATAACCCTGCTCGCGGGCCTGCAGACGATATCGCCTTCATTCTACGAAGCAGCGAGCCTCGACGGCGCGACGCCGTGGCAGCAGTTCCGCTATGTGACCTTGCCGCTGCTGACGCCGATCATCGCGGTGGTGATGACCTTTTCGGTGCTTTTCACTTTCACCGACTTCCAGCTCATCTACGTAATCACACGCGGTGGGCCGCTGAATTCGACGCACCTGATGGCGACGTTGTCGTTCCAGCGTGCGATCTCGGGCGGCAACCTGGGCGAAGGCGCGGCAATCGCGACCGCGATGGTGCCGTTCCTGCTGGCGGCGATAATGATCAGTTACTTCGGTTTGCAGCGCCGTGCCTGGCAGCAAGGAAGTGCCGACAAATGACCACGGCCAACGCGACGCCGGTTGCCATCGACTCACAGGGCATGCATTACCTGGTGTCGCTCCCGCGGCGCATCTGTACCGTCTATCTACCGCTGGGCGTGTTCCTGTTCGTCCTGCTGTTTCCGTTCTACTGGATGGCGATTACCGCGTTCAAGCCGGACGCGGAATTGCTCTCGCGGGAGGGAAATCCGTTCTGGGTAGTCAATCCCACGCTCGCGCACATCAAAAAGCTGCTCTTCGACACTGCGTATCCCGACTGGCTGTGGAACACCATCGTCGTGTCGGTATCTGCGACCTTTGTGTCGATCTTCTGCAGCGTGCTCGCCGCGTATGCCATCGAACGCCTGCGCTTTCGCGGTTCCCGCTACGTCGGCATGAGCATATTCATGGCCTACCTCGTGCCGCCGTCGATCCTGTTCATTCCTCTCGCGGCGATGGTCTACAAGCTTCAGCTCTTCGATACGCGCCTGGCGCTGATCCTTACGTACCCGACTTTTCTGATCCCATTCTGCACTTGGCTGCTCATGGGTTACTTCAAGTCGATTCCGCTCGAACTCGAGGAATGCGCGCTGATCGATGGCGCGAGCCGGCTGCAGATACTGGTCAAGATCATCCTTCCGCTGGCGGTGCCGGGCCTGATTTCCGCCGGCATCTTTGCCTTTACGCTGTCCTGGAACGAGTTCATTTACGCCCTGACCTTCGTGTCGTCGTCGGAGGTTAAGACGGTGCCTGTGGGCGTGGTCACCGAACTGGTCGAAGGCGACGTCTACCATTGGGGAGCGCTGATGGCCGGTGCGCTGTTCGGTTCGCTGCCGGTGGCGATCCTGTACTCGTTCTTCGTCGAGTACTACGTGTCCGGACTGACCGGGGCGGTCAAGGAATAGCCCGCAGTCTCACCGTTCCTGCAGATGCGGTAAAATGCTGTCTTCAGCATGAGACGGAGTAACCCGATGAGCATCCAGGAAACCATCCGCGAGCAGGTCACCACGCATCCCGTCGTGCTCTACATGAAGGGCACGCCGCAGTTTCCACAATGCGGCTTCTCCAGCTCGGCAGTGCAGATGATCAAGGCTTCCGGCGTCGACAGTTTTTTCACGGTCAACGTGCTCGCCGACGCTGATATCCGGCAGGGCATCAAGGACTACGCCAACTGGCCGACGGTTCCGCAGCTCTACGTCAAGGGTGAATTCGTGGGCGGCGCCGACATCATGCGCGAGATGTACGAGTCGGGAGAGCTGCAGCAGCTGCTGGCGAAGCAGACGGCTTAACCGCGCGACTGCGGTGTTCGATAACGGCGGGCGTGTCCCGCCGTTGTCACGCCTGCGGGCGCCACCGTCGCTGGCGCGCAAACGTCAATACGTGACGGTGGCGACGATCGAGTCCGTATACGCACCCACGGCAACGTCCTGCCCCGCGGGTATGCGTCCGTAGATGGTCCCCGTGCCGGTAAACGACTGGCCGACGGCAGTGAACGGAAACGTTCCGCTGATGGTGGATGTACCGGCGGTACCGTCACCGAAGACCGTCGTCCGCGTGGCATTGGCGTACATGTTGTACGACAGCGAATTGGCGCCGCTTTTCATCTGTCGCGTGGCGAAGGTTCCACTCGAGCCCTGCGAAAGCGAGGCGGTGACTGGAAGGTTCCCAACCGGTGTCGACACCTGGGTGCACGTCACCGACAGTGTCGCGGTGCTGTCGTCGGGCGTACCCGAGAACACATCGTAGGTCCCGAAGCCCAGCGGAGTGACGCTTGTCGAGCACGACCACGCACCAAGCGCGTTGCCGGCTGCCAGGAATGTCAGTGCAAGCGTCGCGCAAAGTTGCGTCGCCAGCAGCGCGCTGGTTGAGCGTGTGCCATGCGCGGTCATGGTCATTGCATCGCTCCGCGACAGACAAACGTTCCGAGGTCGGGCAGCGTGTCGTCCACCGGCTGGAACGTCACGTCGAACTGGCACGCGCGACCGCCAACCTGCGAGCGCACGCGATTGGTCGGCGCCAATCCGGTAAGGTAGGCGCGACCGCCAATGCCGACCGGGAATTTCTCGACCGAGCCGTCGACGGTGACAACCGACCCGGTCGGAAGCGGTTGGCCGTCGACGCCAACGACCGTCATAATCGCGCCGTTCGAATGCCGCACTTCGAAGGCGGCGTGAACGCCGCTGCGATAGTAGGGCACGATGTCGAGCGACAAGCCGTCGATCTGCGCATCGAAGGGCAGGTCCAGCGGGTCAATGCGGATGGGGTTGATGTCATAGCTGCGCAGGCGCGTCAGCAACAGTGTACCGTCGCGGCCGGTGCGCCCGACAGGCTGATTGTCCTGGTACACCTGCACCCCGGGGTAGTCGGCGACGTCCACCAGCGCGAAGCTGTCGGTGATCGGCCGGCTGAGGAAGGTCCGTCCGCCGACGGTGCCGATGCCACCGGCAACGCCGGCCCGGTACGACGTCGCGCCCTCGAAGCGCGCTACCTCGGCCCCGAAGGTGGCCAAGTTGGTCTGGATCGCTCCGCCCGCCAGCACGTTGCCGTGATCCGTGGCGAGCACTCGGTAGCCATAGCCGTCGCCCAAAGGCAGGTTGCGCTGCACTTGCGCGGTGAATTCTTGCTGCTTGGCTTTGCCGGAGATCTTGTTGTACGTTCCGCTGGCGCTGGTCTGGGAATCGAGCGGAACGATGACATTGACCGAGAACTGGTTCGACCGCTCGCCGCTGAGTGCCCGGGAGGCACTCACGCTGAGCGTCGCGCGGTCAAAGATGCCGATGCTGTAGCTGAGAATTCCCACTTCGGTGCGGACCTGCGGATTGAACGACGGATCCAGCGGAATGTTGTTGTATGGATCGAGCAGCACATAGCTCGCGGTCATCGAGCCGTACTGTGCCAGATTGAGTCCGGCGAAGGCACTGGTGAGCAGTTTCGGTACCGGGAATGAGGTGTCGGCTCCGAGCAGTGAGAAGCGCGGCGTGGTCCACTGAGTCTGGAATCCAAAGCTCGCGATACTGCCATTGAGCTGATATCCAAGTAACGCCAGCGCGCCGTTGCCCTGCTCGTTGTGGCTGCCGGCGCCGCCGACATTGACTTCGCCGAGCAGTCCCGGCAGCAGGAACGACACGGCGCCGCCCAGCGTGACCTGCGAATGCTGCGTGACCTCCGCGCGAACTTCCGCGGTTAGGCTGTTGGTGATTCCACGACGGTACGAGGCCTGACCAAACCAGTCGCCGTAATCGTTGCTGGCCAGTCCGAAATTGTTGCGCAGTGCGCCCGCGGAATAGGAAAAATCGTGCAGCCCTTCACGCAGCAGGTCGGTGCTTGAATAGAACGGTTGCACGACGGACTGCTGCCGGCCAAGCAAGTCGGTGACCACGACCCGCACCTGGCCCTGCCCGGTGACCGGCGGCAGGCTGTTGACATCGAACGGCCCGGGAGCGACGTCCTTGTGCGCGGCGAGCACGTTGTTGACGTAGACATCGACCGCCGACGGCAGCGCGGCGGAACCGGCGGCACTGAGCAGCGGCAGGGTGATGAAGCCAGGCTGCGTGCCGAAATTGGTCGCGTACTGAATGCCGCCAAAGCGCACCGAGCGGCCCCACGCCCCCGGCGCGGTTACGGTATCGCCGATGCGAAGGCTGGTCAGCGATACCGGGTCATCATGGGTGAAGGTGGTCTCGAGACGGGTCGCCTTGTTCACATTAGCTCCGGTCTGGGCCAGCATATTGCTGACGATCACACCCAGCGGCCCGAACGCTGCGACCTCGAATACGCCTGCGCCCTGCGTGGTGCCGCTACCGTGGGTGGTCACTAGGTCATAGTTGAAATACCCGCCCAGCGACGGTGTAGTCGGTTTGCGCAGCACCGATCCCGGCGCCGAGAGTTCGGCCACCGAAAAGGCGTCCGCCGGCACTGAAATCGAGAGCTTGAGAGTGCGCATGTCAAGGTCGTAGGTCAGACCGGGAATCGCATGAAGCGAAAAGTACGCGACGCCCTTGAGCGTTTCTGGCGCGACGTCCGGAACGTGCAGTCGCCATTTGCGCAGATCCTCGTCCGAGGCCAGCAATTCTCCGGCCTTGCGCTGCACCAGGACGGTTGCGTCCTGGAGACCCTGGCGATTGATGTCTACCTGAAGCAGCAGCTCGCGCAGTGGTGCTTGCTCTCGCGCGTCGCGCCCCCCGGAGCCCGGCGGACTTTGGGCCTGGCTGATGTGCGCCAATGTGGCAAGGAAAAGCAAAAGCGCAACCTGGCACCAGCGCTCAGCGCGAATCAAGCGCGAGCTCCGCCTCAATGGGCCCGGCGTCAGTCTGGGCCATCAAGTGCAAGCGCGTCGTCCCCGGGGGCAGGGCGGTCTTGAGCTCGAGCAGCCACTCTCGGGTCTGCTCCGCCAGGAGATAGCTCATCCGATCGTTGTTCGTGACCGCGGATTCGGCGCCGGGAAGGGAGATCTTGAAGTCGACTACCTGCACATGCATGTTGCCCGCGTTCTTCGCCGTGACCGACAGGCCGCCATCGGGCGTGACGCGCGCCGACCATACGAGAACGGGCTTGGCGGGGGCGATGGGCTTGACGAATACGGGCACGCCGACGCGCAAGGAAACTTGCAGGCCGGTGAAGTCCTGCGCCGGAGGTGGCACGATCTCGCGCAGAAAAACCCGGTAGCTCAATTCGCGCGACGGATCCGGCGCGCG
>JBDTLK010000127.1:0-10734 GCA_039934835.1 Edaphobacterium sp. (SeqCode) | reverse complement strand
TCGACCGCGCCCTGATTCATCTTCGACATCGGGTCGTTGCGTATGGCAGTCAGCGCCGATTCGCGGGCGTTGGTCATGTAGGTCTTGCGTTCCTCAACCAGCATTTCCGGAAGAACCTCTTCGAAGCTGCGCGGCCGAGTCGCGATGCGCCCATCGAGCCTGATGATGTGATAGCCGAAACTCGACGCGACCGGTTCGCTGATGTCGCCCACGTTCTTCAGCGCAAACGCCGCGTCGGTGAACTTCGCGTCCATCTTGCCCTTGTCGAAGTATCCGGTATGGCCTCCGTTTTGCAGCACGCTCGGATCTTCCGAGATTTCCTTCGCCAGCGCGACGAAGTCGGCGCCGGCCACGAGCTTGGCGCGCGCCTGGAGCGCAAGCTTCTGTGCCTCCGCGCGGTCGTGGCTGCCGAAGCTGAACAGGATGTGCGAGGCATCGACCTGCTCCGGCACGCGATACTTGTCGCCGCGCACGGCGTAGAGTTCGCGCGCGCGCGCCTCGAACTGCGCCTTGCGCGCGTCGAATTCCCGGCCCGCCGATTCCTCGATGTTCGCGGCAAAAAGCGAGGCATCGATGCGGTCGATTTCCAGCGCGCGGCGGCGCTGCATTTCGGGATCCTTGTACAGGTCGCCCGCGCGCGCCTGGATCGCCAGCGATTTGCCGACCAGCATGCGTACGAGAAGGTCGGTCACGCGCTTCCTGTCGGTGGCGAATCCACCGCGAATGTCGGCGGGGATGCGCAGCAACTCGGCCTCGTAGTCGCCGCGGGTGACTTTCGCCCAGCGGTTTTCGACCAGCACTTCGTTGAGGTCGGGCGCGGGCTGTGCTCCAGCAGCGCCGCCGAGCAGCGTGAGAACGACGAATGCAAGCGCGTGTACGATGGCGCGCAGGGATCGGGTTTTGTTTGGCTTCATTGGAGGTAATCCTGAACTACAAAACATTCGCCCCGCCGAAGCGGGGCGAAATCGGTCGACGCGTCGTCCCTGTTATTGCACAGGTATGTGTGTCATCAACGCATTGCAATGCGTGTTGTCGCACGAATTGCCCGAGCTCTGCCAGTTGCGAGCGCTGATGTAGTAGGTCTGGCCGGGAGTCAACCCCGCCGCGGACGAGCTCGGCCCCGTCACGCCGTAGTACACCTCGCACGTCTGGCCGTCGCTGCACATTGCCAATGGTCCGGAAACACCGGTGATGTCGCGCGGACGGAAATCGCAGGCCGTCGTCGAGATGCTGATCTGACGCGGAGTTGGCGGGTCAGCGAATTCCGAGATCGTGAAGCGTCCGTAGCCGTTGAATCCTGCGTTCCCGGGCACCGTCATTTTGAAGACCCAGGCGGTGCGCGCGCCACTGTCGAATTGACCGGCAGAACTGGAACGCGACGGGTTGGGATCGTTCAACGGCAGGCCCCACGTCACGTTAGCCGCGTTCGCCGGAATAACGGTCAAGCCTTGCGCAGCGCAATTGGCCAGTCCGGTACCTCCACCGCCCGCGTTGCCAATCGTCACGATTGCCGTGCTGCTGTTGCCGAAGCCCGCGGAGTTGCTCGTGGCGACCGAAACCGATGTGGTCTGCGTGTAGTTGTTCTGAATGAAGATGCCCGTCGCGTAAGACGTCTGTTGCCACGTGCCGACGATCGCTCCGCTGAAGGAGTGCGTGATTGGCAACGTGCCGCTGGTGCACTGCGCGGTCAGGCCGAGAACACCGGCGGACGACAGCGACTGGTTCCCCGGCGTCAAGGTGCAACCGCTCGGCACACCGCTACCACCGCCCTGGCCCCACGTGACAATCTGCGTTGCTAGATTACCCGCGCCGCTGCCGTTGCTGGCGGTCACGGTGTACGTACGCGATGTCTGCGACGTTTCGACCGCTGAACACGATTGCGTCGTAACGCCGGTACAGTTACCACCGTTCCACGACCAGTTGGTTGCGGCGCCGCCGCCGGTGCAGCTCGACGTCAAGGTAATCGGTGTGCCGAACGTCCCCGCTGTCGGTCCAGTTATCTGGCAACCGCTCGGCGCTCCGCTGCCGGTGATGCAAGTCAGCGTCTGGTTGGGCGCCTGACCCGTCAGGGAATAGCCGGAGCAGTTGGGATTGTTGAACGTGATCGACTGCGCATTCGCGGACGTCGACAGCGCCAACGTCCCTACGGTGAGCACTGCGCCCACGCCAAGAATCATGCGCCTGACCTGGGTGGCCTGGAAAACGGTTTGGATCATGGATCGGATCATTGGCTCGCTCCTGCGAGGCGCGACGATGCGCCTATCGGAAAAAGTCCGACGCAAATTTCACGCCAGAACAGAAATATGTGATCGTCATTATACGTCAACCTGATGCGATGGGGCAACCGCCAAACCACTCCATCCATACGGCCAGAAGCACCGTCTGGATGCAGCCACTTGCGCCTGCGTTATGACATTGACGCCAGGCGGCAGTTCGTGCCGGGGCGCCGCGAATGCAAAAAAAGGCGGAACCGAAGTTCCGCCTTGTTCGCTACGATTGCGATTGCATGCTGCAACTGCAGTTACTGAATGCTCCGCGTGTAGCGATGCGGGAACGACCCGGTGTAGAACGCCTGCACACCCTGGCCGCCACTATTCGTCAACGTTCCGTTGTTGAAATACTGAGCCGCGAAACCGATCGCCGGCAGACCGTTGTAGGTCGCGTTGATCTGCGTCGATGCCGTACCCGTTGCGGTCGAGATCACGGTAGTCGCGCCACCGATTAGCTGGTGCACGGGCGAGCTGACGCCGCCGTTCAGGTTCAGGTCCGCCCAGCCGTTCGGGAAGTTAACTCCGATGTTCAGCACAACCTGCGACTGCAGAACACCGCCGTTGCTGTTGTTGAACGTCAGCACGTTTGCTTCCCAGCACAGCGAGTTGGTCAGAGTAGGCGGCGGCGGCGAGAACGAGCCCAGCACCGACTGCTCTTCACGGTTGTAGACCGTCAGGCCGACGTCATCGCACGCGCCGTTCAGGCGGAAGTTCCGCTGGAACAGCTTGGTGACGTTGAACGCCGAGTTGTAGTAGAACGCCTTCGTCGGCATCGTCACGACCCAGTCGGTCGCCGAACGCGTGCCCGGATCGAGCACGTACTCGTTGTAGATGTCGTTGACCATCAGCACCGCACTGACCGCATCCTGCGGCTGCACTGCAGGCGCGCCCAGAGGCGTGCTGCTCCAGTCGGTGGTGACGACGGTGGTGTTATTGAACACGACCGAGGTCTTCGGGTTGACTTGCGTCAGGTTCGGCTGAATGCTGCCGGCCGCGGCCCAGAGCGTCGTGCAAGGCGCCGAGCAGAAGCTCGCCAGCGCAACGGCGTTTTCGGTGACGTCGCCACCGGCCAGCACGTTGACCAGCGAAATACCACCGAACAGGCCGCCATTGCCCGCGACCAGGTCGGTCGGAGGCGTCGAGCCCGTGGGCAGCTTGCCGCAGCCCGGCGGGGTTCCCGGAGGCGACGGCTGGGCGTGCGTGATGTTGGCAAGGTTGCCGCCGGTCACGTTACCCATTTCGATGATTTCGATGTAGCCTTCCTTCGTCCGGTCTAGCGTCTGCTTTTCCGGGTCGCCAACATACGCAAAGTTGACGAAGTTGGTCGGTGAGGTTGCGCTTGCTGACACCGGCGGCGTCGTGCAGGACAGATCAGTAGAGAAGATTCCGGCGCCGGCGCCGGACGGAATAATCGCCGCGGTCCAGACGTCGTACGGGGAGAGCCACAAGTTAAAGTCAAGCACTTCCTTGGAGTTGCGACCTTCCAGGAAACGCACCTTCACGACCTTGCCGCTGCCCGTCGAGTTCACCACCGACAACAGCGAGTTGTACGGGGAGATCGTGCCGCCCACGCCAGGACCGTTGGTCGTGTAGTACGGGTAGATCAGCGCCTGGCCGAGGCCATCCGGGTTGACGTTGACCGCTTGCGCGGCACCCGTCACTCCCAGCGCGCCTACACCTGCCAGCGCTGCGTAGAGCGATTTTCTTTTGAACGTGTTCATGTTTTTGATGACTCCTTTGTTTCGAGATTTAAAGTGATCACTTTAAGTCAACAGCAGGCGAATCCTAATACAGCTTCTGACACCATGCAATCATTCCACCCCGGCATCGGGGACCTCCTGTGTGCAAACTGCAACTTTTCGCGTCAACCCGTGGGCTGATAGACAAACCACGTTGTTCCCTTGTCGATGACCCATGATTCGCTGAACGGCGTCTGCACGCCTTTCATCGACTTGTGGTCGTAGGTCAATGTCATCTTTGCCCAGCAAACTGCTCCATCGCAACCTATTGCGTCGATCTTGACCGCTCGCCACATTCCCGGGTGGACCTTGGCTTTGTACACACTGAACGGGTACGCATTTTGCGAAGCCGCGCTCAGGTACGTATAAGCCGTTTCCAGGTCACCCTTGATCAGGGCACTCCAACGGGCGTTTATCCGCTCCGTCAGCACCGCGTTCTTTGCCTCCTGAGGGGAATCCTTGCTCAATTCCCGGCTCGGCACCGAAGCGCACCCGGCCACTACCGCTATCAGCAACAGAGGCAGGCACCCCATTACCCTTGGAAGGCCCCGCCCCGCCTTGGTTGATTCAAGGCTAGTCAAACCGTCTGGTACCGTCAATCGCTTCACTTGCATTTCAGTCACCCCGTCTTGGCTGTTGCGCTGCTGCAACATTGTCTGCGTCGTCATTTGGCGACAGTTCTCATGAAAATCATGGGTTTCCAGCGGGCTGCGGGAAGGTTCGGAGGGGTCCCGGATTGATCGGTCCGGGCAGCAACCTGTCGGCCGGCGCCGAGGGAGGTGCCGTCATGGTCTTGATCGGAAATACCCCGTCCAGCGTCTCCATGCGCCGGCGCAGGTCGTCGATGATGCGCCGGACATCGGTCTCGTTTTCAACCACGCGCGGCGTGATGAACATGACGAGCTCGGTGCGGTTGTTCCTCAGTTCCTGCGAGCCGAACAATCCACCGATGATCGGTATGCGTGAGACGAGCGGCAATCCCGTCGACGAATTCTCCTTGTCCTCGAGGATCAGGCCACCCATCACCATGGTCTGACCCGATGGCACCGCCAGTAGCGTCTGGATCGAACGCGTATTGATCGGTGGCGAATCGCAGGGCTGGGTTGTTGCGCCGGCAACGCTGACCTCGGCCTGCACTTCCAGCGTCACCAATCCGCCCGCATTGATGTGCGGCGTCACTTGCAGCAGCACGCCGGTGTCGATGTACTGCGCGGTCGTGGTCACCGCGTTGGTGGTGCCGCCGACGAGCGTCTGCTGGCAGATCGGAATGCGATCTCCGACCTTGATCGTCGCCTTCTGATTGTCGAGCGCCGCGAGGTGCGGATTGGAAATCACCTTGACGTCGCCGTACTGGTCGAGCAGGTGCAGTGCCGCCTGCACGCCGCCCGGGAACGCGGCGTTGTTGATGAGATAGAAGAACCCCTGCAGTATCGACAGCCCCGTGCCAGCCGCGGTGGTTCCGGTCCCGGTCGGCTGCGGATTGAACGGTGCGGTACGTGTAAGGTTGCCACCGCTGCCGCGACCCGAGGGTGCGCCGCCACGGAACAGCCATTCCACGCCGAACTGCAGCGAATCGGTCAGCTTCACTTCGGCAATGGTGGTTTCGATGACCACTTGCCGCTGCGGCACGTCGAGCTTCTTGAGTGCCGACTCGATCACCGCGTACTCGGCGGGCGAAGCGACGATGAGAATCGTATTGTTGTCCTTGTCCGCCACCGCCTGGATGTTGCGCACCACGCCGCCGCCATCGCCGGAAACGCCGCGCGCGGCCGCGGCTGCGGCCGCGGCCTGCGCGGCGGCGCTGGGCTGGACATTGACGTTGACCTGCGGCGCCGGCGCCTGCAGCGGCGTCGCCTGCGCCTGGAACGACGGCGCCGAGACGATGGTGCCGGCGGGAGTGCCCGGCGAGAGCGTCGGCGGCGGGGCCGCGCCCGGCGCCGCGGCGCGACCCGTGAACGCCTGCTGCAACAGCGGACCGATGCGCTCGGCGCGACTGTTCTGCACCTGGTAGACGTAGAAGCGCACGCCACCGCCTTCGCTGCCCTTGTCGAGGCGATCGATCCATTTTTTCGCCTCTTCGAGGTACTCGGGCTGCGGCGTGACGATGAGCAGCGCATTCATGCGCTCAATGGGAATGATGCGCATGATCCCGGCGAGCGGGCTCTTGTCGGCGGGGCCGAGCGCCTTGTCGAGCTCGGCCGCGACGGTCTTCACGTCGGCGCTCTGCAGTACGAACAGGCCGACCGACATCCCCGCCATCCAGTTGACGTCGAACATGTCGATGGTGTCGTAGAGATGGCGCAGCTCGAGCTCGGTTCCGGACAGGATGAGGAAATTGCGCAGATCGTCGATGCGCACCGACGTGGCTTCCTTGATGAAGGGCTCCAGCACCGACGCCATCTGCCGCGCGCCCATGTAGCGCAGGGGGACGATCTGCACCGAGTAGCCCGCGGGCAGCGCGCGCGTGGAATTGCCGAGCTGCGGAGTGATGTTGCCGCGCACCGCCGCGGCGGCCGGCAGGATCTTCCATACGCCGCCATCCTTGACCATCGCCGCGCCGTTCATGCGCAACAGCATCTCGAGGGTGGCAGGCAGCGCTTCACGCGGAATACCCGCGGTGGTGCGGATGGTCACCGTGCCGCCGACCTGCGGCTCGATGGTATAGGACTCGTTGAGGATGTCGGTGAGGATGTTGCGAACCACGTCGCGCAGGTCGGCACCTTCGAAATTGAGCGATACCGCGGCCCCGCCGGTCGCGGTTCCCGCCGGTGCCGGCGGCAGGCCGCCACCTGGCAGCTGTCCTTTCACGAGCTGGCCGGTGCCCTTGAACATCTTCGCCTGGTCCGCGGCGGCTTCGGCGGCGGGTCCGGTGATCTTGATATTCCCCTGCATCGGCTTGGCCGGATTCGACCACGGTGGAGCGCCATCGCGCTCCGGATTGGTGGTGCAGCCTGAGAGCAGCAGAAGCATCGCGAGGCCGTGCAATGGCGCTGAGATAAGTCTGGGCATGCGGGATTCCCTGGGCGCGACAACCTGGAGCAGGCGCGAATTATCGCAGCAGCGGTCGGCCGCGGGCATCATTTGGTGGGTTGCGGGCTGCGCTGGCGCATCCGCTCGAAGACTTCGTTCCACGATGGATCGGGCGACGCAGCCGTGCCTTGCCCTGCCTTGGGCGCCGGCGCGGCGGGCGTCGCGGCGCCAGCGGCAGCACCAGGGGCCGCAGGGGTCGGCGTGTTCGGCTGCGGAGCCGGCCTGCGGCTTGGCGCCGGTACATCCGCGGCACCGGTTCCATCCGGCGTGTTGCCAGTGGCGCTGGCTGGCGGTGCCGCACCGGGCAGTCCCCCGCTCGGCACCGGCACCCCCGAGGGATTCAGTGGCGGACCGGGCGGCTGCGTCGTCGTCTTCGGCCCGGGTTGGGCCTTGAGCACGAGTTCTTCAAAGTCGTCCGCGAGTGTCAATCTCACTCGACCCGGCTTGACCTCGGCCACCAGTGCCCCGTTGAGCTGGTCGCCCTGGCGCACCACCCGCGATTTTCCGCCGCTGACTTCTTTCAAAAACGCCAGATGGTGCGTACCGGCGACCGCAGTGCCGGTCAGTACGAACTGTCCCTTGTTCATCTTCGGCCGCACGGCCTCCGCCACCACCACTGGCGCGGGCCGGCGCGTCGGGTTGAACAGTGTCCGGCTGACCGATTCGCTGTGCCGCTGCAGGCCGCCCTCGATGGCGTACTCGGGCAGCAGTCCGGCAGTCACTGGCTTGGGTTCGATGGGCGACAACGGCTCTGGCAGGCGATGCACCGCGCGCCCCCAGTCAGTCTCGATGCCGAGCAACAGTGCCAGCGCGGCGAAGGGCACCGCCCACCACAGAACTCCGCGCCAGCGGTCAATCCGGGACTCGACGGCGGCATTCATTTCTTTTCCGCCCCGGGATAGGCGAAACCGCTGACGTCGAGCAGGACGCTGACCTCCGGTTCGGCGCCCGGCGCCGGCTTGAAGCCGCGAAATGCGTTCAGCGGACGCACCGTGAGGTTCTCGACGAGCATGTACGGTTGCTGCGTCTCGATCGCGTAGAGGATTTTCTGCAGGTTCGCGGTGGTGGCGAACAATTGCAGATTGACCCCGATCTGACGAAAGGAGCCGTCGTCGCGGGTCGCCACGATCTGGATGGTGGTAATCCTGCCGCCATTGTTTTCCACCGCCGCGCGCACCAGATCCTGCATCTCGGCGCCGGCCAGGTTGCTGGCGGTGTTCTTGAGGTAAAACCGCCGCCCCTGCTTCTCGCGCAGCGCTTCAAGCGCTTTTTGCAACTCGGGCCCTTGCGCAGCGATGCGCCGATAGCGCTCCAGGCGATCTTGCGCCGAGTCGATCGCCTGATTGTAGTGCCGGTGCATCAACAGGAACGGGGCGAGCAGTACGGCGAGCGCGAGGAATACCGCGACGAAAAGCAGCGCCACCGCCAGCGCGCGGCTTTGCTTGGGGTCGAGCGGACGCATCAACGTGGCCACCGTCATCCCGGCGACAGGACGGTGCGGCCCGGCGCAGGAGCCACCGGATTGGGCACAGGGTTCACCGCGCGCGGCGCGGGTGCGGGGCGCGGCGCGGGTGCGGGGCTCGGCGCGGGTGCGGCCGAAGCACCGGGCACGGACGGCGGCGCCGACGGCGTTGGCGCCACGACCGGCGGAACCGATGGGTTGGACGCTGCCGGCGCTGCAGCATTCGCAGGCGCGGCCGACGCCGCCGGCGCCACGCCACCTGCGCCGCTCGACGGGGCCGCCACGGTGCCCTGCGAGCCAGGCGCGGAAGCACCCGCGAGCGCGCCGGCTGCTGCGCCGCCGGCGACTGTCGGCGAGGGCGTGGCGGCTGCGCCGGGCAGCTCGGTGACCGCGGTCGGCGGCGCCACGATCGCCGGCGCGGCCGTTGGCTTCAGCTGCGCGCCGAGGTCGAACACTTCACCGGGCCCGGGCTGCAGCTTGGTCGTCGACGAGCGCAGTGCCGCCTGCTCGACGAGTTTGGATTCCTCGAGCAGGCCGATCAGCTTGCCACCGTTGGCGGACTCGCCGCGCAGGAACAGTTCGCGCTGCGTATCCTTGCCCTTGGTCGTGGTCTTCATCTCGAGTTGCGTGAGCCAGGTGTCGTCGGGTAGCAGTCGGGTGACGTCGTCGAGAACCTGCACCGTGCCGGGGTAGGCGTACTTGCGCGCCAACGGATAGTTGAAATCGCCTTCGAGCCGTTCGAACTCGCGCCGTATCGCGCTCGCCGCCTCGGCCTGCACCCGCGCGACCTCAGTCTGGCGCTGCAACTCGATCGCGTATTCGCGCTTCTGCACCAGCGGCACGATGACTACCGCCATCGCCAGCACCGCCACCACCGCCATTGGTGCCCACACTTGCCAGCGGCGCCAGATCAACCGCGGGGGCCGCGCGTCAGGGGGCAGCAGGTTCAGGCGCGGCAACGCCGAGGAGACCGGCCCAGGGAGTACCGCCATCACGCTCGCGCCCCAGGCTTCGGCCTGCCGTCGCGCGCTGTCCACCACGGTCTTCAGTGAGGCGGTCCAATCGACGCGAATGGTTTTCTTCACTGCATCGCGGCCGGCCACCACCGCGTCGAAATACACCTGGTCGGGCCGGAACGGCGTGTGCCGGTCGAGATCGAAGCCCAGCGTTTGCCGCAGGTTCTGCTCGACTGCGGCGGGTAACACCAGTTCCTTGCGCAGCACCTGGCGCAACGGCAGTGCAACCACGACGCGGGGCGCCTGCTTCGTTGTCTGACCCGCGGGACGGAGCATTGCCATCGCGGCGCTGCCCGCGGCTGCAGTGGCCGCGGAGTCGCCGGTGAGCGAAATCGTCGCCGCCTTGGCCAAGCGGAACGCGCCGGCGCTGATCTCGGGCCGCCAGAGCACGACTTCGCCGTCGCCGAACTCGAGGATCGGGCGCATGCGCCGGCGCTGGATGGCACTGCGCGGCGCCGCCGGCATGAGCGGCGCGAGTTCGGCCGTCCACCACCGCCAGAAGCGGGGCAGGCCGGCACGATAAGCCGTCTCGCGCAACCAAGCTTGAAGATTACCTAGCAGACGTTCCATTGGCGCTCGCGTCGCGTTGTTCCTCGGCCACGGTCTTCAACGCCGGGCCGCTGCCGTTACCTTCGCTCCACTCCATAATCGTCAACAGCCGGCGCGCATCGCCGGGACGGATGACCGCCTCCCTGACAAAACTCACGCCGTCGCTCATCGTCACCTCGGCGCGGATCCGCCACAGGTTGATCGTACCGGCGGCAACACCTGGCACCGGAAACGGCGGCACAGGAAGGTTCGCCGCCAGCGCGTCGCGTCGATGCAGGAGATATTCGTCCACGATTTCCGCGGTTGCGCCGGGCACTGCCAGCAGCGTAGTGCGCGACGCGAACGCCGGGTTGACGCCCGCGATGCGGCTATGCACCGTCAGGCTGTCGGCCAGCTTGGCATAGAGCGCCGGAGTCATGCCCAACACCCGCTGCAGCTCGGCCACCGTCTCGAAAAACGTATTCGCCGGCGCGTACTTGAGCCCTGCCGCCTGGTATTCGGGCGCCTCGGCCCCGTTGGGGCGGCGCAATTCGTCGGGATCCTTCCAGTCGCCGATCGCATCGACCAGCCGCGCCGCACTCTCCGCGTCGAGACCGCCTGCACTCTGCAGCAAGCCCTTGAGCAGATTGTCGGGCGCGGTGTTGAGGTCGATTTTACCAGACTCGTCG
>JBDTLK010000126.1:0-10736 GCA_039934835.1 Edaphobacterium sp. (SeqCode) | reverse complement strand
GGTCGCCGGGAAATCGCAGCCCGCCGCCCTGAGCGGTCGATTTCGGGCTGCGCGGGTAATAGCCGCGCGCGTAGTGGAACGCGAACAGCGTCTGGATCAGCAGCCACGACAGCAGCAAAGCGGTGATGGAGAGTGTGAGGTGTCCCGCGCGGGCCCAGAATGGCAGGCTCTTGATGTCGCCGACCAGAAACCCGATGGCGACGAAGCTTGCGCCAGCCGCGGTGGCCACGAGCAGGAATATAACGTAACCGCTTTGGTCGTGCGCCTGCGCGCGCACTCTCGTCATGGTCGCATCGGCACGCGCGATCGTCATCCACGCCAGCCCGAGATAGCACAGCGCGCCGACGTTCCAGCTGATCAGCAAGCGCGTGTGTGCCGAGAGCCATGGTTCAAGGGCAAAAAAGCCGGAGGCAGCCGCGACGAGCACGATCGCCAGCCGGCGCGGCGCGCTCATGCGCACGATCCAGGGCAACGCCGGTCGGCTGGTTTTGGTCACGCAGTGGTCACGATGTGGCGCCGCACTTTGCCCGGCGGCGGCCACGGCAGAGCTTAGCCCATTTCGCGCAGCGAGTGGCTGGCCCGGGACCGGTAGCGGTACTGCGCCTCAGCTGTCGAGCCGGATCACCGCAAGCTTGGGCAGACGCCTGACCAGCAGCTTGTAAACGTCGAGATCGAACTCTGCGCGAGGCGGTGCGTCGACGATCGCAGTCAGCGCGGCGTCGTCGCCCGCGGTCCCCAGCCAGCACCAGTCGCGGAATACATGCAGATCCGTGCGCTCGCCGGTGATGTTGCGCTCGCGCACGGCGACCATCCCCGCGTACGGCCAGGCGCGCATCGCATGCGGCGCCAGCGCCTCGCGCAAGCGCGCGGCGTGCGCTTCGCGGGTCTCGGTGCCGACACATACGCCAGCACAGCGCCGCACCTGCCTGGCAAAACAGGCTCCGGTGCGTTTTTCGAGGCCGAGCGCGCTCCAGCACAACTGCGCGTCCGCGGCGATGACGCGCAAGGTCGCGCGGGCGGTAGCACGCGAGCTGAACGGGCCATAGAGTCCGCACAGCGACCCTGCGTCTATTGCCGCGGAAGGGATGTATTGGGGAGGCGCTGGCTCTTTCGTCAACGCCAGCGCGACCATTTCACGGCGTCGGCGCAGACGCTGATTATATGCAGGCAGCAGCGTCTTGATGAGTTGCGCTTCGCGCAACAGTGCACCGAGCTCGCCCGCGGTTTCCTCGAATTCGATGCGCGTGATCTCGGACGATAGGCGCAGGTCGTTGGCTGCGCGATAGTCGGACGAAAAGTGCGCCGCGACGCGCTCGCGCAGGTTGACGCTCTTGCCGATGTAGAGTGGCAGACGATTCAGGCCGTAGAAACGATATACGCCCGGCGCCTCGGGGATCTGCGTCAGCGCGTCGGGCGGCAGCTGCGGCGGCAGGCTCGGCGTCTTCAACATGCGCGCGACGACGCCTTCGATCTCGTCGACGGCCTTGTCCCGATACACCGCCTGGACGAATTGCCAAAGGATGCGCGCATCACCCAGTGCGCGATGGCGCGCATCGGCGCGAAGGCCGTGGCGCTCGATAATGCTGTCGAGGTTGTGGCGGACGGCGTCGGGATAGAGGCGCCGCGAGAGCTTGACCGTACACAGCACCTTTGCCGTGAACGGGCGCTTGAGCCGTGCAAACTCGTGCTTGAGGAAGCCATAGTCGAAGCGCGCGTTGTGCGCGACGAACACGCAGCCACCGATCCGGGCGCTAACCTCGTCGGCAATCTGTCCGAAGGTCGGCGCTCCCCTCACCATGGCGTTGGTAATGCCAGTGAGCGCCTGGATGGCCGGCGGAATGCTGCACCCCGGGTCCACCAGCGAACTCCACTCCTGCATGCCGAGGTCCGCGTCGACCCGCACGATGCCGACTTCGGTGACGCGATCGTCAGTAGCGGTCGTACCGGTCGTTTCGAGGTCGACGAAGGCGATCGATGGAGCAAACATTAGGGATCTATTGGCAATTTTTATGTCGGCGGCGCGCCGGAGCTTGACGAAAGAACGATCGTTCGGTAGTGTAGCGCAAATGTCGAACGATCGTTCCTACCTCGCCTCCCTGCAGGATTACTACGCCCGCCATCGCGCGTTGCCGTCCTATTCCTCGATCGGCAGTCTGCTGGGGCTGCGTTCCAAGTCCTCGGTCGCGGCGATGGTCGCGAGGCTGAAACTCGCCGGATTCGTGGAGTCGACGCCGGATCGCCGCCTGGCGCCGACGCGTCGCTTCTTCGAACGGCCGCTTGCCGATGCGCCGGTCCACGCGGGCCTGCCCAACGCCATCGAGGACTCGCCCGCCGACGCGCTGACCATCGACGACTATCTGATCGAACGACCGTCGCAGACAGTGCTGGTTCGCGTCAAGGGCGACTCCATGATCGACGCCGGAATTTTCGACGGCGATCTCGCAGTGGTCGAAAAGCGCGGCGGCGCCCGTCGCGGCGACATTGTCATCGCGATCGTCGATGGCCAGTTTACGCTCAAGCGGCTCGACCTCGAGCGCGGGCGCTTCATTCTCCGGCCGGAAAACAAGGCGTACCCGGTGATTCGCCCCGAAGGCGCGCTGGAAGTCTTTGGCGTCATGGTGGGATTGGTGCGCAAGACCGCCTGAGCTCCGCTTGAAAGCGGCGCATCGCGCCGCGGTAATATAGCGGCCACCATGGCCATGCCGCGCGGCCAGCCCCGTGCCGCTCATGAACTTCGACTTGACTTCGACCGTCGCCACCCCGGAGCTCGCGCTCGTCAAGAAGTTCCTTGGCATCGAGTTGGAGGCTGTACCACGATTGCCCTCGAACGAACTGGTGAAGATCGAGGACCTGGAGATCGATGTCATTTGCCATGATTACATCGCCGAACCAGATGCCACTGCAACGCCTACGGCTCTCGGAACCTGGGTCCGATCCTATGGACTATGGTCGCGCGACAATACGTTGCTTGGAACCTTGTTCACGTGGTTTGAACGGCTCGCCAGCATTCCTGCGTGGTATTGGCTGGGGCATCCGTGCAAGTGGGCAAAGGAGGGGCTGCTGGGCCGGAATCGAGCCGTCAGGCAACCGCTGCAGTGTCACGCGCTGCAAGTGGAGAGTCGTGACGTTCCGCAAACATTTGCACGCGACTTTCGCCTCTTCGATCGACTCTCGATCATCTACGGCGGAAACTTTCGCGGATCGATCGTTCTGAACTATATGCTCGGCATTCTCGCGAGCGGCACGGTGTTATTTTCCCTGACCGTAGGCCGGGCGATCGCTCCGGAACACGCGGACAGCTCGGTTTCGGTCAGCACGTACATCGAGATCGCGTGCCTCGCGGCTATCGCCTTCGTCTACCTTCGCGGCTACACACCCGACTCGGCAGAGATCGCGCCGTCCATGTTGCCGCGTATTGGAAGTCAACGCTGGCATCAGCGCTGGTTGGAATATCGCGTGCTGGCCGAGCGCTTCCGCTACGCTGACATGCTCCTTCCGCTGGGCAAAAGCGTACCCCAGAGACTGTCGATCGCTCCTGAAAACTCCGCGAACAAGATGTGGCATCACCGCTACTTCAAATGGCGTGTTGCGGACGCAGTGGTGCCGGTGACAAAGGCGCTTGCCTATCGCAAGCAAGTTCTGGCGCTTATGATCGAGCAGGAACACTATCATGCCCGCAACTTTGAGCGTCGAGGCGCGATCGCTCATCGCCTGCACCGGATAGCGGGAATCTGCTTTGCGCTGGGCCTATCGATTTGCGTTCTCGACAATTGGGTCCTGGAGCAGCATCGCGACATCTCACTCTTCTGCGCGGCGCTGTTCCCGGTTCTCGCCGCGGCTATTCACGGCACGCTTGCAAACACCGAATACACCAAGGTTGCGGAGAATTCGGGGGATGTCGCGCAGGAGATCCACGCGCTCGTCGAACGATTGATGCAGGTTCCAATGCCACAGCCCAACGTCGATGCGGATGCCGCTGGACTCGCGGACGTGCACGACATCGTGCTCGAGTTTGCCGGCACCGTGATCAATGAGGCTACCGGATGGCGCTCTATGCTGCGCGACAAGAACGTACCGCTGGCGGGATGAACGAGGTCGATCTGAGCGTTGATTGCGGCGCGCGGAGGGCGCGCAAGCGCGCTCTGGTTGTCACGACCGAGTTCGCCGAAGCCAACGGTACGCTGACAACGCTGGAAGGTCCAGTCGCGTATCAGCGCGGTGACGCACTGCTCACCGGGGACCACGGCGAGCGCTGGCCAGTGCCGCGTGCGCGCTTCGATACGACGTATGAGGCGCAGGCGCCGTTGCGGCCCGGAAAGCCCGGGCGTTACCTGAAGCGGCCGTTGCTGGTATGGGCCAAGCAGTTGCGCGAACGCATTGAGGTGAGACTCGACGCCAATCGCGGGATGCTTCACGGCGAGCCGGGCGACTGGCTGGTGCAATACGCACCCGGCGACCAGAGCGTGGTTGCTGCAGTGATTTTTGCGGAATCCTACGAGTTGCTGGACTGAGCCGGCGACCACTTCCGTGATCGCGGTCGCCGCTCAGGGTAGCTTCCGCACCTCGACCAGCGCATCGTAGAAGGTCGCAGCACGCCCCATATCGGTCAGCGCCTGTCCGGTCAGGATGTTGGCGTTGTTCCCGTCAGGAGACAACTTGCGCCACCAGATCGACAGCGCGACGACGACACCAGGACGCGCCTTGTCCGTCACGCGCGCAGTGAGTTGCAGCGCACCGCGGTCATTGAACACCCGCACCGCGTCACCGTCGATGATGCCGCGCGCGCCGGCGTCGTCGGGATGGATGTCCAGTCGCGGCGTCTTTTCAGTGTCGAGGAACACCGGCAGATTCGCGAACGTCGAATTGAGCGCGTTGCGCGCTGGCGGCGAGAGCATCGCCAGCGGATATTTACGCGCGAGATCCGGATTGCTCGCCACCGATTCGCGCGGCGGCGTGAATGTCGGCAAGGGGTCGAGCCCCTGTCGGGCCAGCGTCTCCGAGTAGAACTCGCACTTGCCTGAGGGAGTCGGAAAACCGCCGGTTGCAAAGGGCGCATAGGTTGCGGCAACGTTAAGCCGTTGCCAGCCCTCGGTCTTGAGCGTCTCCCAATTCAGGTCCGCGGCGTGCGGGTGATCGGCGAGGAATGCGTTCCGGGCGATGTCGTCATCGGTTTCGCCGAAGCACGGCTCGGTGAACCCCATGCGTTGCGCCAGCAGCCGGAAGACCTCGGTGTTCGGCTTGGCCTCGCCTAGAGGCTCGATGGCGCGGTTGTTGGCTTGGACGTAGAGGTGCCCGTACGATGTGTGCACGTCGACGTGCTCGAGTTGCGTGGTCGCCGGCAGTACGATATCGGCGTAGTCGGCGGTGTCGGTGAGGAACACGTCGTGCACCACGCAGAACAGATCCTCGCGCGCGAAGCCGCGCACGACGCGGGCCGAATCCGGCGCCACCGCGACCGGATTCGAGTTGTACACGAACAGCCCGCGTACCGGCGGATCGCGGGCGTCGAGCAGGGCGTCACCGATGCCGGACATGTTGATCGTGCGGGGCTGGTTCCAGATCAGGTCGGGTCGCTCCAATGCCTTGGCGTTGATCGGGTAAGTGCCACTGGACGACAGTAGTGCACCGCCGGCGGGATCGCGCCATGCGCCCACGAGCGCCGGCAGACAGGCCGCTGTACGCATCGCCATGCCGCCGCCGGCGTGGCGCTGCATGCCGTAGTTGAGGCGAATTGCGGCAGGACGGATGGTGCCGTAGTCGCGCGCGAGTCCAACGATCGCCGTCTCCGCAAGCCCGGTAATCTCGGCGACTCGCTGCGGCGGATACTCGGCGACGCGTTGCTTGAGCGCGTCGAAACCGAGCGTGTATCGCGCGATGTAGTCGTGATCGAGCAGGTCCTCGGCGATCAGAACATTCATCAGGCCCAGCGCCAGCGCCGCATCGGTGCCCGGCAACAGCGCGAGATGGTCGTGGCATTTCTCGGCCGTCTGGCTGCGGTAGGGATCGATGGCAACGAGTTTCGCGCCGCGCCGCTTGGCTTCCTGAATCCGGCTCCAGAGATGCAGGTTGGAGACGATTGGATTCGAGCCCCAGATCAGGATCAGCCGGGAATGCTCGAACTGCTCGAGGTCGGTACCGATCGAGGCTCCGATCGTTGCCGCGTAGCCGGCCTTGCCGGCGCTCGAACAAATCGTGCGGTCGAGCAGCGAAGCACCGAGCTTGTGAAAGAAGCGCCGGTCCATCGAGCCGTACTGGAGCAGGCCCATGGTGCCCGCATAACTGTAGGGCAGGATCGCCTGCGGGCCGTCGGCCGACGCGGCGATCGCGGCAAAGCGCTCGGCGATCGTCGTCAGCGCTTCATCCCAGCCGATGCGCTCGAACCGGCCTTCGCCCTTGCGCCCGATCCGGCGCAACGGATGCAGGATGCGCTGCTCGGAGTAAGTCCGATCGAGGTATCTGGCGACCTTGGTGCAAAGCGTGCCGCGCGTGGTCGGATGCGACGGATCGCCGGCGATGGCAATGGCCCGGCCGTTCTCGACCGTCACCAGCATGCCGCAGGTGTCCGGACAATCGTGCGGACACGCCGCGTGCACGATGGTGCGCGGCGGAACGGAGTCGGCGGTGCGATCGAGGGGCACGGTGGTGAAGGGCGGCGAAGGGTCGATTGTAATCCCGCACCACTGGCATCAGGCCGCGGCGATTGCGGTATGGTTACGCATTCACATGGCTGGTGTTCCGAATCGTGCCCACCGAGCTGCCGCAACTCGAACTGCCCTCCGGCGCGATGATGCCGGCGCTGGGGCTGGGCACCTGGCGTATGGGTGAGCGCGCCGGCGAGCACGAACGGGAAGTCGCGGCATTGCAACTGGGCTTGTCGCTGGGCCTGAAGCTGATCGATACCGCGGAAATGTACGGCGACGGGGGCGCCGAAGCGATCGTCGCCGACGCCATCAGCGGGCGGCGCGAGCAGGTGTTCCTGGTCAGCAAGGTCTATCCCCAAAACGCCGGACGGCGCGACGCGGTGGCGGCCTGCGCGCGCAGCCTGAAGCGCTTGCGCACCGACTACATCGACCTGTACCTGCTGCACTGGCGCGGCAACGTGCCGCTGGCGCAGACCGTCGAGGCATTCGAAGCGCTGCGTCGCGACGGCAGGATTCGCGATTGGGGCGTCTCCAATTTCGACGCTGCCGACATGCGCGAGTTGCTCAGCCTTGACGGCGGTCGGCACTGCGCGGCGAATCAGGTGCTCTACCACCTCGGCAGCCGCGGCATCGAGTGGGAGCTGCTACCGACGTGCCGCGACCAAGGCATCGCCATGATGGCGTATTCGCCGGTCGATCAGGGGCGGTTGCTGCGCCATCGCCGACTTGGCGCTCTGGCAACCCGACTGGGAGTGACGCCCGCGGAAATCGCGCTGGCGTGGCTGCTCGCACAGCCGGGCGTAGCGGTGATCCCCAAGGCGACGAATCCGGCCCATGTACGCTGCATCCGTGCCGCTGCGGATCTGCAGTTGGCCCCAGCGGTCGCGGCTGAACTCGCCGCGCTGTTCCCGCCACCCAAAGCGCCGACCCCCCTCGCAATGCTGTAGCCACCGGAGCCTTGCCGCGGGACGGCAGCGGCAGGCGGCAACCGGGCGCAACGCTACCCCCCACGGGTGTGCCTGCGTACTACAGCGCTCGTCCTCGCAAAGTCAAATCAAGGACTTGATCGCGCGATTGTGACGGCTCGAAGCCATGGCATGGATGTTGCACTTAGCTTCGTGAAGGCAATCCTCAGATGCCTGACGGCACTGCCGAGAAGGAGCTGGACATGGAATACACCCACTACGATTATCTGGACCTTCCGCCGGGGGCCTCCGCCGCCCGGGTCGAAGCCGCGTATCAGACTATTCGCCAGCGCCTGAACGGACATACCGATCCGGCGCTGATTCGAGTGATCAATGCGGCGTACCTGATCCTGTCCGACGCGAGCCTGCGCCAAGCCTACGACACGCAGTTGCAGGCTACCGCGGCGGAAGCCGACCGCGAACTGCGCGCCGATCTCGACGCCCAGGTCACGCGTCTGCCGCGCCGCGTCCAGGACGTACCCGCACCACTGATCGCCGCGGTCAACGCCTGGGCCGCATGAAGACGTTGCCACAGGCCCGCCCAGCCGTTGCTCGCGCCGGCTATCGCTGCGAACCCTATCATCGTGCGCCATCGCGCGCGCGCCTGCGCCCGCAGTCGGCGTTGGTGGCCCGCGCCAGGCGACATGCCAGGCCGGTGCGCCGGCCGCTGTGCCGACCGCGACTCTCGCCCGGCGCAACCTGTCGCCGCATCGTTCCGGCGCTTCAGAGCTGACGCGGCCTGCCGGGAGAGCCCGCAGACTAGATCCACATTGCATCAGTCTTCAGGATGACGCGCAACCGTGTCGGGTCGTGGCAGCATTCCTGACGTCTCAGGAAGCAGGTCGTTCAACGCGAAGCAAGCCGGCAACGGCGCCTGGATAGAGGGGAATGGATCGTGGAAAAGTGTGTCAATTGCCAATTTTACGACCGGCGGTCGGGGCGACCCACCGACGGTCGCGCCACCATGTGGGGGCCGTGCCGCAGGCACTCGCCTCATCTGAACCCCGTCAACACCAAGAAGGCCTACCAGGTCGAAGGCGTCTGGCCGCTGGTGCGCGACGACGACTGGTGCGGCGAATGGCGCGCCATCGCGCGTTCGTCGCCCACGCGCAGCCGCTTCGGCTCCACCGTGGTCGAATTGCCGCTGACTACGCCGTCATCCGCCGAGGCGGAATGCGCGCCGCAGGAGGAAACGGCAGTCGCGCTCGCGTCGGACTGACGTAGTTACGTGCCGGCGACGGCGACCATGCTCATCGTCGCCGCTCCGCCGCGCGCCGTCCTCGCGGCGAGGTACTCGGGCGAATCGTAAAACACCTTCGCGGCATCCAGCGTAGGAAACTCCAGCACGACCACGCGGTCGGGCGTCCACTCGCCCTCGAGCACCGCGGTTTCGCCCCCACGCGCCAGGTAGCGGCCGCCATGATGGGCAATGGCGTCCTGCGCCAGCTGTCGATAGGTGGCGTAGCGCTCGGGATCGGTCACCTTGACGTTGACAAGGATGTAAGCTGCCATCGGACTGCCTCCGTGATTGATGAATGTCGCGCGACAGTGCCGCGGCTGGTACGAGTTTGCCGGTGCGCAAGCTTCTCTGCAAGCGCACGTCGGCGCGGCCGGGCTGCACACTGCCATCGGCTACCATTGCGTTCATGACTCCCGCTTTGCACGACGCCTTGGCCGCGGGCGTCACTGTTATCACGCCCAATCGCCGGCTGGCGCGCCATCTGCATCGCGAATTCGACCGGCGCCAGCACGCCGCCGGTCGTCGCGCGTGGCCGACAGCGGTGCTGCTGCCGTATTCGATCTGGCTGGAAACACTGTGGGAGAGGTACGTGGATGCCGGTGCAGCCGACGCACCGGCGCGGCTCCTGTCACTCGCGCAGAGCGCGTGCCTTTGGCAACGCGTCGTCGCGGACTCCTCGGCGCTGTTGCTCGATGCCGTGGGTGCGTCGCGTATTGCCGCCGACGCCTGGGCACTGCTGCACGGCTGGGGCGGCGGGGGCGAAAGCTGGCGTGCCTGGCGACGCGACGGCGTCGAAGTCGACGACGCGGCAACCTTCGCCGCCTGGGCCGAGTCGTATCAGCGGCTGCTGCGAAACGCCGATGCCATCGACAGCGCGCAGCTGCCGGATCTGCTGGCCGCGAACGCACCGCGCATCGCCAGCGAATCGTCGCAACTGGTCTTCGTCGGATTCCTCGAATTCAGCCCGCAACAGGAGCGCTTGATCGCCGCGCTAGTCAACGCCGGGGGCGATGTCCGTCGACTCGAGCCGATCGCGATGCGTCCTGCGGCCGCCATCCGGACTACGGCTCCAACGCCGAGCGACGAGTGGTTGGCTGCGCTGGCGTGGGCACGCGAGCTGGCGCGCGCGCAACCGCACGTGAGGATCGGGATCGTGATCGAGGACCTGGCGCAGCACCGCGAGCAGATCATTGCGCTGGCCGACGACGTGCTGTGCCCGGAACGCCTGCTCGCCGGAGCGCATGCTGCGCGCAAGCCATTCGAGGTGTCGCTGGGCAGCGCGCTCGCCGACGTGCCGCTCGTGCGCTGCGCGCTGGATCTGCTGACGATCGCCAGTACGGGTCTTGCAACCCAGGACGCCGCCGCGCTGCTGCGCTCACCCTATGTTGCGGGCGCCGAGTCCGGATGGGTCCAACGCGCGCGCGTGGAGCGTGACTGGATCGAGGCCGGTCGGCGTGACGCGACGCTCGCCGATGCGATCGCGGCGCTGCGTCATCGTGACGTGACGCTGGCCGCGCGCTGGCACGCTGCCGGCGCTGCCCTTCGCACTGGCGCGACCGCAACGCCACGGCAATGGACCGATCAATGGCGCTCCTGGCTAGTCGCCGCAGGCTGGCTCGAAGATATCGCGCTCGACAGCGCCGAGTATCAGGCGCGAGGCGCCTTTGACATGCTGCTCGCGGAATTCGCGCGCTTAGGCGTCGTCAGCCCGACCCTCGAGCGCGATGCCGCCGTCGGTCTGTTGCGCGCGCTGGTGCAGGAGCGCGTCTTCCAGCCCGAAGGAGGCGACGCGACGATCCAGTTGCTGGGTGTGCTCGAGGGTTCCGGGCTGTCTTTCGATGCCATACGCGGGCGAACTGTGCACCAGCCCGGTCCCCTGCTCCTTGGTGA
>JBDTLK010000125.1:0-10736 GCA_039934835.1 Edaphobacterium sp. (SeqCode) | reverse complement strand
CCCAACGCGAGCTGCAGATGCAGCGGCAGTTCCAGAAGGGCGATCTGAAAAAGTAGGATCCGCCGAGGGCGGCAACACCCACCGCGCTCGCGGGCGCCGGCATCTGGCTGGCGGGTGCCTGCTAAACTAGGAACTCGCTCAACCGCGTTGATCCGACATCGCATCTGCGGCGGGCGCTCCTATTCGTCCGCTTTCCGATCGCACCAGTGAGACAAGCCTCCGCAACGCCCTCGCCCACCCCAACCGACGTCGCCGCGCGCGGCGACTGGCAAACCGTCCGCACGCTGTTGCCGTACCTGCTGGCCTACAAGGGCCGCGTCTTCCTCGCGCTCGCCTGCCTGGTCGCCGCCAAGCTCGCCAACGTCGGCGTACCGCTGGTGCTCAAGCAAATCGTCGACCGCCTGACGTTGTCGCCGCAGGGGCAGCTCCTGGTGCTGCCGCTGGCACTGCTCGTCGCCTACGGCGCGCTGCGGTTGTCGACCACGGCGTTCACCGAGTTGCGCGAGTTTCTCTTCGTGAAGGTGGCGCAGCGCGCCGTCCGCACCATTGCGCTCAAAACTTTCCGTCACCTGCATGCGCTGTCACTGCGCTTCCACCTGGCGCGGCAGACGGGAGGCCTGACGCGCGACCTCGAGCGCGGCACGCGCGGCATTTCCACGCTCATCGGCTACGCGCTCTTTTCCATCCTGCCCACCCTCGTCGAAATCGCGCTGGTGTCGGCGATCCTGGTCATCCGCTACGACGTCTGGTTCATCGGCATCACGCTGTGCGCGCTCGCAATCTACATCGTCTACACGGTGTCGATCACCGAATGGCGCACCGGCTTCCGGCGCCAGATGAACGAACTCGACTCGAAGGCGAATACGCGTGCCATCGACAGCCTGCTCAACTACGAGACCGTCAAGTATTTCAACGCCGAGGAATTCGAGGCGCGCCGTTACGACGAGTCCATGCAGCGCTGGGAGACCGCTGCGGTGCGCAGCCAGACCTCGCTGTCGCTGCTCAACATCGGCCAAAGCACGATCATCGCCATCGCCGTGACGCTGATCATGTGGCGCGCTACATTGGGTGTCGTCAATGGCACGATGACCATCGGCGACCTGGTGCTGGTGAATGCGTTCATGATCCAGCTCTACATCCCGCTCAATTTCCTCGGCGTCATCTACCGCGAGATCAAGCAGGCGGTCGCGGACATGGAACGCATGTTCCGCCTCATCGACGAGAACGCCGAAGTCAAGGACTCGCCTGGCGCGCCACCGCTCAACGCCAACGCGGATGACGTGCGTTTCGAGCATGTCGACTTTCACTACGAGCCCAACCGGCAAATTCTGCACGACGTGTCGTTCGCTATTCCCGCCGGGCGCACGGTGGCGGTTGTCGGACCCAGTGGCTCGGGCAAGTCAACGCTGGCGCGGCTGCTTTACCGTTTCTACGACGTCAGCTCCGGTCGCATCACAATCGACGGCCAGGACCTGCGCGGGGTGCAGCAGACCAGCGTGCGCGCGGCCATCGCCATCGTTCCGCAGGACACGGTCCTCTTCAACGATTCGATCGAGTACAACATCGCCTACGGCCACCCCGGCGCGACGCATGACGAGATCGTCGCGGCGGCGCGGCTCGCGCAGGTGCACGACTTCGTGTCGGCGCTGCCCGAGGGCTACGCAACGCCGGTGGGCGAACGCGGGCTGAAATTGTCCGGAGGCGAGAAGCAGCGCGTAGCGATCGCGCGCGCGATATTGAAGAATCCGCGCATCCTCATCTTCGACGAGGCAACCTCCGCGCTCGATTCGCGTTCGGAAAAACTGATTCAGGCCGAGCTCGAGCAAATCTCCGCCAACCGCACCACGTTGACCATCGCGCACCGGCTGTCGACCATCGTCGATGCCGACCAGATCCTTGTCCTCGAACAAGGGCGCATCACCGAGCGCGGCACCCATTGGGAACTGCTCGCCGCAGGTGGTTCTTACGCGCGCATGTGGGCCTTGCAGCAGCAGGAAAGCCACGAGTCTGCGGCGGCCGAAGGCGACAGCCGGTCCGTCCCCTCCCAAGTTGTCGCCTAGGGTCTGTTAAGCGTTTGTTTTGCCTTGCTATTGGCATGGCCCTTGCGACCATGCTATAAACCGGGGCAACCTTCTGAGATCAGGCTTTATGAAACCCGTCTTAACTCTTGTTTTTGCAGCAATTATCTCCGTCGCCGGCGCCGCGGACGCGGCCACCACGTCCGGGACGCCTGCCGCATTTGGTCCGCAACCGCTCCTGGACGGCAGCAAATTGAAGCTGTCGTCGGTCAATGCGCTGGTGCTCGATGCCGGCGCCGGCAAGGCGATTTACGCCAAGGGCGCCGACTTCGTGACGCCCATCGCCTCGGTCACCAAGTTGATGACGGCAATGGTCGTCCTCGATGCCGCGCAGCCGATGGACGAAACCATCAGCATCGGTATGGACGACCTCGACATGCTCAAGGGCAGCCACTCGCGCCTGCGCCTGGGGACCGAGTTGCCGCGCCGCGATATGCTGCGTCTGGCCCTCATGTCGTCCGAGAATCGCGCCGCGTCGAGCCTGTCGCGCCACTATCCTGGGGGCAGCGCCGCATTCGTGGACGCAATGAATCGCAAGGCCCAGAGCCTCGGCATGGCGCGCACCCATTTCATCGACCCTACCGGCCTGTCGAGCGAAAACGTCGCCACCGCGAACGATCTCGCGCGCATGGTGCAGGCCGCGGCCGAGTATCCCGCAATCCGCGAATTCACGACTACGCCCAGCCATTACGTCGAAGTGCAACCGACGGGGCAGCTGCTGGGGTTCAACAATACCAATTCGCTGGTGAAGAACGGCACCTGGGACATCCAGGTCTCGAAAACCGGATTCATTCGCGAAGCCGGCAAATGCCTGGTGATGCTGACCACCATCGCCAGTCGCCCGGTCGTCATCGTCCTGCTCGACTCCTACGGCCGGTTGACGCGGATCGGCGATGCCAATCGCGTCAAGCACTGGCTGGAGACCGGCGAGGCGTTGCCGGCGATAGCGTCGGTCAAGCCGACCGCCAAGGCCAAGCGCGTCAAGTCCTGGTAGCGGTAAACCACCGCGCCCGCCCGGCGTGGCGCGCGGACGCCTCGCGGCGAGCGTCAACCGCCAGTTATTTCGCGGGCTTGTGCTGAGCCAGCAATTCACGCGCATGTGCGCGCGTCTTAGCAGTAATCTGGTGCCCGCCCAGCATCCGCGCAACTTCCTCGATCCGCGCGGCCGCGTTCAGCGCCGATAACTCGCTGCTGACCGAGTTGGCGCGCGCCTTCTTGGTGACGCGGTAATGCGCGTGCGCGCCGGCAGCAACCTGCGGCAGGTGCGTGACGCACAGCACCTGGCGGCGCGCTCCGAGCTGCTGCAACAACTTTCCCACCGAAGCCGCGACCGCGCCGCCAATGCCGGCGTCGACCTCATCGAAGATCAGCGTTGGCACCGTGCCGACTTCAGAAAGCACCACCTGGATCGCCAGTCCCAGGCGCGACAATTCTCCGCCCGACGCAACGCGCGACAACGGACCCAGCGGCTGTTTGGGATGTGTCGCGGTAAGAAACTCCACGCCTTCGCGGCCATGGCTGGCGGCCTCGGCCAGCGGTGGCAGGGCGATCTCGATGCGCCCTCCCGCCATTGCCAGTTCGGCCATGAGTGCGGTGACGCGATTGCCGAGTTCGGCGGCGGCGAATTCGCGCTTCGCGGACAGCTGTTCGGCGAGTGCGTCGAAGTTTTTTCGCGCCAGCTTTTCAGCGCGCGCCAGCGCGGCGACGTCGCTCGCTGCGGCGAGGTTGGCCAGCGCGGTTTCGGTGTCACGCGCGAGTCCCGGCAGGTCCTCCGGTCGCACGCGATACTTGCGCGCGGTGTCGTGGATGGCCGCCAACCGCGCTTCAACGCGCGCGAGTTCACGCGGATCGAGGTCAAGGCGCTCACGGTAGTAGCGTAGCGCGCGCCCGGCTTCGTCGACTCGTATGCCCGCCTCGCCGACCAGCGCAACGATGGCGTCGAGCGACACGTCGTGGATCGACGCTTGCCGCAGCCGGTGCGCCAGAGCGGTCAGGCGCGACGCCAGTGCGGCTTCGCCCTCGGTGAGGTCGGCCTCGCCGGCGCTCGCGGCTTCGAGCAGCGCCGCCGCGTGCTCGAGCCGCGTCTGCGCAGCCGACAGTTCGGTCCATTCGCTTTCACTCACTGCGAGCGCGGACAGCTCCGCGTTACGCAGCGCGAGTGCCTCGCGTTGCGCAGCCTTCGCCGCGGCATCGCGCGTCGCCAGTTGCTGCTGCTGCACGGCCTCGCGCCATGTACGCCAGGCGGTCGCGACCTCGCTCGACAGCGAAGCAAACCCGCCGAAGGCATCGAGCAGCTCGCGCTGCGTCGCCGGGCGTCCCAGCGACTGGTGCGCATGCTGCCCGTGGAGATCGATCAGCAGTTCGCCAATCGTTTCGAGTTGTGCGAGCGTCGCCGGCGAGCCGTTGATCCAGGCGCGGCTTTTTCCCTGTGCGTCGAGCACGCGGCGCAGGAGTAGCGAGTCGGCGTCGGCCAGCTCGTGCTCGACCAGCCACGCGCGCGCTCCAGGCGCGTCGTCCAGGTCGAACGTGGCGGCGATCTCCGCGCGCTCGGCGCCGGGACGCAGTTGTCGAGTCTCGAAGCGATCCCCCAGCAACAACGAGAGCGCGTCGAGCAGTATCGACTTGCCCGCGCCGGTTTCTCCGGTGAGCACGCTGAAACCCGCATCGAACTCGGCTTCGAGCGTTTCGACGACGGCGAAATTGCGGATGGTAAGCAGGCGCAGCATGGACGTGCGCCTTACTCGCTCGCCGGGCGCAGGCTTTCGGGCGTCTCGCCCCAATGCAACTTGCGGCGAAGCATGGCGAAGTGATCGTGATCCTGCGGATGCAGCAACCGCACCCGATGCTCGGCGCGGCGGATCATGACGCGATCGCCCTCCGACAGCGAGAAATGCGCCTGTCCGTCGCAATGCAGGCTCGAATCCTTGCCGCGCAGAAGCACGATCTCGATTGCCGCGCTGTCGCGGACGACGGTCGGACGATTGGTGAGCGCGTGCGGTGCCACCGGCACGAGCAGGATCGCGGGCACTTCGGGATCGACGATCGGACCCAGCGCAGAGAGCGCGTACGCGGTCGAGCCGGTGGGCGTGGCAACGATCAGGCCGTCGGCGCGCATCGCATAGACGAAACGCCCATCGATCGCGACCGCGCAGTCGATCATGCCGCCGAGCGCGCCGCGATTGACGACGACATCGTTCAACGCTTCGGCGTATTCGCTTGCTCCGGACTTGCGCGTCAGCGTAGCGGCGAGCAGCGTGCGTGTCTCCTCGATGTACGCGCCATCGAGCATTGCGCCGAGCACGGTTTCCATCTCGGTGACGGGGACGTCGGTCAGGAATCCGAGCCGCCCCTGGTTGATGCCGATCAGCGGCACGCCGAAGGGAGCGAGCTGGCGCGCGATCGCCAGCATGGTGCCGTCGCCGCCGACGACGATCGCGAGCTGGGCGATGCCGGCGAGCTCGCCAGTCGCCGCGGTCGGGTAACCCTGCAACGGCGTGTCCCTGGCGGTAGCGGCATCCAGAACCACGCGATGGCCGCGCGCGACGAGGAACTTCGCAAGCCTGCCCAGCGGTTCGGCGATTCCCGGGGAGGCATGGCGCCCGACCAGGGCGATGGTGGGGAAGGCCCCATGGGTCGCGCTCAGTGGATTACCTCCGGGCTGCGCACTCCGGTATTCGCCCTCGGGACGGCCCTTCGCGCTCATGGCCGCGATTAAAGCATAAAATGGCCGTTATGCTTGACCCCCGGGCGCAACATCTGCTGAAGTCGCTGATCGAGCGCTACATCGCCGACGGCCAGCCGGTGGGCTCGCGCGTGCTGTCGCGTCAGTCCGGGCTGGAGCTGTCGCCCGCGACCATTCGCAACGTCATGGCCGACCTCGAGGAAATGGGCTTCATCGCCAGTCCGCACACGTCAGCGGGTCGCGTGCCCACGCCCAAGGGCTATCGTTTCTTCGTCGACAGCCTGCTGGTCGTCAAGCCGCTCGACCAGGGCGAAATCGATGAATTGCACGACCAGCTCAACGCCGACCGGCCGCAAACGCTAGTCAACAGCGCGGCGCAACTGCTGTCGCAACTGACGCAGTTCGCCGGCGTCGTGGCGACGCCGCGCCGGCGCGAGGCGTCGTTCCGGCACATGGAATTCCTGCGCCTGTCCGAGCGGCGCGTGCTGCTGATCATCGTCACGCCCGAAGGCGACGTGCAGAATCGCATCCTGCATACCGACAAGGCGTACACGCAGTCGCAACTGATCGAGGCTTCGAATTTCTTCAATCGCCAGTACGCGGGACAGCCGTTTCGTGCGATTCGAGCGCTTCTGGCCGACGAGCTCAAGCAGCTGCGCGAGGACGTCGTCGGATTGATGACCGCGGCAGTAGACGCGGGCAGCGACGCCATGAACGAAAGCGGCGAAAGTCTCGTCGTGTCGGGCGAGCGCAATCTGCTGTCGGCGAGCGATCTTGCGTCCAACATCGATCGCATGCGCCGGCTGTTCGAGACCTTCGAGCAAAAAACGTCGCTGCTGCACCTCCTCGACCTGTCGCAGAACGCGCACGGCGTGCACCTTTTCATCGGCGGCGAATCCGGTATTGCCTCGCTCGACGAATGCAGCGTCATCACCGCACCCTACGAAATCGACGGACAGGTCATCGGCACGCTGGGCGTGATCGGGCCCACGCGCATGGCTTACGAGCGCGTGATCCCTATCGTCGACGTCACCGCCAAGCTGCTATCGAACGCGCTGACGCTGCAGGTCAATGAACGATGAGTGCCGCAGGGCCGTCTCAAGGCGCGCGCGCTGCGGAGGCAGGCGCCCAGCACCGCTTCGGGGAAGATCCCGATAACGCGGCGGTGGCGAACGTGGCGCTGATCGAGCGCTTCTACGCAGCCTTCGCGGGCCGCGACGCTTCGGGCATGATCGCGTGCTATCACCCGCAGGTGACTTTTTCCGATCCGGTGTTCCCCGCGCTCGACGCGCGCGGTGTCGCCGCCATGTGGCGCATGCTCTGCGAGCGTGGCAAGGATCTTGCGATCGTCGCGTCTGACATCGCCGCCGACGAAGCGACCGGACGCGCGCACTGGGTCGCCGGCTACACTTTCAGCGGCACCGGACGCCACGTCACCAATCGCATCGACGCCGCGTTCGAATTCCGCGAGGGAAGGATCGCGCGGCACGTCGATCGGTTCAGCCTGTGGCGCTGGTCGGCCATGGCGCTCGGCGCCAAAGGCGTCCTGCTCGGCTGGCTGCCGCCGGTGCGCGCCGCGATTCGCGCGCAGGCGGCGAACGCCCTCGCGGCGTACGCAGCGAAGTCCGTCTGAACATGGAGGCGCTGTCCGCGCCGGCGTTCGCGCACGATCGCGCCAATCGACTCGGCGTGCTGCTCGTCAACCTGGGCACCCCCGACGCGCCGACCACCGCCGCGGTGCGCCGCTATCTCGCCGAATTCCTGTCCGACCCGCGCGTGGTCGAGATCCCCGGGATTTTCTGGAAGCCGTTCCTGCATGCCGTCGTTCTCAACGTGCGACCCGCGCGCTCGGCGCAGCGCTATGCAAGTGTATGGACCAAGGACGGCTCGCCGCTGCTTGTGCACAGCCTGCGCCAGAAGACGTTGCTGCTGGGATATCTCGGGCAGCGACTCAAGGAACTCGGGTTGCCGTCCGACCACGCGCGGGTCGAGCTCGGGATGCGCTACGGCGCGCCCTCGATCGACAGCGCGCTGGAGAAGCTCAAGGCCGACGGCTGCGAGCGCATCCTGCTGCTGCCGCTTTATCCGCAGTATTCGGCGAGCACGACGGCATCCGCACTCGACGTCGCGTTCGCGATCTTGTCGCGGATGCGCAGGGTCCCGGCGCTGCGCGTGGTCGACGCCTATCACGACGATCGCGGCTATATCAACGCGCTGGCGCAGAGCATCAACGACTACTGGATGAAAAACGGCCGGCCGGACAAGCTGGTGTTGTCGTTTCACGGCGTGCCGAGGCGCAGCCTCGAGCAAGGTGACCCATATCATTGTCACTGCCAGAAAACGGGGCGGCTGCTGGCCGCCGAGCTGGGCTTGGGCAACGAGCAGTATGTGATCACCTTCCAGTCCCGGTTCGGACGCACCGCGTGGCTCACGCCTTATACCGAGCCGACACTGGTCGCTCTGGCCAAGGCAGGCATGCACAGGGTCGATGTTGCGTGTCCCGGATTTGTCAGCGACTGCCTGGAAACGCTGGAGGAAATCGCCCAGGAAGGGCAGGTCGCGTTCCTGCGTGCGGGTGGCAAGGAGTTTCACTACATTCCGTGCCTGAACGAGCGTCCCCCATGGATCGCGGCGCTCGCCGACTTGGCGGTGCGCAACCTGCAGGGTTGGCTCGAGCCGCCGCCCGATGCCGTGGCGCGGGAGGAGCGGCTGGCGCGGGCGAAGGCGCTGGGAGCAAGCACCTAGGAAGACCGCCGTATACGGGTAGCGCAGTGCATTTTTGCCGCGAGCGCCCTTGAAACCTGCGGAAATGGCCGCATTTGCATTGGAAGTCGTCAAGGAACCATTATGAGCAACATTCCCGATCAAAACAGTCAGGATTCTGCGTCGGAGCTGGACCCCGACGTGGGGGCGGTCGCGGATGGCGTCGGCGATTCCGACTCTATGCTCCGCAAGGTCGAGGCCGAAGCTGCCGAACTCAAGGACGCCTGGCTGCGTGCCAAGGCGGAGACCGACAACGTCCGCAAGCAAGGCCAGAACGATGTCGCCAAGGCGCACAAATACGCCATCGAGCGCTTCGCGCAGGAATTGCTGCCGGTCAAGGACGCGCTCGAGCAGACGCTGGCTACGCCGGTCGCGACGACCGATACCCTGCGCGACGGCGTCGCGCTAACGCTCAAGAACCTCCAGGCGGCGTTCGACAAGGCGCAGATCGTCGACGTCAATCCGCTCGACGAAAAGTACGATCCGCATCGCCACCAGGCGATGACCATGATCGAGTCCGACAAGCCGTCGGGCACCGTCGTACAGGTATTCCAGAAGGGGTACCTGCTCAACGACCGGCTGCTGCGGCCGGCGCTGGTAGCCGTCGCCAGGGCGCCGGCGGATGCGCCGACGGGCCCCACGGGCGCTTGAAGAGACCGCAAAAAATCCCCATATAGCCGCCAGTCAAATCAATTCAGGAACAAAGGAATCATCATGGGCAAGATCATCGGCATCGACCTCGGCACGACCAACAGCTGCGTCGCCATCATGGAAGGCGGGCAACCCAAGGTCATCGAGAACTCCGAAGGCGCGCGCACCACGCCCTCGGTCGTCGCCTACGCGGAAGACGGCGAGATCCTCGTCGGCGCGCCCGCGAAGCGACAGGCGGTCACCAACGCCAAGAACACCATCTACGCCGTCAAGCGACTGATCGGCCGCCGCTTCGAGGAAAAGGAAGTCCAGAAGGACATCGCGCTGATGCCCTACAGAATCGTCAAGGCCGACAACGGCGACGCCTGGGTCGAGGTGCGCGGCAAGAAGATCGCGTCGCAACAGGTCTCCGCGGAAATCCTGCGCAAGATGAAAAAGACCGCCGAGGATTATCTCGGCGAGGAAGTGACCGAGGCGGTGATCACCGTTCCGGCGTACTTCCACGACTCGCAACGCCAGGCGACCAAGGATGCGGGCAAGATCGCCGGCCTCGAGGTCAAGCGCATCATCAACGAGCCCACCGCGGCGGCGCTGGCTTTCGGCCTCGACAAGAAAGAGGGCGACCGCAAGATCGCCGTCTATGACCTTGGCGGGGGGACCTTCGACGTGTCGATCATCGAGATCGCCAACGTCGATAGCGAGCATCAGTTCGAGGTGCTCTCCACCAACGGCGACACCTTCCTCGGCGGCGAGGACTTCGACCAGCGCCTGATCGACTACATCGTCACCGAATACAAGAAAGAATCCGGCGTCGACCTCAAGAACGACGTGCTGGCGCTGCAGCGGCTCAAGGATTCCGCTGAGAAGGCCAAGATCGAGCTGTCTTCGTCCCAGCAGACCGAGATCAACCTGCCGTACATCACTGCAGATCAGTCGGGCCCGAAGCACCTCGCCATGAAAATCACGCGGGCGAAGTTCGAGTCGCTGGTCGAGGAGTTGATCGAGCGCACCATCGAGCCGTGCCGCATCGCGATCAAGGACGCAGGCGTCAAGCTTTCCGACATTTCCGACGTCATCCTGGTCGGCGGCCAGACGCGCATGCCCAAGGTGCAGGACAAGGTTAAGGAGTTCTTCGGCAAGGAGCCGCGCAAGGATGTGAACCCCGACGAAGCGGTCGCGGTCGGGGCGGCGATTCAGGGCGGCGTGCTCAAGGGCGACGTCAAGGACGTGCTGCTGCTCGACGTGACGCCCCTGTCGCTGGGTATCGAAACGCTGGGCTCGGTAATGACCAAGCTCATTCAGAAGAACACCACCATTCCGACCAAGGCGCAGCAGGTGTTCTCGACGGCGGACGACAACCAGTCGGCGGTGACCATTCACGTGCTGCAGGGCGAGCGCGATGTCGCGTCGGGCAACAAGAGCCTCGGCCAGTTCAACCTGGAAGGCATTCCGCCGTCACCGCGTGGCATGCCGCAAATCGAGGTCACTTTCGACATCGACGCGAACGGCATCCTGCATGTGTCGGCCAAGGACAAGGCGACTGGCAAGGAAAACAAGATCAC
>JBDTLK010000124.1:0-10819 GCA_039934835.1 Edaphobacterium sp. (SeqCode) | reverse complement strand
GAAATGCCCGACGCGGCGGCGCCGAGCAGCAACAGGAATAACGCCGAGAGCGAGTCGAGCCGCAAGTGGAACGGCAGGTCGGGCAAGCCCAGCGGCAGCACCAGCGCCTGCGGCTCCTGGCCAAGTGCGAGCAATGCGACAACCGCGAGAGCCAGCCCGACCAGCGCGCCGGCGACAAAGAGCACGCGGCCGATACCGAGCGTGCTGCGCGGCCACGCGATTGCGAGCACTCCAATCGCCAGCCAGGCGATGATCGCCGCAAGAACCAGATGGATCGAACTGAACACTGGTGCTAGCGCTGCCCCGTGCGCCACGCGACGGCCGCCAAGGCGCAGTTCATGCTGCGGTCGCGCGCGGGGATGGAGCGAATGCCAAGGTAAGCTGGGCTGGCCTGTGCCGGAGTTGGCGCATTGTAGCGCCAGTACCGGCGCGGGCGCCAATGCGAGCCGCGCTTACGCGCGCTGTCGCGCAGTTGACAACAGGTGCGCCGCCCTACAGCATCCGGGACATGAAAGTGATTCGTGCCGACTGGGTATTTTTTCTGTTTCGCAATCCGCTGCTGACGTTTGCGCTGATGGGCCTTTGTTTCGTGCTGTTCGGCGTGACGTCGATCAATCTGTTCTTCCTGCTCAAGGCCAACATCAGCCTGTTCGTCGAATACGGCCTGATGGTCATCGACGATGGCGCGTTGGACCAGCTCTTCGAGCTGCTCGGGATGGCCTACATGAGCATGATGTTCTACCTTGTCTTCAAGGTATGCGAGCGCATCCTCGTGGAGCGCCTGACGCGGCGGCGTTTTGCCGCGCGCTGGCGCAACACCGGCATCGAGTGATCAGCTTGCGGCGATGCCGTAGCGTCGGCGCATGGCATCGGCCAGGAACTTTCCGGCGGCGGACACCAGGAAAATGATGACGATGTAGATCGCCGCGGTCGCCGTAAGAATTTCGATTGGTTCATACCAGATGTTGACGATCTTCTGCGACTGGAACATCAGGTCCTGCACCGTGATCACCGAAACCAGGGTCGACGATTTCACGATCACCGTGAACTGATTGACGATCGACGGCGCGGAGCTGAGCAGCACTTGCGGCAGCACCACGCGCCCAAAGACCAGCGGTGACGACATTCCCACCGCATACGCGGCCTCGCGATGGCCTTTCGGGATCGCCTCGATGCCGCCGCGAAACGTCTCCGCGAGATAACCGCTCGACTGTACCGCCAGCGCAACGCAGGCGGCTTCAAAGAACGTGTTCGGCCAGCCGAACAACTCCGGCCACACATAGTTGACCCAAAGGAGCTGCACCAGGATCGGCGTCGCGCGGAAGAATTCGATGAGCAAGATGGCGACGGGCCGCACCGGCCGTACGTACATGCGCAGCAGGCAGAGCAGGAGGCCACCCAGGATCGCGCCCACGAATGCGATGAAGCAAACCTCGATGGTGACGCCGAGTCCGCTGAGCAGCGCGTCGCGCTGATTCCAGACCAGTCGTTCCCAGTTGCCCATGTCGGCCGCGTCAGGCGAAGATCTTCATGCGCCAGCGTTGCGACAGCGCACGCAGCGCACTGCCCGCGGCGAGTATGATCAGGAAGTAGGTGAGCGCGGCGCCGGTGTAGAGCGGCAGCGGCCGCATTTCCTGCTGGGTGATCATCGAGACCTGATACATCAGGTCGGGTACCGCAACCAGCGAGACGATCGTGGTCGCCTTGAACAGCGATATGAACTGGTTGATCGATTCCGGCAGCATGCGGCGCACCACCTGCGGCAGGATGATGCGCCAGAGAATCAGGCTTTCGGACATTCCGCAGGAGCGTGCTGCTTCGAGATGGCCCGCCGGCACTGCCTCGATGCCGGCGCGGAAAGTCTCCGCGAAATAGCCGCTGTAGACCCAGCCCAACGCGATGATCGCCGACACGAAGGGATTGAACTCGAAATGGCTGTGGAGCAACGTTCCGATCAACAACGGCAGCACGAAGTGAACCCATACCACCGCGACATAATCCGGCGCGTTGCGGAAAACCTCCACGTGCAGCGTCCCCACGCAGCGAAACACCCACAACCGACTGACCCGCAGCAGCGCCGCGCCGAGGCCGATCGCCAGCGCCAGAACGGCAGAACACCCGAACACGTAGAAGTTGACCGCGAGTCCGCGCAGCAGCACGGTCCGGTATTCCCAGAAAATCGAGACGTCGAGGATCTGCTGCAGCGATTCGGACATGAACGACTACCGCAGGTACTTGGAGATGAACTGCCGGAAGCGCTCCGACTTCGGAGCGCCGAACATCTGCGCGGGCGCGCCTTCCTCCTCTATCAAGCCATTGTGCAGGAACAGGACGCGGTCCGAGACTTCCCGCGCGAAGCCCATCTCATGAGTGACGACGATCATAGTCGTGCCGTCGCCCGCGAGTTCGCGCATGACGCTCAATACCTCATCGGTCAGCTCGGGGTCGAGGGAGGACGTCGGCTCGTCGAACAGCATCACCTTGGGCTGCATGCAGAGCGCACGGGCGATCGCCACCCGCTGCTGCTGGCCACCTGACAGGCGGGCGGGATAGACGTCGGCCTTGTCGGCAAGATGCACGCGGCGCAGGCAATCGTGCGCGAGCTCGGCAGCATCCTTGCGCGCGAGACCGCGCACGCGCAGTGGCGCCTCGATGACGTTGCCAAGCACCGTCATATGCGGCCAGAGGTTGAACTGCTGAAAAACAAAGCCCAGGTCGCGGCGCATCCGGTTGATCGCGGCCAGCGCACGCGGCTTGCGCGGGCCGTCGGCGGATGCGACGAAGCCGAGCGATTCACCGCTGATGAGAATGTCGCCCGAAGTCGGGGTCTCGAGATAGTTGATGCAGCGGAGCAACGTGCTTTTGCCCGAACCACTGGCGCCCAGCATGCTCACGACATCACCTCGGCGCACGTCGAAGGAGACGCCCTTGAGCACGGCGAGCGCGCCGAACTGCTTGTATACGTCGACGACTCGAATCGTCGGAACATCGTTCACCACGTCGGGCGCAGGCTGCATCGAAGCTGAGATCGGAGGATGAATCGACATCGACAATTGACTTCTATATGATCGCCTACGTGCCGCGCCAATGGCAAGTTGCGCGCATTTGCCGCTTCCTTCAGCGGCGCGTTCCAGACGATCGGTCAGCCAATTGCGAGTCAATCCACGAGAATGAATATTCCGGCAGCCCAAATCGGTGCGACGATCGACGAAATCGACACACCCGCGTTGATCGTCGATCTCGACGCATTTGAACACAACCTCCATGCGATGGCGAACTTCGCGAAGTCGGCGGGAGTGCGCTTGCGGCCACACGCGAAGACGCACAAATGTCCGACGGTCGCGCAAAAACAGATAGCCGCCGGCGCGGTTGGCCAGTGCTGCCAGAAGGTTGGCGAAGCCGAGGCGCTGATACGCGGCGGGATCCGCGACGTGCTGGTAAGCAACGAGGTGGTCGGTGCGCAGAAGTTGCGCCGCCTCGCGGCACTGGCGACCGACGCGACTATCGGACTGTGTTTCGATTCGGCCGAGCAGGTCGACGCGGCGTCGCGCGCGGCGCGCGAATTCGGCATCGAGCTCGGCGGGCTGGTCGAGATCGAAGTCGGCATGCAGCGCTGCGGCGTTGCGCCCGGCGCTCCCGCGGCGGAGCTCGCGCGACGCATCGCCGATGCGCCAGGGCTGACATTTCGTGGCCTGCAGGCTTATCACGGTTCCGCACAGCACTTGCCCACGCTGACCGAGCGGCAGCGCGCGATCGAAGGCGCGGCGGCGGCAGTTCGCTCGACGATCGCGGCACTGGAGCGCGCGGGACTGGTCTGCGAATTCGTCAGCGGCGCGGGGACAGGTACGTATCGGATGGAGGGCATGAGCGGGTTGTGGAACGAGCTGCAAGCCGGCTCGTACCTGTTCATGGATACCGACTACGCACGCATCGGTGACGCCGACGGCGGGCATTACAGCGACTTCCGGCACAGCCTGTTCGTGCTCAGTACCGTGATGAGCGTGCCGACCAATGACATTGCCATTGTCGATGCTGGACTCAAGTCGTACAGCGGTGAAAAGGGGCCGCCATGGGTCCACGACAGGGCCGGTGTCGCGTTGGTCGGCATGTCCGACGAGCACGGCAAGCTCAAGCTCGAGGCCGGTGCCGAACGTCTCCGCCTTGGGGACAAGGTGACGCTGATCCCGGGCCATTGCGATCCGACCATCAACCTGCACGACGAATACGTCGCGGTGCGCAAGGGCCGCGTCGAAGCCTTGTGGCCGATCACGGCACGCGGCGCCAGCCGCTGAGCGTGTTTTTCGGCGGCGGTTGCCCGCGGTTGTCCTGGTGCAGCGAATTCCGTGAAGCTCACGCTCCCACAGCTTGAGGCGCTGTTCTGGGTGGCGCGGCTGGGCAGCGTGCGGGCCGCCGCCACGCGGCTGAGCGTTACCCAACCCGCGCTGTCGCTGCGCATCAAGGACCTGGAAACCGCGCTCGGCGGCAAGCTGCTAAATCGCACGTCGTATCGCGCGACGCTTACCGCGCTGGGGCTCGAGGTCGCACAGCAGGCGGGACGCATGCTCGAGATCGCCGAGCGCATCAACCATCGGGTGACGCCCACCAGCGACATGCGCGGGCTGATCCGCATGGGATCGACCGACACCTTCGCCGCGCGCTATCTGCCCTCGCTGTTGATCGACATCGAGAAGAACTACCCCCAGGCGCAGATCGAAGTCGTCGTCGAGTTCAGTGTCAGTCTCAATGCCAAGCTCCTGCGCGGCGAACTGGACGTGGCGGTGCTGACACCGCCGAACCTGTCGCCGTTGCTGGAGTTCGAGAAACTCATGGACTTACCGCACTGCTGGGTTGGCACGCACCAGCGGCTGGGCAAGATCAGGACCGCGACGCCTGAGGCGCTGGTGAACATGCCCATCATTACGCATCCGCCACCGTCGCTGCTGTTCGAGACCATCCACAGCTGGTTCGCGTCGGCCAACCTGACCCCGGCGCGCGTCAATACCTGCTCCAGCCTGTTCATTACCAAGTCGCTGACCTGCGAAGGGATCGGCATAAGCCTGCTGCCGGTGGAAATCATCAACACCGAAGTGCGCACCGGCACGCTGCGCAAGCTCAGCGCCCGACCATCGATTCCCTCTAATACGCTGTACGTGAGCTACCGGCGCGACACGCCGCAACGCAATCTGCGGGTGTTCGTGCAACGGGTGCGAGCGAGCATGAACACGCCGCTTCACGGCGCGGGAACGGCGGTTGAAGTACATAAGAAAAACTGATCAGCATATGAAAATTAACTAATTAGGCCTTATTCTGCAGCCGCGCAATAATCGGCTGCGAAGCAGGGGCCCTGCGTCGTCCGCGGGGCGGCATAGCGTCGCTACCAACTTCACCTGGGAGACACACATGAACGACGAAATCAACGGCGGGAAGCGCGGTTTTCTTCGCGGCGCGGCGATGCTAGGCGTCGCGTCGGGTGTATTGGCAGCGGCGGGCTCGCCGCGCGAGGCGGTGGCGCAAATGCTCGAGACCGGCATACGCGACGATTCGGCGCTGTCGAAAATCCGCAAGGAAGGTGTCATGCGCGTCGGGTATTCCCAGACCGGCCCTTGGTTCTACAAGGACGCCAAGACCGGCGATCTGGGCGGCATCTACAAGGACGCGGTCGAACGCCTCGCCAAGGAAATGGAAGTCAAGGTCGAGTGGAAGGAAGTCACCTTCCAGAATTCGACCGTGGGCTTGCGCCGCGGCGACTACGATCTCTATGGTTCGTCGCTCACCTATACGCTGGCGCGCGCGCTGGTGGTCGATTACGTCGGGCCGCTGTGGTCCAAGGGCAGCCTGCTGATGGTGCACAAGGACAACGCGGGCAGGTTCAAGAAGCTCGCGGATTTCAACGATCCCAAGGTCACCTTCTCGGTCGTCGCAGGCGGCAGCGAGGAACCGCGCATCCCGGTCCTGTTTCCCAACGCCAAGCTGATCACCACTGCCGGCCAGGTCGTGCTCGCGGCGGAACCCGTGCGCGCGAAAAAGGCCGACGTGTGGATGAGCGGCGACAGCGACGTCCTGCTCTTCGCCAAGCGCAACAACTGGGCCTACGTCTTCGATCCTGCCACGCCCATCGACAAGCGCCCCAACACCTGGGCGGTGCGCTACGGCGACTCCGAATGGAAGCACTTCCTCGATTTCTGGGCGGCGTTCCTGACTGTCAACGGCGAAATGGACCGGCTGTTCAAGCTGCACATGGAAAAATTGGGTGCCGCCTGAGGCCGCGATGCGTGACAACGACGCATGGCGGTCCCACATCGGCGTGTTGCGGCGGTTGAGGCCGTGATCCTGAGCGGGCGAGACGAATGATCGTCGATTGCCACGCCCACGTCTTCCAGAACTGGCAAGGCGCGTGCGGACATCCGTCGGCGGCGGTGCATCTCAAGTACCTGCAGAAAGTGGTGACGCGACCGGCGGCGCGCACCTTTCGGGCGCGTGACGGTCGCGAGGTCAAGCCCACGATGCTGTTTCGTCCCGGCGACAACACCTGGGCGGGCCTGACCGACGTGCAGTTTCGAGCCGGCCGCTTCGGCCAGCTCGCGTTCACCCATGACGGCGAGGATTATTACGTGCAGTACCTGCCCGTCGGCATGCAGGACCTCGTCTGCCCGCCGGAGTTCATGCTGGCGCAGATGACCCTTGCCGCGGTCGATCACTGCATCCTGCAGGCGGGTGGCGGTTACGGCGCGATGAACGACTACAACGCGCTCGCCCAGCACGAATATCCGGACAAGTTCACGGGTCTGTTCCACGTCGACGAGGCGACGGCCGGCGACGCGCAGACGCTCGCCGAAATCGATCGCGCGGTCGACGTCCTGCAATTGCGCGGACTCTATTACTCGCAGGACATGTCGCGGCACGGCTATGCGCGCAATGTCGATCATCGGGATTTCCACGATTTCTGGGAACGCATAGTCGCTGCCGGATTGCCGGTTTTCGTCGAGCTCTCGTCGACACCGACTTACGATTACACCGGTTATCTGGGCAACTTGGCGGCGCTGGATGTGTTGCTTGCACGCTACCCAACGCATCGCTTCCTGCTCGTCATGGGGCCGCCAGCGGCACACTTCGGCACCTCCGGGCGCTGGGAGATTCCCGATGCCGCGCTTGGTGTCTACCAGCGCGACAACTTACTGCTCGAAGTCATGTTTCCGATTTCCTGGGGCGGCGTCTGGGACTATCCCTATCCGGAGGCACAGGAGCTCATTCGCGGCATGCGCGACCTGTTCGGCGCGGACAAACTCGTGTGGGGATCGGACATGCCCAATGTCGAGCGCTTCTGCACCTACCGCCAGTGCGTCGACTACGTCCGGAAATACTGTTCGTTCCTGAGCGGTAGCGAAAAGGACCGCATTTTGGGCCTCAATGCCGCCGACCTGATGCACCTGCACTGACGGCGCGCCCGTCACTCTTTCATCGAGCGAAAGCCATTCATGGAAACCCGGGTCGGCATCGACATTGGCGGAACGTTCACCGATCTCGTATTCATGGATCCCCACGGACGCGTGCTGCGCTCCAAGGTGCTGTCGACGCCCGACGACTACAGTGTAGGCATCGCGGATGGCCTCTCCGATGCGACCTCGCGCGGCGGCCTGCGCATCGCCGACATCAGCCAGATCATGCACGGAACGACCGTGGCCACCAATGCGCTGCTCGAAGGCAAGGGCGCGCGTGTCGCGTTGATCACCACGCAAGGCTTTCGCGACGTGCTGGAAATTCGCCGCCTGCGCATGCCCGTCCTGTACGACATACGCTGGCGCAAGCCCCCGGCGCTCGTGCCACGCCAGCTGCGCTTCGAAGTCGCCGAGCGCATCGACAACCACGGTCGGGTCGAGCGTGCGCTAGACGAAGCGGGGGCAAGCGCGGTGATTGAGAAGATCCTCGCCGCCGACGTCGACGCGGTCGCCATCTGCCTCATCAACGCCTACGCCAGCGGCGCGCACGAGGCGCGGTTGCGCGACATGCTGCGCGAGCGCGACCAACGCATTCCGGTGACGATTTCGAGCGAGCTGCTTCCCGAGATCCGGGAATACGAACGCACCAGCACGACGGTCGTCAACGCCTATGTGCTGCCGCTGGTGCGGCACTATCTTGAAGGGCTCGACGCGCGGCTGCGCGAGCGCGAAATCACCAGTCCATTGACGATCATGCAGTCGAGTGGCGGTGCGATGAGCGCCGGCGCTGCTGCGGAGCGGCCGATCCACATCATCGAATCGGGGCCGGCGGCAGGAGTTGTCGGCGCGGCGGAGCTCGCGCGCCGACTCGGCAATCTGAGCCTGCTCAGTTTCGACATGGGTGGCACGACCGCCAAGGCGGCGCTGGTCGATGCCGGCCAGTATCTGCGCGTGAATTCGCTCGAGGTCGGCGGCGGCATCAACATCGCAGGCCGGCTGCTCAGTGGCGGTGGCTATCACGTGCGCGCGCCGGCGATCGACATCGCCGAAGTCGGCGCTGGGGGCGGAAGTCTGGCTCGCCTCGACGCCGGCGGCGGGTTGCGCGTGGGTCCGGACAGCGCCGGCGCCGTGCCTGGACCAGCTTGTTACGGTCGCGGCGGCGGCGTCCCGACGGTGACCGACGCCAATGTCATTCTGGGTTACATCAATCCACATTCGCTCGCCGGTGGCGGCCTGCCGATTCGCCGTGAACTGGCGGTGAACGCGCTTCAAGGCGGCATTGCGGGCCCCCTGCAACTGGCGCTCGAAGACGCCGCCTGGGGAGTGCATCGCGTCGCCAACGCAACCATGGCGCGGGCGCTGCGTGCAGTCTCCACCGAGCGAGGGCGCGATCCACGCGACCTGTCCATGCTGGCATTCGGCGGCAATGGTCCCGTGCACGCCGCCACACTCGCCCGTCTGCTCGACATCAAGAAGATTCTGGTGCCGCCGGTGCCCGGGTTATTCAGCGCGCTCGGGATGCTGTTCCCCGAGATGGAGCATCACTACGTGCGTACCTGCAAGCGCCGGATCGATGCGCTGGATGGCCACGAGCTCGAACAGATTTTCTGTGTCATGGAAGCAGAGGGCGCGATGGTGCTGCTCGGAGAAGGCCATGCCATCGGAACGCATCGATTCGAAAGGCTCGTCGACCTGCGTTACGCGGGCGCCAATTCCGAGCTGACCTTGCCCTTTCCGGCGGGCGCGCGCGTCGCGCAAGCGTTGCGCGCGAACTTCTCCGAGTTGCATGAGCAGCAGTATGGCTACAGCTCCTCCGACGAGGCGATCGAGACGATGAATCTACGTGTCATCGCGCGCGCTTCATCGCACCTCGCTCGGGTACCGGAGAAATTGTCTCTGGACCACGCGACCGCGCGTAGTAGCGGCACGCGCCGCGCGTACTTCGGCCCGGAATTCGGGTCGCAGGAGACGGTCATTTGCGGCCGCGGCGACTTGGCCGCGGGTTGGCGCAATGGCCCGCTGCTGATCGAGGAGTTTGACAGCACCACCGTTGTCCCACCCGACGGCCGTGCGCGGTGCATTGCCTGGGATACCATCGAAATCGAACTTGAGTGACACGATGACCAACGTCGAACAGCTGGAAGATCCGCGTACCCGTCCTGAAGACGCGACCGCTCGCGATCCCTTCGCGCTCGAGTTGATCAAGAACGCGCTGGTCGCGCTGGCCGACGAAATGGCGCTGACCGTGTATCGGACCGCACGCTCGTTCGTGGTCAAGGAGGCGCTCGATTTCTCGACGGCGCTGTTCCTCGCCGACGGGCAGCTGATCGCGCAGGGCACCTGCCTGCCATTCCACCTCGGCGCGATGCCGTTTGCGGTCAGGGCCGTGACCAAGGCGTACGAACACCGCATCCTGCCGGGTGATCTCTACATAACCAACGATCCCTACGATGGCAGCACGCACCTGCCCGACATAGTCCTGGTCAAGCCGGTTTTTTTCGCGGGCGAGCTGATCGGATTCGCGGCGGCGCTGGCGCACATGACCGACATCGGCGGGCGCATTCCCGGCGGCAATGCCAGCGATTCGACCGAGATCTACCAGGAGGGCTTGCGAATTCCGCCGTCCCGGCTGTGGCGCGAGGGCGAGCCCGACGAGACCATGTTCCGGTTGATCGAGCGCAATGTGCGCGTGCCGGACATGGTGCTGGGCGACATCCGTTCCCTGATCGCGGCGTGCCTGGTCGGCGAGCGCGAATTCATCAAGCTCAATGAACGCTATGGTCGCCAGGAATTCGAGCAGTATTGCCGCGACCTGCTCGACTACACCGAGCGCTTCACCCGCTCGGAAATCGCCAAGCTGCCCAAGGGCACGTGGCATTTCGTCGACCATCTCGACAACGACGGCATCGATCCCGATCCCATCCGCATCGAGGCGACGGTGACGATCCGCGCCGACAACATGACCATCGACCTCACGGGATCGGCGCCGCAGGTGCGCGGCGCCATCAACTGTGTCTACCCGTTTACGCTGTCCACCGCATTGGCGTGCGTGCGCTCGATCGTCGACCTGTCGATACCGAACAATGCCGGCTATTTCCGGCCGATCAAGGTGATCGCGCCCGAAGGCACGGTGGTCAATCCGCGCGCACCGGCGGCGGTGGCGGCGCGCGGGATCACGGGAATTCGCATCGCCGATGCGATCTTCGGTGCACTGGCGCAGGCGGTCCCCGACGTGCTGCCCGCCTGCGGCTCCAACGCGCCCGATGTCGGCATCTCGTTCGGCGGCGTCGACGAGGAGGGCAAGCCGTCGGTGTACCTCGAGTTCCTGGTGGGATCGTGGGGCGGGGGACCTGGGCGGCGCTCGCCGTGCCCGCGGCCGCGCG
>JBDTLK010000123.1:0-10822 GCA_039934835.1 Edaphobacterium sp. (SeqCode) | reverse complement strand
GTCCTTGTTGCCGACCATGAAGCCGATGCGCCAGCCGGCCATGTTGTAGCTCTTGGACATGGTGAAAAACTCGACCGCCACCTCGCGCGCTCCCGGCACCTGCATGATCGACGGTGCCTTCCAGCCGTCGAAGCAGATATCGGCGTACGCCAGGTCGTGCACGACATAGATGCCGTATTCCCTGGCCAGCGCGATGATCTTCTCGAAGAACGGCAGCTCGACGCATTGCGCCGTCGGATTGGCCGGGAAATTGATGATGAGCATCTTCGGCTTCGGCACGCTCATCTTGATCGCGCGTTCGAGCTCGGCGAAGAAATCGATTCCCGGTGCCAGCGGTACCTGGCGGATGTCGGCGCCGGCGATGACCGGCCCGTAGATATGGATCGGATAACTCGGATTCGGTACCAGCACCGTGTCGCCGCGCCCGAGCGTGGCCAGCGCCAGATGCGCGATGCCTTCCTTGGAGCCGATGGTGACGATAGCTTCGGTCTCGGGATCGAATTCGATGCCCCAGCGGCGGTGATACCACTGGCAGATCGCGCGGCGCAGGCGCGGTATCCCGCGCGACACCGAGTAGCCGTGCGTATCCGGGCGCTGCACGGTCTCGACCAGCTTGGCCACGATGTGCGCCGGCGTGGGTCCATCAGGGTTGCCCATGCCGAAGTCGATGATGTCCTCGCCACGGCGGCGAGCGGCCATCTTCAGTTCGGACGTAATGTTGAAAACGTACGGCGGGAGCCGCGTGAGACGGGCGAATTCGACAGCGGAGGAGGACGCCATGCGGGTCTTTCTATCGTAAGCGCCCGGAACCGTCCGAGCGACGTAGAAATGCGAGGGAGATATAATGTTAGCGGACTTAAGAACTTACCGCAACGCACAACGCCTGCTGCGCCGTCGTCGACGCGACGCACCGGTGTGGAGTCACCCGGCGTGAAATTCCATCTGAGCTCCTCTTCCGGCAATACATTTACCGGCCATGGCACGGGCTACGTGCGGCTGGGCGTCGTCGAGTACCGCGAAAACGTCGTGGTCACGCCCGAGCAGATCGTCACCGGGTGGGCGCCCGGCGGCTTCGACGCGCTCAGCGCGCACGACTTCGAGGGCCTCGTTACGCTCGCGCCGGAAGTCGTGCTGCTGGGAACCGGTGCGTCCATTCGCTTTCCGCATCCGCGCCTGACTCGCACGCTTACCGATGCGCGTATCGGGGTGGAGGTGATGGACACACCCGCGGCGTGCCGGACTTTCAATATCCTCGCCGCTGAAGGGCGGAAGGTGGCGGCTGCAATCCTGGTCGACGCAGTGTAGGCATTGGTGCTGCCGTCATGCCCGCGAATGCGGGAATCCAGGGTCGTGCAACGAACGCCAATGGGTCCCCGCTTTCGCGAGGACGACGGAATGGACTACTCACCCATCTGCAACAGCAATCCGTGCTTTCGTGCATACCCGATGGCCCACATGTACAGCGCGATGCCGATGAGCATGAACACGCCATTGAGCACCAGCGCCTGCATGAACATGTCGGCACGAAAAGTCCTGTCGAGCAGCAGCGCCCGCATGCCTTCGAAGACGTAGCTGGTCGGAATGCATTTGGCGATGATCTGCAACCAGTCCGGTAGCACGCCGATGGGGTAGTACACGCCCGACACGGGCGCCAGCAGGAACACCGCCGCCCACGCCAGCTCCTCGGCGCCGAGACCCCAGCGCAGCACCATGCCCGACACTGCGAGGCCGATCGCCCAGCCGCAGATGATCAGGTTGACGAAGAATGCGACCAGCGGCAGTCCCAGCGAGAAAATCGAATAGTGAAACAGCAGCCACGCGAACGCGCACGCGGCGCCGACGCCGATGAGCGTGCGCAGCAGGCTCATCACCAGTTGTCCGGCAATCAGCTCCCACGCCCGCAGCGGGCTGACGAACAGGTTGCCGAGATTGCGCGAATACATCTCTTCGAAGAAAGTCAGCGACACGCCGAGCTGGCCGCGAAACAGGATGTCCCACAGCAGCACCGCGCCGATGAACAACCCCGGGGCATCGGTCAGAAAATTGTTGGTGGGCCGCAGATACACGGTGACGAAAGCCCACAGGATCATGGTCACGGTCGGGTAATACGCCATCGACAGCAGCCGCGGCCACGACTTGAGCAGCAGGTATGCATGGCGCTCCACCAGCGCCAGGATGCGGTTGAACGAACCGGCGACGACGCTGCTGCTCATCGCTACGACAGGCTCCGTTCGCGGTGCTCGACGGCGGCGAGCGCGCCCTCCGCCACGGCACGCTCGCGCGCAATGTCGAGGAAAACTTCGTCCATGTTGCCGCGGCCATAGCGCTCGCGCAGCGCGGCCGGCGATCCCTGGTCGACGATAAGCCCTGCGCGCAGCATGATGACCTCGTCGCACATGCGCTCGACCTCACCCATGTTGTGCGAAGCCAGCAGCATGGTGCAGCCGCTCTTGCGCTGATAGTCCTCGAGCAGCGTGCGCATGCGGTCGCCGACGTCGGGATCGAGCGACGCGGTCGGCTCGTCGAGCAGCAGCACCTCGGGGCGATTGAGCAGGGCCTTGGCGAGACTGACGCGAGTGCGCTGGCCGGCGGACAGGTTGCCGAAGGGGCGATTGAGCAAGTCGGTGAGTTCGAGTTCCACCGCCAGCTCGTTGACGCGCAGGGCCGGGGACTTCACGCCATACAGGCGCGCGTACACGCGCAAGTTCTCGCCAACCGTCAGACGCTTCGGCAGGTCAACATACGGTGAAGTGAAATTGATACGCGGCAGCACGCGATAGCGGTGGCATAGCATGTCCTCGCCGAGGATGCGGATCGAGCCGCTGGTCGGCGTGAGCACGCCGAGCAGCATCGACAGCGTCGTCGTCTTGCCCGCGCCGTTGCCGCCGAGCAGCGCCGTCGTCGCGCCGCGATCGACGTCGAAGCTGATGCCGCGCACCGCGTCGACGTTGCGATACGATTTGCGCAGGTCGCGAACTTCGATGACAGCGGCGGTGAGCGTAGGGGTGAGGTCGGGCATGCGTCGGTTGGCAACAAGGCGGTCGCGCGGAACGCGCCGATTGTAGGGCAATTCGCTAGACTAGAACGTGGGCTTTGAGGCCTTAGCATGGCCTCGCAAGGAGAGCAAGCAATGGTGAAAATTCACGGCATGTCGACGTCGGGCAATTGCCACAAGGTGCGCATGGTGCTCGAAGCGCTGGGCCAACCCTACGAGTGGCGCGAAGTCGACACGCGCCACGGCACCACGCGCACGCCGGAATTTCTGGCGATGAATCCGCACGGCCAGGTGCCGGTGGCCGAAATCGAGGCCGGGGTTTTCCTGCCCGAGTCGAACGCGATCATGGTCTACCTGGCCGACGGGTCAGCACTCATACCCGGCGATCGGCTGCTGCGCGCGCGCATGCTGCAGTGGATGTTCTTCGAGCAGTACAGCCACGAGCCCTACATCGCCGTGGCGCGCTATCTGCGTCGCCTCCATCCGGACCCGGAAAGTCAGCGCACGCTTGCGGACTCGCGCATGGCGGGAGGTTATCGGGCGCTTGCCGTCATGGAAGGGCAACTCGCACAGACGCCGTTCCTGGGCGGTGAAAATTACACCCTCGCGGACATCGCGCTGTATGCCTACACGCATGTCGCCGGCGACGGAGGCTTCGACCTTGGGCGCTTTCCCGCGCTGCGGCAGTGGCTCGCGCGCGTCGCGGCGCAGCCCGGCTACGTGCACATGGCCGAGGCCTGACGCGGCCGTTGCGACGACAGGAGGTGCGCCTCAGCACTGAATCGTCTGTCGGCAGTACTGCGCGAGTTCGCGCACGACGGCGGTCTTGCCGACCGGGGCTTGGGCGCGCCCGGCGCCGTATTCCATCGCCAGCTTGAAGTCGTACTTGCTGAAGAACGCATCGAACTGTTCCGCACCGACGGTGCCCAGCGCGTAGAGTTCGTCGCGCGGGGCGTCGTAGTCGAGCACGATCGCCGCCAGCGGCTGCGGCGCCGGGCCGCTGACCACGCGCGCGCCTGCGGAGGGGTCGTAAACACTGTGCTCGGCGCAACAGTGAATGACGTCGCCGTCGGAAGTGGGCGACGGCTCGGACTGAAAACGGATGAAGCTCACTTCGCGGGCGGGATAGGCGAGCCGGTGCGCGCAGATTGCGGAATAGGCGACGATCGCGCGTGCCTTGCCGACGCCGCCGCTCCACGCGTAGGCGGATCCGTCGGCGCGACGCAATTCCGCTTTCGCGCTGACCGCGCGACCCAGATTGAGCAGGAAGCACGGCGTACCGCCGAACGGGTAGTTGAAAACGTAGTTGGTGCGCGCCGCGATGCGCGTGGCCTTGATCGGCTCGCCGTTCACGTCGACCAGGAGTGCGCGCGAATACAGGCGCGGTGGCGTCGCGGCCCAGCTTTGCGCCGCGGTGGTTACCTGCGCCACGCCGGCGATCGCCGCGCAGGCATTGAGGAATTCCCGCCTGCGCATTGTCACTAGAGTCCCGCCAGCGTGCGCACGTGCGCGGCGGCGCTGCGACCGAGGGCGGGCAAGGCGTAACCGCCTTCGAGCGTCGACACCACCCTGCCCCCTGCATGGCGCGCCGCGACCTCCATGATCTGCGCGGTGACCCACGCAAAATCCGCGTCGACCAGGTTGAGGTTGGCAAGCGGATCCTCGCGGTGCGCGTCGAAACCGGCGGAAATGAAAATGATCTCGGGCCGATGCGCTTCCAGCGCCGGCACGCAGCGTTCGATGATCGCCTTGCGAAAAGCGTCGCTACCGCTGCCCGGAGACAGCGCCACGTTGTGCATGTTCGGACCGGCGGGCTCGACGCCGGAGTATGGATAGAGCGGATACTGGAATGTGCCGGTCATCAGCACGCGCGGCTCGGCGGCGAAAATGTCCTCGGTGCCGTTGCCGTGATGCACGTCGAAGTCGACCACTGCGGCGCGCGCGTAGCCGTGCGCCGCCAGCGCATGCGCGACGCCGACCGCGACGTTGTTGAAGATGCAGAATCCCATCGCGCGCTCGCGCGTCGCATGGTGGCCGGGCGGACGCACCGCGCAGAAAGCGTTCTGGAATTCGCCGCAGGCCACGAGGTCGACGCCCAGCACCACCGCGCCGGCGGCGTGGCGCGCCGCGGTCAGCGAATACGGATTGAGCGCGGTGTCCGGATCGACGTAGTGGATGCCCGACTCCGGACTCGCCTGCTCGATCGCGTCGATATAGCGCGAGTCATGCGCGCGCGCGAGCTGCTCGCGGGTCGCCACCGGCGCCTGATGGTGCACCACGAACGCATCGAGGCCGTCGCCGATCAACTGATCGCAGACCGCGTCGAGGCGCTGCGGGCACTCCGGATGGTGCGCGCCCATGTCGTGCTGGTGGCACGTCGGATGGGTGATGAACGCGGTGGCCAAGTCGGGACGAATGTCTAGGGAAGCGGTCGGCTGCGACCGGGGCAACGTCGCCGGCGGGCAGACGAATGGAGTGTAGCGCGGCACCGGCGCAGATGACTAGCCGGGTTTTGCCATCTATAGTGGCACCTTTCTTGCTCGGACTGACGGGATGACGCTTCGCCCTGCCCAGACCCACGCCATACCCGTACCCGACCGACTCGCCGGTGTGCTCGCCGAACTCGGTCGCATCGTCGTCGGCAAGGAAACGCCACTGCGCCTTGCGCTGACATGCCTGCTCGCCCGCGGCCACCTGCTCATCGAGGACATTCCGGGCGTCGGCAAATCGACGCTGGCGCAAGCGCTGGCCGGAACCCTCGGGCTGCACTTTTCGCGCATCCAGTTCACCAGCGACCTTTTGCCCGCCGATGTGCTGGGCGTGTCGATCTTCGACCCAGCCAACCAGGCGTTTCGCTTTCACGCCGGGCCGATCTTCAATTCGATCGTGCTCGCCGACGAAATCAATCGCGCGCCGCCCAAGACGCAGAGCGCGCTGCTCGAGGCCATGGAAGAGCGCCAGGTATCGATCGACGGCGCGACGCGACCGCTGCCCGACCCGTTCTTCGTCATCGCCACCCAGAACCCGACCGAACAGATCGGCGCTTACCCGCTGCCGGAGTCGCAGCTCGACCGCTTCCTGATGGCCATCGAGCTCGGCTACCCCGATCCGGCCGCCGAACGCGAACTGCTGGTGTCGGGCGATCGCCGCGCGCGGATTCCGGATCTGACCGCCTGCGCCGATGCGCCCACGCTGGTCGCCTGGCAACGCGAGGCGGCGGGGGTGCACGTCGCGCCGGCTTTGCTCGATTATATTCAAGGTCTGCTGGCGGCGTCGCGCGGCACCGGCGGCGGCGCGCCGCGTCTGCAGCGTGGACTGTCGCCGCGCGCGGGTCTGCTCCTGGTCGCAGCGAGTCGCGCCTGGGCACTCCTCGCCGGCCGGCCGATGGTCTTGCCGGAAGACGTGCAGGCGGTGTTTCCTTCGGTGGCCGGCCACCGTCTCGCAGGCAGCATTCGCGCCGGGGGTCCGCAGGCGATGGCCCTGCTGCGCGCGGTCCCGCTGCCCTAGACCCCAGGCCCGCGGGCCGAACGCATCGTGTCCTCAGCACTCGCCGCGCCGTCGCTGCTTGCGCGCTGGCGGCAGCGCCTCTGGCGATTGCGCCCGGGCGATCTCGACCTGGTCGTCCTGCGCCACAGCCGCATCTACATCCTGCCCACGACACGCGGCATGGCGGTGATCGCGACCCTCACGATCATGCTTCTCACATCGATGAACTACGCGCTCTCGCTGGGCTATGCGCTCACGTTCCTCGCCGGCGGCATGGTCGCCGCGGCGTTGCTCGCGGCCTTTCGCAACCTGGCAGGACTGAGCCTCTCGCCGCTGGTCGCAGGCGAAGCCTTTGCCGGCGGATTCATGGAATTCACCCTGTCGCTGGCCAGCGGTGCGCGCCCGCGTACCGGCATCAGCATCACGCCGCAGGACGGCGTGCCGGTGGTAGCCGACCTTCCGGCCGGCGCAACGCGCCCGGTGCGGGTGGCGGTGCCGGCACTCCGGCGCGGACGCCTGCCGCTGGGGCGGGTGACACTGTCCACCGACTTCCCGCTGGGCCTCTGGCGCGGCTGGGCGTACGTGCACTTTCCCCTGACGGCCAGCGTCTATCCTGCGCCAGAAGCGTCACCTCCGCCGCTGCCCGCGGGCCATCAAGGCTCCGAGGCCCGCCGTTCCGCACTCGCTTCCGACGCTGAACTCGCCGGCCTGCGCGACTACGTCGCCGGCGATCCGCAGAATCGCATCGCCTGGAAAGCCGTCGCGCGCGGCGCCGGCTGGTACACCAAGCAATTCGAGGGGGCCGGCGGCAGCGGCGCGCTCGAACTCGATTGGGCCGAGCTACCGGCCGGACTCGACGTCGAGGTCAGGCTGTCGCGGTTCACCGCGTGGATCCTCGCCGCAGAGCGCGAAACGCGCGCCTTCTCGCTGCGCCTGCCGGGCACGCAACTGCCGCAGGGCCAAGGCGCCGGCCATCGCCGTACTGCACTGACCGCGCTCGCGCTGTTCGAGCCATGAAGACCAAAACGCCCAGCCTGCCGATGACAGTTGCGCAGACCCATTGGCTCGCGGCTCTGCTGTTGTGCGCGCAGGCGCCACTGTGGGCGCACGTGTTGCCGTGGGTGGCAGTCGGCGGCAGCGGACTGGTGATCGCGCGCCTGCTGTTGCCCAGACGCTACCTGGTCGCGGGCGTGTGGCGCATGGTGCTGCTGCCGCTGCTCGCGCTGGTAGCGGCGCTCGGCATTCGCGCGCAGTTGGGCTACTTCCTGGCGCGCGATCCGTGCGTCGAATTCCTGTTTGTACTGGTCGGCATCAAATTCATTGAGTCGAGATCGACACGCGACGGCACCCTGCTGGTCTGCCTGGCGCTGTTCCTCGCGGTGACGCAATTCTTCTACGCGCAGACCATCTTCGCGGCGCTGCTCGGACTGCCGGCGCTGCTTGCGCTGGGCGGCACGCTGGCGGTGCTGCGCAGTCCGTCGGGCAGCGTCTCAGGGTCATTGAAGACGCAACTCGCGACGCCCTCGCGTCTGATTCTGCAGGGGATCCCGCTCGCGGCATTGCTGTTCGTGCTCTTCCCACGGTTGGCCGGTCCGCTCTGGGGTTCGCCCGCGGATGCCGGCGCGCGTACCGGTCTCTCGGAGCGCATGGCTCCGGGCTCGATCAGCGAACTCTCGCTGTCCGACGCGGTTGCCTTTCGCGTCGAATTCCACGGCCCGCCGCCCGCACCGCGCGACCGTTATTGGCGCGGCCCCGTGCTCGCCCGATTCAATGGCCAGGAATGGAGCTCGCTGTTTCGCCTGCAGGCGGGTGCATTTGCGCGGCGCGAAGGGCCGGTGATCGACTATTCGGTGACGCTGGAACCGCACGGCAAGTTGTGGCTGTTCGCGCTCGAGCATCCGGCAGGATTGCCACGGGCGCCCAGCGATGACAACATTACCGCCGGCACGATGAACGACATCGCATTCCTGACCTTCGATCAGCAACTTCTCGCCAAGGTCACCGTCAACCAGGCCGTGCGCTACACGCAGCGCTCGGTATTGAAGGGCAGCGTGCTGGCGTTGCCCGGCGACGCGACCGACAACCTGCAGATGCCGCGCAACAACCTGCGCACCGCCGCCTTTGCTCGCGAGCTGCGTGCGCGCGCCGACTCCGACCAGGCGTATATCACGGCCCTGCTCGACCGGTTCCACAACGAACCCTACGTCTACACGCTCACGCCACCACTGCTCGACCAGGATCCGGTCGACGCCTTCCTGTTCGATTCGCGGCGCGGCTTTTGCGAACACTACGCCGGCGCGTTCGTGCTGCTGCTGCGCGCCGCGGGCATTCCGGCACGGGTGGTCACCGGCTACCAGGGCGGAGAAATGAATCCCGAGGGTGGCTACATGATCGTGCGCCAGTCGGACGCTCACGCCTGGGCTGAAGCGCTGGTCAATGGTCGCTGGCAGCGCTTCGATCCGACCGCTGCGGTCGCGCCGTCGCGCATCGAGAGCGGTCTCGGTGCCGCCCTGCCCGACAGCGAGCAGGTGCCGTATCTGGCGCGTATGGAAATGACCTGGTTGAAAAGCCTGCGCCTGCACTGGGACGCAGTCAACTACCAGTGGCAACGCGGCGTGGTCGGCTTCAACATCGAGCGGCAGCGCGATTTCCTGCGCGAGTTCGGGCTGGACCGTTCGCATCCGGTGCAGATCGCTCTCATCATCGCCGGCGCGGCGTTCGTGTGGGGGCTGGCGATCCTGGGCTTTTCCCGCTTGCGCCGCGGCAGCAACGACGCCGAGGTCGAGCTGTGGAAACGTGCATGCCGCCGACTGGCGCGCGCCGGACTCGCACGCCGGCCCGACGAGGGGCCGCTCGACTACGCCGAACGTGCCGCGGCGCGCTGGCCGCGCTGGGGCCCGCTGCTGCGGCGCATCGGCGACGCGTACGCGAGCCTGCGTTACGGGCCACGCCAGGAGGGGCGTGCAGCAGTGCTCGCGCAATTGCGCGCCAGCGTCGATGCGCTGCCCGGCGCGCGCATGCTCAAGGCCAAGTCGGGCTGATCTGCCCTGCCCCGCTCATCCTGCCGAAGTTGAACCCGAGCAGCGGCGCGGCGACGGCGTGCGGCGTCACTGCGCGCGGCGCCCTGGCGCGAAGCGCCGGGCGGCTAAAGCAGCGCCTCGCGCGACAGGCCGCGGCGGCGCAATCGCGTGCGCAGCTTGTCGAGCGCCTCGGCCTGGATCTGGCGCACGCGCTCGCGGGTGACTTTCATTGCGCGCGCGAGCTGTTCCAGCGTCGCGACCTCCTGACCGTTGAGGCCGTAGCGGCGTTCGATCACCTCGCGATGCCGGTCCGAGAGTTCATCGAGCCACTGCTTCACCCACGCTTCGATCTCGGTGTTGTGCAACAGCAGTTCAGGACTCGGCGTGACCTCATCGGCGAGCTGGTCGCCCACCGAGCTGCCGGCGTCGGAATCGATGGGCGCGTCGAGGGAGGTGATGTGCTCGTTGTAACCGAGCACCTTGCGCACCTTCTCGACCGGCTTGCCGAGCAGGTGCGCGACGTCGTCGAGCGTCGGCTCGCGGTCCTGGCCGAGCAGCCCGTGCGTTTCGAGGTGCCGCAGCGCGCGCAGCACGACGTTGAGTTCCTTGACGACGTGCGCCGGCAGGCGAACGGTGCGCGACTGGTTCATGATCGCGCGCTCGATCGACTGGCGAATCCACCATGTCGCGTAGGTGCTGAAGCGGAAGCCGCGCTCGGGATCGAACTTCTCGAGTGCGTGAATCAGGCCAAGATTGCCTTCCTCGATTAGGTCGGCGAGCGTCAGCCCGCGGTTGAGATAGTGCTTGGCGATGCTGACGACCAAGCGCAAGTTGTGCTCGATCATCTTCTGGCGCGCCGGGAAGTCGCCCTCGCGCGTCGCGCGCGCGTACCCGAGCTCCTCCTCGGCGGTCAGCAGCGGGCTCTGGCCGATCTCGTTCAGGTAGATCTGGGTGACGTCATTGAGAAAGTCCGATCCCACGCCAACGGCCGGCATGTCCAGCGGTAGTTCGCGCGTGAGCGTGTCGCGCTCGGCGGGCGCTGGCCCGCCACCATCGTCGTCGCTCAGCGGCCGCGCGCTAATTTGAGGTACCTCCGCGCCCCGCGCTCCGGTATTCGCCCTTGGGGCGGCCCGGCGGGCTCGCTGGCGTACCTTCGTGCTGCGCACTCCGATATTCGCCCTTGGGGCGGCCCGGCGGGCTCGCTGGCGTACCTTCGTGCTGCGCACTCCGATATTCGCCCTTGGGGCGGCCCGGCGGGCTCGCTGGCGTACCTTCGTGCTGCGCACTCCGATATTCGCCCTTGGGGCGGCCCGGCGGGCTC
>JBDTLK010000122.1:0-10859 GCA_039934835.1 Edaphobacterium sp. (SeqCode) | reverse complement strand
ACAACATGCCTCCGTACGCCACCGGCGAAACCGGTCGTGTCGGCACGCCCAAGCGCCGCGAAATCGGTCACGGCCGCCTGGCCAAGCGTGCTTTGGTCGCGGTACTGCCGACCGGTGAAGAGTTCGCATATTCGATGCGCGTCGTGTCCGAGATCACCGAATCCAACGGCTCGTCGTCGATGGCCTCGGTTTGCGGCGCCAGCCTGGCGCTGATGGACGCGGGCGTGCCGACCAAGGCGCACGTCGCTGGTATTGCCATGGGCCTGATCAAGGACGGCGGCCGCTTCGCGGTGCTCAGCGACATCCTCGGCGACGAGGATCACCTTGGCGACATGGACTTCAAGGTCGCCGGTACTGATCGCGGCGTCACCGCACTGCAGATGGATATCAAGATCCAGGGCATCACCAAGGAAATCATGGCAGTCGCGCTGTCGCAGGCGCGCGAAGGGCGCATGCACATCCTCGACCTGATGCAGCAGGCCATGCCGCACGCGCGCACCGAGCTGTCGCAGCACGCGCCGCGGATGATGACCTTCAAGATCAATCCGGAAAAGATCCGCGACGTGATCGGCAAGGGCGGCGCGGTCATTCGCGCGCTAACCGAGGAAACCGGCACCATCATCGACATCAAGGACGACGGCATGGTGACGATCGCTTCGGTGAACGCCGACGCTTGCAACGCCGCGCGCAAGCGCATCGAGGAAATCACCGCCGATGTCGAAGTGGGGCGGATCTACGAGGGCACCGTGCTGCGCCTGCTCGATTTCGGCGCGATCGTGCAGATCCTGCCGGGTCGCGATGGTCTGCTGCATATCTCGCAGATCGCCAAGGAGCGGGTCAACGCGGTGGCCGATTACGTGAAGGAAGGCCAGATCGTCAAGGTCAAGGTGCTCGAAGCCGACGAAAAGGGTCGCGTGCGCCTGTCGATGAAGGCGGCCGCCGAGGACGCAGCCGCCGGTGTCACGCCGCAGGCTCCGGCCGAAGTGCCGGCATCGCCCGCGGACTGAAGATCGTTCGGCGCAACAACAGGAAGGGGGCCGCGTGCCCCCTTTTGTTTTTCTATCGGACTACCACACGACTCCGCCGACCATGACCCAAAGCACAACGCGCACCGAGCGCGATACCTTCGGACCGATCGAAGTTCCCGCCGACAGGCTGTGGGGCGCGCAGACGCAACGTTCGCTGCAGTTCTTCCGCATTTCCAGCGAAAAGATGCCGCCCGAGCTGATCCGCGCACTGTTGCTGGTCAAGCGCGCCGCAGCGCGCGTCAATCTTGCGCTCGACGCGCTGGCCGCGGACAAGGCCGGCGCGATCGTGGCCGCCGCGGAAGAGGCGCTGGCGGGCAAGCACGACGGCGAATTCCCGTTGGCGGTATGGCAGACCGGCTCGGGCACCCAGACCAACATGAACGTCAACGAAGTTCTCGCCAATCGTGCCTCGGAGCTGCTCGGCGGCACTCGCGGCGAGGCGCGGCGGGTGCACCCGAATGACGACGTGAATCGCGGCCAGTCGTCCAACGACGTGTTTCCGACGGCGATGAACATCGCTGCCGCCGAAGCGACGATGCAACGCCTGCTGCCCGCCTTGCGCGCACTGCGGGAAACGCTGGCGGCCAAGGCGACCGCGTTCGCGGACATCGTCAAGATCGGGCGCACCCACCTGCAGGATGCGACGCCGCTTACGCTGGGTCAGGAGTTCTCCGGCTATGCCGCGCAACTGTTGCACGCGCAGGCGCACATCGAGGCGGCGTTGCCGCACGTGTGCGAACTGGCGCAGGGCGGCACCGCGGTGGGCACCGGACTCAACACGCACCGCGAATTCGGCGCGCGGGTCGCTGCCGACATCGCGGCGGCAACCGGCTTGCCGTTCGTGAGCGCACCCAACAAGTTCGAGGCGATGGCGGCGGCCGACGCACAGGTGAATCTGCACGGCGCGCTGAAATCGCTCGCGGCAGCTCTGTTCAAGATCGCCAACGACGTGCGCTGGCTGGCGAGCGGGCCACGCTCGGGCCTGGGCGAGATCAGCATTCCGGAGAACGAACCGGGCAGCTCGATCATGCCCGGCAAGGTCAACCCGACGCAATGCGAAGCGCTGACCATGCTCTCGGCGCAGGTCTTCGGCAACGACGTCGCGGTCAACATCGGCGGCGCGTCGGGCAATTTCGAGCTCAACGTCTATCGGCCGCTGATCATCTACAACGTGTTGCAGAGCATCCGCATGCTGAGCGAGGGCATGTCCAGCTTCGAGCAGCACTGCGCCCGCGGGATCGAGCCGAATCGGGCCCGCATCGAAGAACTGCTGGAACGCTCGCTGATGCTGGTCACTGCGCTCAACCCGCACATCGGCTACGACAAGTCCGCCGCGATCGCCAAGAAGGCGCACCACGAGGGCACGACGCTCAAGGAGGCGGCGTTGGCGCTCGGCTACGTCACGGCCGACGAGTTCGACGCGTGGGTGAAGGCCAGCGACATGACCGGGGCGTGAGACCAGAGCTTCGAGTACCTTGTACTAGGCGAGGCACTCACCATGCTCCGGCATCCCGCGCACGCGGGGATCGAAGTTGAACCAGCAGTGGCACTGCGCCAGTCGAACATGGATTCCCGCTTTCGCGGGAACGACGAATTCGCAGCGCGGCGGGGCGCGTGAACGTCAGGGCGATGTCATCAGCACGGCGTCGCCGCTGACGTTCACGGTAACCTCGGTCGTACCCCCTTCCATCGCCACCGGCGGTGCGGACCCGACGCTCATAGCCTGTGCGCGCATCATCGGCATCACTGGACCGCCGCCGGCGGTCTGCACACTAACGTGACCGACACGCCATGACTTGAAGCCGAGTCCGGTGGCGGCCTGTTGCGCACGCGCCTGCCAGCCTTTGATCGCCTGCAGCGTGACGCTGTCTTCGGCGTCGCGGCGTGTGTTCTCGGCGATCGAAAAACTCATCCCGGACAGCAGCAGACCGTTTTCATCCTGGAGCTTCGACAGCAGTGTCGCTGCCGCGGTGAAATCGGTGGCGTCGATGCTGATCGACTGCGCGACGCGCCAGCGCGTCGGCTTGCCCTTTTCCGCAATTTGCTGAGTTGAATAGCCGCTGGTCGCCACCTTGATGCCGGGATAGGCCTTCGCGTCCGACAGCGCCTTGGCGGTGGTCGCATTGACCTGCGCGGCCGCGGCCGCAGGGCTAACGTTCTCGGCTTCGGTACGCAGCGACGCCTGGAGGCGATCGTTGCTGATGATTGCGGTGGCGGAGGCGTTGACGTTGACGGACGGGGTCGACGGCGCAGCCGCGGGCGTCTGCGCCTGCGCGGTCGAAACCGCAATCGCGATCGCCAAAGCCAGCGCGCTGGCGACGGTTCGCAGCTCGGTGGTGGCGCGGCGGAATGCGGTCATTGCATGCTCCTTGCGGGCGCGGCGACGCGCTGCGGCAGCGCCTCGATCGCCTCGCGGTTGGACGATGAAAAGCATTTGGGCGCTGCCTCCTGCCATGGCACCCACTGGTATGCCAAGTGCTCGCGCGGGTCGAGCGTTACCGAAAGCGGCGTTGGCACTTCGAGTGCGAACACATGTTCCGTGTTGTGGGTCGTGCCGGCTGGATAGCGGTCGCGCCAGCGCGGGTAGATCTCGTAGACGTTCGTCACATGCCAGTCGCGCACGCCGCCGTAGGCTCGCGCATCGATGCCGGTTTCTTCCATCAGTTCGCGCGTTGCCGTCTGGGCCAATGTTTCACCGGCCGCCTGGCTGCCCGTCACGGACTGCCAGAAGCCTGGAAAGTCCGCGCGTTCTATGAGTAGTACGGCGAGGTCTGGAGTGTGCACCAGCACCAGCGTCGAGACAGGAATCTTCGGGGGCAAGAGGGTGACGATTCCGGCCGAGCGCCCAGGAACTCAGGCGACGAAGACCCAGAACGGCTTATGCAGCTCGCGCCAGTATTCGGCGGCTTCGCCAAGGATTTCCGACAGCGTCGACCAGTCCGTCGCGTGCGCGCCGGCGTAGGTCTTGGTATGCCGCAGCGCGATCGCAATGCCGTGCCCACCCAGCCAGTCGCTGTCCTCGAGACTGTCGGCGAGCGCGTCCCAGTTGTTGCCGAAGTGGTCCGGCAATCCGAGTCCCTTCGCCAGTGCCGCCATCAACTCCGACTTGCTGCCGACGCCATGCAGGTCGACCAGCGCGAACTTGAGCTTGGCCCCGACCGCCGCCGACTTGAGCGCATCGGGAGCGCCGGACCATTCGCACACTCCGGCTTCAGCGGCCTGCGCAAGGTCAGGAATCTTCATGGTTGGACTCGGCGGAACGACTGGTAATGGTCGTCGGAATAATAGCATTCGGCGAGCGAGCCAAGATCGCCACCGCAGATGACCCGGCGCGCGCCTCGCGTGCGTTCGCCGGGCGTCGGCACGGTGTATTCGTGATAGTAGCCGCGCTTGTGATTCGGCAGGAGCTTTTCGCGGTTGCCGAACACGATGCCGTCGCGCGAGTACGGGAACGGGCCGCCCCTGCTGATCAACGTCATCGTTTTGCGTACTTCAGCCGGAAGCGCGCTGGCCGATACATCGGGCAGCGCCGCCGAAGACGACTTCGCAACGACCGGCGTCGCTGCGAGCGGCGCTATCGCGATCGTTGCGGCGAGCGCTACCGCACGCCATGCCTTCACGGTGCTCATGGCGTGCAGTGTAGCGCAGCCTCAGGCGGTCTTCACCTGATCCGACGGCCGGATGCGGATGTGCAGCTCGCGCAACTGCTGCTCGGTCACCGGCGACGGCGCCTGGACCAGCATATCCTGACCGCGCTGCGTCTTCGGGAACGCGATCACGTCGCGAATCTGGTCCACGCCCGCCATCATCGCCACCATGCGGTCGAGGCCGAAGGCGATGCCGCCGTGCGGCGGCGCGCCGTACTGCAGCGCGTTGAGGAGGAAACCGAATTTGCGTTGCTGATCCTCGGGGCTGATGTTAAGCGCCCGGAAGACCTTTGCCTGGACTTCCTCGCGATGAATGCGCACCGAGCCGCCGCCCAGTTCCCAGCCGTTGAGCACGACATCGTAGGCTTTGGCGATGGCGTGGCCGGGATCGGTCTCGAAAAGGTCCTCGTGGCCGTCCTTGGGTGCGGTGAACGGGTGGTGGCGTGCCGCCCACGACCTGGTTTCGTCGTTGTATTCGAACATCGGAAAGTCGACGACCCAGAGGGGTTTCCAGCCCGGTTCCACGAAACCCCGGTCGTGCCCGACGCGCGCGCGCAGCGCGCCGAGCGCGTCGCTGACCACTTTTTCGCGATCCGCGCCGAAGAAGATCAGGTCGCCGGTGGCGGCACCGGTACGCTTGACGATCTCCGCAAGCACGTCGGCGGCGAGGAACTTGACGATCGGCGACTGCAGTCCCTGTTCGTTTGGCTGAGCGGCATCGTTGACCTTGATGTACGCTAGCCCCTTCGCGCCGTAGATCGCAACAAACGCGGTGTAGTCGTCGATCTCCTTGCGCGACAGCGTTCCGCCGCCGGGCACGCGCAGGGCCGCGACGCGACCGTCGGGCAGGTCCGCCGCGGCACGGAAGACTTTGAACTCGGCGCGCTGCATGAGGTCGGTGAGCTCGGTGAGCTTGAGCGGCACGCGCAGGTCAGGCTTATCCGAGCCATAGTCGCGCATCGCGTCGGCGTAGGTCATGATTGGGAACGGGTTCGGCAGCTCGACGTCGAGCGTGTCCTTGAAGATCGAGCGCACCAGGCCTTCCATCATGTCGCGAATGTCGAGTTCGTCGAGGAATGCGGTCTCGATGTCGATCTGGGTGAACTCGGGCTGGCGATCGGCGCGCAGATCCTCGTCGCGGAAGCACTTTACGATCTGGTAGTAGCGATCGAAGCCGGCCATCATGAGCATCTGCTTGAACAACTGCGGCGACTGCGGCAGCGCGTAAAACTGGCCGTGATGAATGCGGGACGGCACGAGGAACTCGCGTGCCCCTTCGGGCGTCGATTTGTAGAGGATGGGCGTCTCGATGTCGACGAATCCCAGGTCATCGAGGTAGCGTCGCGCCGACATCGCCGCGCGATGGCGCAGCATGAGATTTTTCTGCATGAACGGCCGCCGCAGGTCGAGCACGCGATGCTCGAGGCGGACCGATTCTGAAATGTTCTCGTCGTCCATCTGGAACGGCGGTGTCAGCGCCGTATTAAGGATCTCGATATCATGCGCGAGCATTTCGATCTCGCCGCTAACAAGGTTAGTGTTGGTCGTGCCGTCGGGACGCGGACGCACGAGACCCGATACCGCGATCACATATTCGTTGCGCAAAGTCTCCGCCGCCGCGAAGGTTGCCGCACGATCGGGGTCGCAGACGATCTGCACTAGGCCCTCCCGATCGCGCAAATCGATGAAGATGACGCCGCCGTGGTCGCGGCGGCGATGGACCCAGCCGCAGACCGTGACGATCTGGCCAAGTCGCTTGCGGTCGATGCGGCCGCAGTATTCGGTGCGCTTCAAGATGTTCTCCGGAAAATCAGCATTGCCGCGGTTCGCCGCGGAGCCAGGTTCGGGTTCTGGGGCAGGGCGAGCCGAGCGCGTGCCGCCAGCGGCGGCCTGCGGCGCACCCCTGCCCGGTCAATTTCGGTGGTCGAGCGCTGTCGCGGCGCCGGCGCGGCGCACGGGGCCGGCGGAATGTGCCTTGGGTGCGACGACGCCCATCGAGATGATGTATTTCAGCGCTTCGTCGACGGTCATGTCGAGTTCGTGCACCCGCGTCACGGGGACGACGATGAAATATCCCGAAGTTGGGTTCGGCGTGGTGGGCACGTAGACGCTGATGTGCTCGGCGGCGAGTCGTGCCGCGACCGCGGGCGCCGGCGTACCGGTCTGGAAAGCGATGGTCCAGCTGCCCGGATACGGGAATTCGACCAGCAGTGCCTTGCGAAAGGCGTTGCCGCTGTCAGACAGAAGCGTGTCACTGACTTGCTTGACGCTCGAATAGACCGATTTGACGAAGGGGATTCGCCCCAGGACCGCTTCCCACATCAGGATCAGCCGCGCACCGAAAAAATTGGCGGCAATGGTGCCGGTGACGAGCAAGATCCCGAAGCTGATGAGGACGCCGATGCCGGGGATGCGAAAGCCAAACAGCGCTTCAGGGCGCATGCTTTCCGGTACCAGCAGCAGAACCTGGTCGAGCGTGGTGATCAGGAATACCAGCACCCAGATGGTGATGCCCAGCGGCACCCAGACCAGCAGGCCGGCGACGAGGTAGCGGCGCATGGTCAGAGTTGGCGCTGCGCGGCGCCGTGAGGCGTGGTCACGTCGAACTCGTGCCGGAACTCGTGCCCCCGGCCGGCGTCGCCGCCGGCGCGGCCTTGGTTTCGCTGGCGGTGTCGCTCTTGCTTTCGGTGCCTGCTGCGGGTTTGGCGTCGGCGGGCTTGCCATCGGCGGTCTTGCCATCGACGGCCTTGCCATCGGCGGCCTTGTCACCTTCCGCTTTTGCCGCCGGCTTGCTGCCCGAGCCCTTGAAATCGGTCGCATACCAGCCGCTGCCCTTGAGCTGGAACCCTGCCGCCGACAACAGCTTGGTTAGCGTGTCCTTGGCGCACGCCGGACACGTCAACAGCGGTGCTTCGGACAGCTTCCGCAGCGCCTCGAGCTCGTGACCGCAGGCCGAGCAACGGTATTCGTAAATGGGCATGAAGACTCCGCGAAGCGTCCCGAAGAGGTTGATCCTGAACAGGTAATTATACCGGAATGTGGGGGCTCTCCGGTGCCGCTCAAGGTCCCGCGCCGCGACCGCGCCAAACGCCGCGCGACCCGTGCCAATCCTTGATATTCTTCGACTCGCGACCAGGAGTCCGACAATGACAACCTATGCGCTCTGGTGGATTGCCGCGGCGATGCTGATCGCGGTGGAACTGGTGTCTGGGACCTTCTATCTGCTGGTGATCGGAATCGCCGTCGCCTGCGGCGGCTTGGCCGCGTGGCTCGGGACCAGCTTGCCGCTGCAGTGGCTGATCGCCGGCGTACTCGCAATCGCGGGCACGTTCTGGATCAAACGCTGGAAGCGCGATATCGCGGTTAAGACGCCGCAGCAACCCGGCCTCGATATCGGCGCGCAGGTGCAGGTCATCGCCTGGGGCGCCAATCGCACTGCGCGCGTCGCCTATCGCGGTAGCACCTGGGACGCCGAGCTCGCCGCCGCGGATACGCCACAGCTGCAAACCATGTTCATCGAAGCGATGCGCGGCTCGATACTAATTCTCACCGACCAACCTCCCACCGGGGTGCGCTAGGGATTGACCCGAGCTCTGAAGCGGGCGTTGCGACTCCTCGGCGTCCCCAACGCCGCCGACGTGCCAACCTCGCCTTCGTTACGGTCGCGGTGCTCGGGCTCTGGCGCGTTGCCCGCAACTCGCTGCCACTGGCGCCGGTGGTCAGGTTTAGCATGTACGTTTTCTTCGTGGGGCTGTTCCTGACCGGCTTCGGCTCGGCGTACTACCACTGGCAACCCGACGACCTGACGCTGGTCTCGGATCGCCTGCCGATGATAATCGCGTTTGCCGGAATGCTCGGCGCACTGTTCTGCGAACGAATCTCCCGGCGTGCTGGAACCGCCATCCTCGTGTTCATGCTCGTGATCGGTCCGGGCAGCGTCTTCTACTGGAAGGAGACCGGCGACCTGTCGGTGTACGTCGCAGTGCAGTTCGGCGCGATGGCGGCGGTGATCCTTACGCTGCTATTTACCGAAAAGAGCCGCGACCCGTTCCCGTGGTGGACGTTGATCGGTTGGTATGTGGCAGCGAAGATCTTTGAAAGCGCGGATGCCGCGATCTGGGTCGCCGCCGGCGGCGTCTTGGCCGGTCATGCGCTCAAGCACCTGGCTGCTGCCATCGGCAGCCTGGCAATCGCGAACGCGCTGCGCGCCCGACGGGCGCGCTCGCGCGTAGACTGAACGACATTTCCAACGAACTCGGAGCACACATGGGATCCTCGATCGTCGCCCTGGCACTCTTCCTCCTTGCCGCCATCGTCGTCGTCAAGACGATCCGGGTCGTGCCGCAGCAGCATGCCATCGTCGTCGAGCGACTCGGCCGCTTCCACGCCGTCCTGGCCCCGGGGCTCAATTTCGTGATCCCGTTCATCGATCGCATCGCGTACCGCCATGACCTGCGCGAGATTCCGCTCGACGTTCCTTCGCAAATCTGCATCACCAAGGACAATACCCAGCTCCAGGTCGATGGCATCCTGTACTTCCAGGTGACCGACGCCAGGCTCGCGTCGTACGGATCGAGCAACTACATCCTCGCCATCACCCAGCTCGCGCAGACCACACTGCGCAGCGTCATCGGCCGCATGGAACTCGACCGTACTTTCGAGGAGCGCGACCACATCAACGGCTTGCTCGTCGAGGCGCTCGACAAGGCGGCAGCGAACTGGGGCGTGAAGGTGCTGCGTTACGAGATCAAGGACCTGACGCCACCCAAGGAAATCCTCCATGCCATGCAGGCGCAGATAACCGCGGAACGCGAGAAGCGCGCAGTCATCGCGACGTCCGAGGGCAGCCAGCAGCAGCAGATCAATCTCGCCGCCGGCGCGCGCGCGGCCGCGATCGCGCAATCCGAAGGCGTGAAACAGGCCGAGATCAATACCGCGCAGGGGCAGGCAGCTGCGATCCTCTCGATCGCCGAGGCCAATGCGAAGGCGATCCGGCAGGTCGCCGAAGCGATCAACTCGCCTGGAGGCATCAATGCCGTCAACCTCAAGGTCGCCGAAGAGTACGTGGCGGCGTTCGCCAATCTCGCCAAGACCAACAACACCTTGATCGTGCCGTCGAATCTTTCCGACCTGGCAGGATTGGTCGCGACAGTCACGACCGTTTTCAAGGCGCAGGAAAAGTAGCGGCGCGAGCTACCCGGCGAGGGGCCCCGCGCGCAGCGTGGGGATCGACGGCAGAGCGAGTCGACGCTGCGGCCGACGCGCCGACAAGACATGTTGGTGTTGATGGCGCAAAGAGGCCGCGGGCGCGAGCTGGAAAGTGAGTTTTTGCGCGGTCCGTCTATAATTAGCGTTGCCTAAATTCACAACAAGCACATGCAAACCAGCGGCAGCACTTTCATCGTCACCGGCGGAGCGTCAGGGTTGGGCGCGGCAACCGCGCGTATGCTCGCGCAGGCAGGCGGCAAGGTCATCCTGGCCGACGTCAACGACGCACAGGGCAACGAATTGGCAAGGGAACTGGGCACCAGCGCGCGCTTCGTGCGGACCGACGTCACCGACGAGGCGAGCGCCCAGACGGCGGTCGCGGCTGCGCAGTCGGCGTTCGGCGGCTTGCATGGCCTGATCAATTGCGCCGGCATCGCCATCGGCGAACGGATCGTCGGCAAGGAAGCGCCGCACGCCCTCGCGAGTTTCGTGCGCACGATCAACATCAACCTCATCGGCTCTTTCAACCTGACGCGGCTCGCCGCCGACGCCATGTCGCGTAACACGCCGAGCGCGGCGGGAGAGCGTGGCGTGATCGTGTACACCGCCTCGGTCGCCGCCTTCGACGGACAGATCGGCCAGGCGGCCTACAGCGCGTCCAAGGCGGGTCTGGTCGGCATGACGCTGCCGATCGCCCGCGAACTCGCCCGCCACGGCATTCGGGTAATGACCATCGCGCCAGGCCTGTTCGAGACGCCGATGATGCACGGCATGACTGCCGAAGTGCAGGAGTCGCTGGGCAAGATGGTGCCGTTTCCGCCGCGCCTGGGCCGTCCAGCGGAGTATGCGTCGCTGGTTGGGGAGATCATTCGCAACGAGATGCTCAACGGTGAGACGATTCGCCTCGATGGGGCGATTCGAATGGCGCCGAAATGACGTCCAGCGGTACGGTCGCATCACTGGACGCGAAAATCGA
>JBDTLK010000121.1:0-11091 GCA_039934835.1 Edaphobacterium sp. (SeqCode) | reverse complement strand
TCTCGCCCGGACTCGACTTCGAGACCAAGCTGTTCGCCAAGCCGAATGCCGTGGAACTGCTCATGGCCGAGCTCGCCAAGCCGGGCTACGTGTGCGACGCGATCGCCCTGGGCACCAACACCGATCCTTACCAGCCGATCGAGCGCGACTGGAAGATCACCAGGCACATACTCGAAGCGCTCAGCGCCTGCGATCACCCGCTGACCATTGTCACCAAGTCGGCGCTGGTGGAGCGCGACATCGACCTCCTCGCGCCAATGGCTGCGAAGAACCTCGCGCGCGTTTACCTGTCCATCACGACGCTGGACCGTGATTTGGCGCGCAAGCTCGAGCCACGCGCCGCGGCGCCACAGCGGCGACTCGCCGCGGTCAAGGCGCTCACCGACGCCGGCATCCCCGTCGGTGTGCTCGCCGCGCCGATGATTCCGCAGCTCAACGACCGCGATCTCGAGGCGATTCTGGAAGCCGCCGCCGCCAACGGCGCGCGTTGGGCGGGCTGGATCCTGGTCCGGCTGCCGCACGAGGTGAAGCATCTCTTCCGCGACTGGCTGGCGCAGCATTATCCCTTACGCGCGGGTCACGTGATGAGTCTGATCGGGCAGATGCGCGGCGGTCGCGACAACGACCCCAATTTCGGCTCGCGCATGCGCGGCACAGGATTATTTGCGGACCTGATGGCACGCCGTTTCGACGTCGCCTGCGCCCGGCTCGGGTTGAACGGCAATCGCGATCGCAACGCGCGCCTGGATACGTCGCGCTTCCGGCCGCCGCGAACCGGTCCGCAACTGCCGTTGTTCTGAATCAAGGCTTGCGAGGCTGCACGCGACGCGGCACCATGATGACGATCCGGGCGTGGAGACCCGGCATTGCTGACACTTCGGGGAGAATGCACATGAGCGGCATCAATCATTTCGCGGCGATCGTGGCGGGGCTGGTGCAGTTTGCCTTCGGCGCCGTCTGGTACACCGTGTTCAGTCAGGCGTGGCTGGTCGGCATCGGCAAGACCAAGGAACAGATCATGGCCGACAACGGCAACTCACCCATGCCCTACATCATCGGAGTCGTCACGGCGATCATCGTGGCCTACACGCTCGCGTGGCTATTGCCGAGACTCGGCGCGCAGTCGGTCGCAGGCGGCATCCGCACCGGCGTGACGCTGGCGCTGACGCTGGTCGCGACCACGCTCGCGCTCAACTACGGCTTCGAAGGGCGCTCGTTGTCGCTGTGGTTCATCAACGCGGGCTACATCGTCATCGGAATGGGCATCATGGGCGCCATCGTCGGCGGCTGGACGCGCAAGGCCGCGGCCTAGATGAATCCGGCGTCGACACTGACCGAGCGGCTGGCGCAGTGCTACACGGGCGCAGTGCACGACGTGCTGCGCATGATGGGACACGAAAACGTCGTGCTGCCGCCGGAAATCAAGGCGATCGCGCCGGGCACGCGCCTGGCCGGTCCCGTCTGGACCGTGTCCGGGCACATCGATCGCACCAAGACCCGCGACGAAACGCTGCTCGGCTGGTGCACGCTGCTCGCCAGGGCGCCCTCGGGCCACGTGATCGTATGCCAGCCTAACAATCACGAGGTCGCGCTCATGGGCGAACTGTCCGCGCAGACGCTCGCCGCGCGCGGTGTGCGCGGCTATGTGGTCGACGGCGGTTCGCGCGACACCGACCTGGTGCTCGAACAGGGCTTCCCGGTGTTCTGTTCGTTCCTGACGCCTGCGGACATCGTCGCGCGCTGGATTCCCGATCGCTACGGCGAGCCGGTGACCATCGGCGCGGTAACCATCGCGACCGGCGACTACCTGCTCGGCGATCGCGACGGCGTGGTCGTCATACCACAATCTTGCGCCGCGGAAGCAGTCACGCGCACCGAGGAAGTCGTGGCGACCGAAAGCGACATGCGCAAGGCGCTGATCGGCGGCATGGATCCGGTGGCGGCGTATCACAAGTATGGCAAGTTCTGACCGCGCGTCGCCGATGCGCGCCACGATGAAGCTCGCGCCGCAGGACAACGTCGCGATCGCGTTGCGCGCGCTGCGCGCGGGCGAGTAGGTCGAATGCGACGGCCTCGCGTTCACCGTCGCGCGCGACATCGCGCTCGGGCACAAGCTGGCGGCGCGGTCGATCGCCGCGGGCGAGACGATCCTCAAGTACAACTGTCCGATCGGTTCGGCGACCTGCGCGATTGCACTCGGCGAATACGTGCACACGCACAACGTCGCGAGCAACTATCTGCCGACATACACAATTCCAGAATGAGCGCACCCGCATTCGCCTTGCGCGGCTATCCGCGCGCTGATGGCCGCAAGGGCATCCGCAACGTCCTGGTGGTCGCCTACCTGGTCGAATGCGCGCACCACGTCGCCCGCGAAATCGCCAGCAAGTACCGCGATCGCGACGTGCACCTGATCGGCTTTCCTGGCTGCTATCCGAACGCATACGCGCTCGACATGATGCAGAAGCTGTGCACGCATCCGAACGTTGGCGCCGCGCTGCTGGTCTCGCTCGGCTGCGAAGGCTTCAACAAGCGCGAGCTGGCGCGCACCATCGAGGACACGGGACGGCCGGTGGCGACCGTCGGCATCCAGGACACCGGCGGCACGCGCAAGACCATCGCCGACGGCCAGACGTGGGTCGAGGCGACGCTGCCCTGGCTTGCCGAGCAGCCCACGGTGCCGATGGACGTCTCCGAGCTCGTCGTAGGCACCATCTGCGGCGGCTCGGATGCGACTTCCGGACTCACCGCCAATCCCGCCATGGGCGTTGCCTTCGACTTGCTGGTCGAGGCGGGCGCGGCCACCATCTTCGAGGAGACCGGCGAACTGATCGGCATGGAGCATCTCATGGCGGCGCGCGCCGCGCGTCCCGAGCTGGGCACCGCGCTCAAGGAGAGCGTGAGCAAGGCCGCGCGCTACTACGCCACGCTCGGCTATGCCAGCTTCGCGCCGGGCAATGCCGACGGCGGGCTCACCACCATCGAGGAAAAATCGCTGGGCGCGTATGCGAAGTCGGGGCAGTCCAGAATCGACGGCATCGTCAAGCCCGGAATCGCGCCGCCAGCCAAGGGGCTCTACCTGCTCGACGTGGTCCCCGACGGCGAAGTGCGCTACGGTTTTCCGAACATCAACGACAACGCCGAGATCGCCGAGCTCATCGCCTGCGGGTCGCATGTCATTTTGTTCTCGACCGGACGCGGCTCTGTCGTCGGCTCGGCGATCTCTCCCGTGATCAAGGTCTGCGCCAATCCCGACACCTACAAGCGCATGCGCGAGGACATGGACGTCGACGCCGGTCGGATCCTCGAGGGCCGCGCAACGCTGGCGGAAGTCGGCAGGGAAATCTACGGTCTCATCGGCCGCGTGGGCAATGGCGAAGCGACGTGCTCGGAAGCGCTCGGGCATCAGGAATTCATCCTGACCTACAAGAGCTTCGAGCCGCTCGGCCCGGCGTGCCTGCCGGTCTGACACCGAGAGTTTCAGGTACCGTGCAGTGCAGTCCGCCGTCGACATCGAGGCGCTGCGTCGCTACGCGGTTGCGCTGCGGGTCGCGTGAATGCGTGGCGTCGGCGGCGGCAGGGTCCGCCGCGTACGCCAGGATGTAGTGGCCGCCCACAGCTTCGTTGCGGCCATAGAGGATGTCGCCCTGCCATTCGGCGACGAACACGCCCTCGGTGGTGCCGGCCTGATCGCCGGTGTCTTAATCCACCGCTCGCCAGCCCGCCGCCGGCCAGCGCGTGATCTCGATGGCGCAGGAGACGGGATCGTCGACCAGAAAACCGTAGCCCTGCAGCGTCTCGGGTGACGCAACGACAACCGGCATGGCAACGCGGCGCAGGCCTGCGGGCAACTCCGGACGCAGGAAATCGAAGACCGGCGCCATTGCAGCGGAAGAGTCGCTACTGCTGCTCGGTCGGCGCCTCGCCGGTTGCGGGTGGCGCCAGCGGATCCGCCGCCGGAACCACGTGGCGCTCGGCTTTGCGCAGGCGCTTCTCCTCCTGCTTCTTCTTTTTCTCGAGTTCTTTTTGCCGCTTCTGGAACTGGAAGTTCGGTTTTGCCAACGCATCACCTTTCAGGGTAGGAGCCGGCCCGTCCCGATGTACGCGTTGCCTCGCGAGAGGCTCCTCTGAACGCGGACGCTTCAGACCGGGTGCGACCGCATTGTAGGGTCATCCCGGTCACCGCCGCCAGCGATTTCAGGAGCCCTCGGTTGCCTGCAAGTTGTCTTATTGAACCCCTCAGTTGCCTTCCACGGCCTTGTCCTCGACGCCCGACGCGTGGCTGACGGCAGCTGCGGGCGTCGGGACAGCGGCGCGCCGCAAGTCCCAGACATCGCCCAGTACCTCCAGCAGCGCATGAATCACCGGATCGTGCTCGCGCGAGTGCAGGTAGATGAACCATAGCGTCGTCGTCACGCGCGCATCGCGCCAGAGGCAGATCTCGCCGGATTGCTCCATGCGTTGCGCGACTTCCTCGCGGATGAGCGCCAGACCCAGGCCCGACGCAACCAGCGAACTCACGACCGCTTCATGGTCGGCGCCGATGAGCTTTGTCGGCAGCACTCCGTGCGGGCGAAACAGGTCCTGCGCTAGCTGACGATGGGTGCTGACTTTCGGAGGCATGATCCACGGCTCCGCCGCGATCTCGTCCCAGCCGGCGTGCTCGATGCGCGTGCGCCATTCTGCCGGCGCCGCAACCCGGTAGGTGATTTCGCGCAGCGCCACTCCGGCGAGTTGTGGCGCATGCAGTTCGCCGTAGTAGAAACTTCCATCGAGCGTGCCCGCGCGGACGTGCTCGAGCGCTTCGCCGGTGATCTCGTGCTGGAATTCGATGCCGAGCAGGGGATGGCGCTCGACGGCGACGCTCATGAAGTCCCCGAGGCGGATGAATTCGGGGTCAGACAGCGATCCAAGCGTAGCCAGGCCGGTCACTTCGCCCTTGAGGGCACGCGCCTCGGCGTGCAGCGTCTGTGCCGCGGCCAGCACCTTCTCGGCCTCGGCCAGCAGGCGCTTGCCGGCGGTGGTCAGGATCATGCCCGCAGGGGTGCGCTCGAACAGCGGCAGGTCGAGTTCATCCTCCAGCGCCTTGATCTGCGCCGACAGGGCTGGTTGGCTGATATGCAACTTCTCGGCGGCGCGGGTCAGGTGGCCGGCTTCCGCGACTGCCGCAAAGCTCTTCAGACGATTGAATTCCACCGCCCAGTCCTTGCTTTGAATAAGGCCTTACGCTAGCATATTTTGTGCATTGCAGCAATGACTTAGTTGCGATAGCTATGGGCTATGACCCGCATCAGAACTAGCTATTGGCATTTCGGACATTTCAGCCTCATGTTGTCATTGTGCAACGCACCATAGCGTTGGAATTGCTGAAAGGACATCACTATGAAACGCGAATATGTAATCCCGGACCTGCTGGCGAGCCTGACTGCCGACACCCTCTTTGCCGCCGCGCCGCGCGGCAATGCGGGGGCAATGCCGGCTGCGACCGGACCCTCGGCACTGCAGCGCCTGAGCCAGTGGTTCAAGCGCGCTCCCGCTACAGACAGCTCGCTGGTGGGCGCAAGCCCGCTCCACACCCTGACCGATGACTGGACCGGCGGTTGGTATGCCCGGACGCGACTGCTGCGGGAGGCGAAGCTTGCGCAACACGCGCCGGATGGCTCTGCTGCGGATCCCGAAACGAGTTCGGTCGCAACGACTGCTGGGCGAGGCGCTGATGCGCGGAGGTTGTCATGAACCCCCTCACCCGCTTCCTCGAATGGGTCAATGCGTCGGTGGCCAAGGCCGAGCGCGAGCGTCGAGAAGCGTATCTTGCGACGTCCGCAAACGCCTGCGAACTGGAGCGACGTCAACGGATACTGGGGCGCCTGGGCGCGCTTTCGTTGGATCGGTGGTGACCAATCGGAGCAACGTCTGCGCGCCACAAACCGCGTGGACTTGCTGCTTTGGAGCCGTGGTAAGCGCTTACTAGTTTTGTCCTGCTCACGTAATAACACTCGCCCTGGGTACGGCACGCGCGACGAACGGGGCCGCTGAAGTTGCTCGCTAGTGGCTCTCGCGGCCCACCTTCGCGCCTGACTTGCCAACGAGGAAGTCGAGGTCCGCACCCTGATCGGCTTGCATCACTGTCGCACAGTAGAGCTTGACCCAGCCACGGTCAGAATGGGGTGGCGGTGCCTTCCATTGCTTGCGGCGACGTGCCAGTTCGGCGTCGGGGACGTGCAAGTGCAGCAGCCGCTTGCCGACATCGAGTTCGATCAAGTCCCCGTTCTCGACCAGCGCGAGGGTGCCGCCGGTCGCGGCCTCGGGTGCCGTGTGCAGCACTACCGTGCCGTAGGCAGTGCCTGACATGCGCGCGTCGGACACTCGGATCATGTCGGTGATGCCCTTCTTGAGCAGTTTCGCCGGCAAGGCGAAATTGCCTACTTCCGGAAACCCGGGATAGCCCTTCGGACCGCAGTTCTTCAGCACCAGGATCGACGTTGCATCGACCTTGAGCTTGGGGTGGTCGATGCGCGCGTGCAGGTCTTCGATGTCTTCGAACACGACCGCGCGGCCTTTGTGCTTGAGCAGCTTCGGCGTCGCGGCGGACGGCTTGATGACTGCGCCCTGTGGCGCAAGGTTGCCGCGCAGCACGGCAATGCCGCCCTGCGGCTTGAACGGTCTCGCGGCAGGTGTGATGACCGACTCGTTGTAGTTGACCGCGTCCCGGTTGTTGTCCCAGATCGACTTGCCGTTCACCGTCAGCGCTTTCTTGTGCAGGTGCTTGCCGATTTCGCGGATCACCACCGGCAGGCCACCCGCGTAGTAAAAATCCTCCATCAGATACTTGCCCGAGGGCATGAGATTGACCAGGCACGGCATGTTGCGGCCGAGTCGGTCCCAATCGTCGAGTGACAACTTGATGCCCATGCGCCCCGCGATCGCCAGCAGGTGCACCACCGCATTGGTCGAGCCGCCGATCGCGCCGTTGACCATGATCGCGTTCTCGAATGCGTTCCTGGTGAGGATCTTCGACATGCGGAGATCCTCGTGGACCATCTCAACGATGCGCCGGCCGCACATGCGCGCGAGCACCTTGCGGCGCGAATCGACCGCGGGGATCGCGGCGTTGGTCGGCAGGCCGATGCCCAGTGCCTCGACCATCGACGCCATCGTCGACGCGGTGCCCATGGTCATACAGTGACCCGCGGAGCGCGACATGCACGACTCGGCTTCGACCAGGTCGGCCTGCTTCATCTCGCCGGTCTTGAGCATTTCGGTGAACTTCCACACGTGCGTGCCCGAGCCGATGTCCTCGCCGCGAAATTTGCCGTTGAGCATCGGACCGCCGGAAATGCCGATGGTCGGCAGGTCGCACGACGCGGCGCCCATCAACAATGCCGGGGTTGTCTTATCGCAGCCCATCATGAGTACGACGCCGTCGAACGGATTGGCGCGGATCGATTCCTCGACGTCCATCGACACCTGATTGCGGAAGAGCATGGTCGTGGGCCGCATGACCGGCTCGCCCAGGCTCATCACCGGAAATTCGAGCGGGAAGCCACCCGCCTCGAGCACACCCGCCTTGACATGCTCGGCGAGCTCACGGAAATGCGCGTTGCATGGCGTCACTTCCGACCAGGTGTTGCAGATGCCGATGACAGGGCGCCCATCGAACAGGTCGTGCGGAAAGCCCTGGTTTTTCATCCACGAGCGGTGGACGAGCGCGTCGCGATCGTTGCGGCCGAACCAGGCGGTCGAGCGCAGGGGCTGCTTGCGATTCTTGGATGATTTCTTTTTCATGAGGGAGTCAAATTAGGAACGCAAATTACGCGGTGAGCCGCGCGCCGGACTTCTGGTCGAACACATGCACCATGCCCGGCTCGACCGCGAGATGAACCTTGTCGCCGGGACTTACTGTCGGTCGGCCGTGCGAGACAAGAACGATTTGCGCGTCGCCCGCGGTCAGCAGCAGTTCGGTTTCCGCGCCGGTCGGTTCGACCACGGTGACCTCGGCGGCGACGGTGCCGGGCGTGCCGGCGCTCGCCAGCGTCAGGTGTTCCGGGCGCACGCCGTAGGCAACGGCCTGGCCCTCGGCGCCGGCGGTGCTGGCGAGCGGCCAGTGCCCTCCGCTTGCGACTTCGACGAACGCGCTGCCATTCGCGCGGCGCACTGTGCCGTTGACCACGTTCATCGACGGCGAGCCGATGAACTGCGCCACGAACAGGTTATCCGGCCGGTCGTAGAGCGCGAGCGGCGTGCCGATCTGCTCCACCCGCCCGTCGTGCATGACGACGATGCGATCGGCCATGGTCATCGCCTCGACCTGGTCGTGCGTCACGTACACCGTCGTCGTCTTCAGGCGCTGGTGCAGCGACTTGATTTCGGCGCGCATCGCCACGCGCAGCTTCGCGTCGAGGTTGGACAACGGCTCGTCGAACAGGAACACCTTGGGGTCGCGCACAATCGCCCGGCCCATGGCGACGCGCTGGCGCTGTCCGCCCGACAACTCGCGCGGAAAGCGCGCAAGGTACGGTTGCAGGTTCAGAATCTTCGCCGCACGCGATACCCGCTCCTCGATCACCTTCGGCTCGGCCTTCCTCAGCTTGAGGCTGAACGCCATGTTGTCGGCGACGGTCATGTGCGGATACAGCGCGTAGCTCTGGAACACCATCGCGATATCGCGATCCTTCGACTCGACCTCGTTGACCACTTTGCCGTCGATGGCGATGGTGCCGCTGTTGATTTCCTCGAGCCCCGCCAGCATGCGCAGCAGCGTCGACTTGCCGCAGCCCGAGGGCCCCACCAGCACCATGAATTCTCCTTCCTTGATGTCGAAGCCGATGCCGTGGATGACCTTGGTGCTGCCGAAGCTCTTTTCGATGTTCTGGAACGATACCGATGCCATAGTCGAGGTCCGAGAAAAAATTGTCTACTGGAACTGCGGATCAGCTCTTGACCGCGCCGGCGGTCAGACCGCCAACCATATAGCGCTTGAAGGTGTAGTAGATCGCCGCCGGCGGCATCGCGTAGACGAGGCCCGTCGTCATCAGAAGCTCCCACGGCGAGTCGTCGGCGGCGAGAAAGTTGCCGAGCGCAACCCCGAGCGTGATCTGCGTGTCCTTCGACAGCAGCAGGAACGCGTACAGGTACTCGTTCCACGCGAGCAGCAATGCATAGGTGCCGATCGCCACCAGCGACGGCGTCATGAGGGGCAGGTAGACGAGCCGGAACAGCTGCAACGGCGATGCGCCGTCCATTTTTGCCGCCTCGTCGAGCTCGTACGGCAACTTGTCGGACGCCTGCTTCAGCACCCAGATCGAGTACGGAGCGGCAATCGTCGTCATCGCAAGAATCAGCGACCATTGGCTGTTGAGCAGCCCGTACACACCCATTGTCTTGTACATCGGCACCGCGAGAAACGCCGCCGGAATGAAATACGTGAACAGCGCCGCATTCATGATGGCGCGACCGCCCCGTACCTTGAGACGGCTGATCGCGAACGCCGCGCCAGTGGCGACGAGCAGCGTGAGGAAGCCCACCGCAACTGCGATAAACAGTGAATTCCACATCTGCAACCAGAAGTGGTTGAGGTAATAATGCTCTTCGAAGAACACAACCTTGAAATTGTGCAGCGTGGGGTCGTCGGGCCAAAGTTTGCCGCTCATCGCCTTGTCCCTGGGCGAGATAGCGAACAGGATCAGGTGATAGATAGGCAGCATCGTCCAGATCAACACCGGGATGCCGATCAGCAGCAGCTTCGCCTCCGTGGTAACGGTCTTGAGCTTCATGACAGATCTTCCAACGGGCCGCCCCAGCGAAGGCTCTTGCCCTTTCGGGGGGGCGCGAGCGCCAGTGAGCTTCGGTGGCTCATTTCGACAACCGCTTCATCATGAAGTAGATCAGCGGCAGGACCGCGGGCAAGGCAATCACGATCGCCGCCATCGACAGGTCGACTTCGTCGAGGCGTAGATAGCGGATACCCAACGTTGCCAGCACGTGCGTGAGATCAGCCGGCCCACCGCCCGTAAGCAGGTAGACGCTGTTGAAGTCGCCCATCGTAAAGATCATCGACAGAATCGTACAGGTGAGGTAGAGCGTGCGCATCGATGGCCAGGTGATGAAGCGAAATTTCTGCCAGTTGGTCGCGCCGTCGACCGACGCGGCCTCGTAGTGCTCGGCGGGAATCGCGAGCCGACCCGCGATCAGGATGAGCGTCCAGAATGGCAGCGACTTCCAGACATGCATGAGCATCGCCATCGACAGCGCGAGCGTCGGATCGTTGAGCCAGTTGGGACCGTCCTCACCCGTGAAGCGGAAGATCAGCGAATTGATCAGCCCCCACTCGGGATTGAGCATGAAGCGGACCGACAGGATGGTGGGGATCGAGGGCACCGCCCACGGCAGAATGAACAGCAGCGAGAGCCATTTGATCCACGTGCGCGCCTGGATGAAAAATCCGGACAGCACCAGCGCGACGATCATCTTGAAGTTGACGCCGATGACCACGAACGCGATCGTATTGACGACCGAGCGCGCGAAAATCGGGTCCGCGAAGAGCTTCGTGTAACTCGCCGGATGCCGCGCGATCCAGAAACCGTAACCGACCGGGTACACCACGAACACAAGGAACACCAGCACGTAGGGGGCGATGAGGATCATTCCCCATTTCTGCCACGGGGACAGCGCCTTGCGCGAGGGGTGCGACGGCGCCCCGTTCACGCCGGGAAGTGCGACAGCTGTCATCGCCTGCTCCTCCGCTCGATGCGGTGCGCCGGGGCGGGCGGGTTGCATACCCGCCCCGGCGCTGCGTGTTGGTGCTGCGAGCCGACGTCGCTCAGCCGGCCACCTGCTTGATGCGCGCGATCATCTCGTCGACAGCCTTGTCGACGGGGATCTTGTCGTTGACCACGCGATTCATCGCCTTCGCCCAGACGTTCTCGTTATTGAGGACCGTGAACTTGTAGTTCTTGGTGAATTCGAACGTGACCGTTCCTGCCGCGAACTGGTTGAAGACGTCCTTGCGGTGCGGATCGGCCTGCCAGAACGCGCTCGCGGCGCCGGTCTTGGTCACCGGGAACCAGCGCCCGAGCGAACCCTCGACGTACG
>JBDTLK010000120.1:0-11317 GCA_039934835.1 Edaphobacterium sp. (SeqCode) | reverse complement strand
GCATCGGCGGCGGCGAAGCGTCCGGCGTCGAGCGCGCGGCGCGCGTCCTTGAGCAGCGTGTCAGCGCTGGGCATGGCGGTGGAGCGCCCCTGTACGGTCAGCGGCAGCAGAACGCGGTGCCTGCCTCACGCGAACAGATACTTGCGCTGCGCCTCCCAACCGTCCTGCGGGAAACGCTTGAATCCGCTCTTGGCGAAAAGCATCCAGCGACCGACGACAAAAGCGAGCAGCAGGTTGGCGTCGGTGGCGGCATCACCCGGCCAGGTGCCGCCAGCATGCGCGATCTTGAGCGCCTGGCGCAGCGATGCCTCGATCCGGTCGTAGAGCTGATTCATGCGCGCCTGCAGGCGATCGTCCTCGTTGACCAGCGCGTCACCGATGAGCACGCGGGTCATGCCCGGATTTTTTTCCGCAAAGCCAAGCAGCACCGCGACCATCTGCGCGGCCTGCGCGGCGCCATCGGTGGTTTCCGCCGAAATCCGGTTGAGCAGTGAAAACAGCGTCGTTTCGATGAATTCGATCAGGCCCTCGAACATCTGCGCCTTACTGGCGAAATGACGGTACAGCGCCGCTTCGGAAACGTCGAGGCGCTTGGCCAGCGCGGCCGTGGTTATTTTCTCGCCGCGCGGCGTCTCCAGCATTGCCGCGAGGGTTTGCAGGATCTGCAGGCGCCGCTCGCCGGGTTTGATCGCCATTGCTTACCCCCTGATATTCGGTCGTGCATCGCGCGTCAGCCTGGCAGCCATGGCGCACGCTGAACGCCGGAAGCTCGAACCCTAATCCGCCCTGATCATCGTGCCGACCCCTTCGTTGGTCAGCACTTCCAGCAGCAATGCGTGTTCGACCCGACCGTCGATGATGTGCGAGCTCTTGACGCCATTCTTGACCGCGTCGAGCGCGGAGCCGATTTTCGGGAGCATGCCGCCGTGGATCGTACCGTCGGCGAACAACGCCTCGATCTCGCTGGCGGTGAGTCCCGTCAGCAACGTGCCGTTCTTGTCGAGCACGCCGGTGGTGTTGGTCATGAGCACGAGCTTCTCGGCGTTGAGCGTCTCGGCCAGCTTGCCAGCCACCAGATCGGCGTTGATGTTGTACGCCTCGCCGTCCGGGCCGACGCCGATGGGTGCGATGACCGGGATGAAATCGCGCGAATCGAGAAGGTTGATGAGCTCGGGATCGATCTTATCGATCTCGCCGACGAGGCCGATGTCGACCAACTCGCCCTTGACCGTCTCACTCTTGAGCCGCATCCGGCGGGCGTGGATAAACGCGCCATCCTGGCCGGTTAGGCCGACCGCGCGACCGCCATACTGATTGATCAGGCCGACGATCTCCTGGTTGAGCTCGCCCAGCACCATTTCGACCACGTTCATCACCTTGTCGTCGGTCACGCGCATGCCCTGCCGGAACTCGCTGGGAATACCCATCGTCTTGAGCAGGTCGCCGATCTGCGGGCCGCCGCCGTGCACGATGACCGGATTCATGCCGACCAGCTTCAGCATCACGACGTCGCGCGCGAAGCCCGCCTTGAGCAGCGCCTCGGTCATGGCGTTGCCACCGTACTTGATGACAATCGCCTTGTCGTGAAAACGCTGGATGTAGGGCAGCGCCTCGGCGAGGATCTGCGCTTTGAGGGAGGAAGACGCGACCTCGGTAGGCATGGGCTTGGAATCGGTTCGGAGGTTTGCACAAATTGTACCAGCACGCGCTCGCAGGCAGTAGCGACGCCGCTTTGTCGACAAGTAAGCCCTGACTGGCACCGGTGATATTGGTTTGTATCAGACAACGCATTTTGCTATCGTCGGCGGATGTTGAGTTCGCTCAAGGACCCGGTCGACGCGTCCGTGATCCGCCGTGCGCTGGTCATCAAGCTACGCCACCACGGCGATGTCCTGCTGACCTCGCCGGTGTTCACGGTCCTCAAACATGCCGTTCCCGGCGCTGAGATCGACGCGCTGGTCTACCTGGACACTGCGCCGATGCTCGAAGGGCACCCTGCCCTCGCCGCGATCCACACCATCGATCGCAACTGGAAACGCCAGGGCCTAGTGGCGCAGGCCGGTGCCGAGCGCGGCCTGCTCGCTGCGCTGCGCGCGCGACACTATGACCTGGTAATTCATCTGACCGAGCATCGGCGCGGCGCGTGGCTTACCCGATTGCTTCGCCCGCGCTATTCGGTGGCGCGTCATTTCGACGACGCGCATCACCTCTGGCGCACGAGTTTCACTCACTACTACCGGCTGCCACGCGCCACGCCGCGACATACCGTCGAATGCAATCTGGACGCGCTGCGGCGCATCGGCTTTCAACCCGATGCGGGCGACAAACAGCTGGTCATGCGCCCCGACGACGCGTCGAGAACTCGCGTGCGCACGCTGCTCGCACAAAATAACCTGACGCCGCAGGCGTTCGTGCAACTGCATCCGGGATCGCGCTGGCTGTTCAAGTGCTGGCCCGCGGCGAGCTACGCCGGCCTGCTCGAGCGCCTGGCGGCAGGCGGCATGCGCGTGGTCGTTACCGGCGCGCCCGATCCGCGCGAGCGCTCGCTCGTCGACGCGATCCTGGCCACGACCAGCGCCGAGACGCGCGCACAAACCGTCGACCTGGCCGGCCAACTCGGCTTGCGCGAGCTCGCCGCATTGACCGGCGAGGCGCGCGCCTTTGTCGGCGTCGATTCAGCGCCGATGCACATCGCCTCGGCGATGGGAACGCCCTGCGTCGCGCTGTTTGGGCCGAGCGGGGACATCGAATGGGGCCCGTGGCGAGTCGCGCATCGGATCATCGCTTCGACGGAGCATCCTTGCCGGCCGTGCGGCATCGACGGCTGCGGCGGCGGCAAGGTCTCGGAGTGCCTGACTACACTGCCGGTGGAACGCGTACACTCGGCATTGATGGAACTGCTGGCGAGCACCAAGCCGCGGGGCACGCCGTGAGACTTGCCATTGTCCGCCAGCGTTACACGCCTTACGGCGGCGCCGAGCGTTTCGTCGAAGGCGCGCTCGAGGCGCTGCTTGAGCGCGGCATCGCGATCTCGCTATACACGCGACAGTGGCCGCAGACGCGCCTGCAGCTCATCGAGCCGGTCATCTGCGACCCGTTTCACATTGGCAGGCTCTGGCGCGACTGGAGTTTCGCCCGCGCGGTCTGCCGTGCGATCGCCGCCCGGCCACCGGAACTGGTGCAATCGCACGAGCGCCTTCTGTGCTGCGACGTCTACCGCGCAGGCGACGGCGTGCACCGCACTTTTCTCGACGAGCGCCTGCGCACCGCGAGTCCTTTGCGCCGTTGGTTCACCGAATCGAGTCCCTACCATCGCTACGTCCTCAACATCGAGCGCCGCCTGTTCGCGAGCCCGGTCCTGCGCGCGGTGATCTGCAATTCGAAGATGGTGCGCGATGACCTGCACCAGCATTTCGGCCTGCCCGAGGATCGCTTGCCGGTGATCTACAACGCCGTCGACAGCGAGCAGTTCTCGCCGGAACTTTCCAGGCATCGCTCCGCGATGCGCGCGGCGCTGCGCATCGCCGACGACGCCACCGTCTTCCTGCTGGTCGGGTCGGGATATGCCCGCAAAGGCGCCGCGCGCGCGATCGAAGCGCTTGCGCGCCTGTCCGACAATGTTCATTTGATCGTCGTCGGCCGTGACAAGGCTCTGCGCCACTACAAGCGGCTGGCCCGCCGTCTCGGCGTGCGCGAGCGCGTGTCGATGCTCGGGCCGCAGGACGACGCCAAGCCTTTTTACGGCACCGCAGATGTGTTCGTGCTGCCCACGCTCTACGATCCGTGCCCGAATGCCGCGCTGGAAGCGATGGCGTGCGGTCTGCCGGTCATCACCAGCACGCGCTGCGGCGCGGCGGAGCTGGTGATCGAGCACGACGCCGGGTTCGTCTGTCCCGCGCGCGACATCGACGCGCTCGCGCGTCACATGCAGGCTTTGACCGACGCCTCGTTGCGTGCAGCACAGGGCGCGCGGGCCCGTGCTGCCGTGCTGCCGCTGACACCTTCCGCGATGACGCTGCAAATGGCTTTGCTCTATCGCGATCTGCTCGCCGCGGCGTACGCGGCTAGACCGGTGACCAAGGCCGCTGCGCTATAATCGGCGCCACCTTCGTCGCCCCGCGGCGCCTGCCCGCGCCACCTTCAGCCGCGATCCCGTGTCGCCCAGCCTGCTCCTCTATCGGCGCTTGCTCACCTACGTCCGTCCCTATTGGTGGGCGTTCGGACTGGCGGTGCTCGGCATGGCCGTCGTCGCCGCGGGCGACGTGATCATGGCGTACATGGTCATGCCGATCGTGCAGAAGCTGCAGCGTCCCGAAGCGTCGACGACGCTCGAATTACCGATCGCGGTGGTGCTGGTATTCATGTTGCGCGGGCTTGGTTCGTTCGTGTCCGAATACGGCATGGCGTGGACCGGCCACCGGGTGGTGTTCGATCTGCGCCGCCAGATGATCGACCGGCTGCTCACGCTGCCGACGCCATTCTACGATTCGCAGTCGTCGGGGCGGCTGATTTCGAAGTTCACCTTCGACGCCTACCAACTCGCCGCGGCCACGTCGTCGGCGATCACGACCGCAGTGCGCAGCACGCTGACCATTGCCGGCACCCTTGGCCTGCTTTTCTGGCTCAATTGGAAGCTCACGCTGGTCTCGATCATCGCCGTCCCGCTTGTCGCCGGCACGATTCGCTACTTCAGCCGGCGCCAGCGGCGAGTCGCCCGCGACGTCCAGCATCGCACCGGCTCGATCACCCAGGTACTCGAGGAAATCATCGGCGGCCAGCGCGTGATCAAGATCTTCGGCGGTCAGCAATACGAGCGCGACCGTGCGGTCAGCGTCGCCAATCGTCTGCGCCAGTCGATGAGCAAGCAGTCCTCGGCCAGCGCCGCGAGTTCGCCGCTGCTGCAGTTCTTCGGCGCCTGCGCGGTCGGTGTCATCCTCTACCTGATGCTCAAGGAAGCCGAGACCGGCAGCTTCGACGCGGGACCGTTTACCGCCTATGTGGTCGCGCTGATGACGCTGCTCGATCGGCTGCGTTCGCTGTCAGGCGTTAACTCCAACATTCAGCGCGGTCTCGCCGCATCGGAAAGCATCTTTGCGCTGATCGACGAAAAGCCGGAAGAGGAACGCGGCACGATGGTGCTGCAAAGCGTGCGCGGCGAACTCGTCCTCGAGAACGTATCCGCGCGCTACGCGGCCGCCGAACGCGACGCGCTGGCCGGCGTCACCCTGAGGATCGCGCCGGGCGAGTCGGTGGCCCTGGTCGGGGCGTCGGGGAGTGGCAAGACGTCGCTGGTGAACCTGATTCCGCGCTTCTACGACGCCGCGTCGGGCCGCCTTCTGCTCGATGGCCACGACATCGACGCGCTGACTCTGGCGAACTTGCGCAGTCATATCGCATTAGTGAGCCAGGAGATCACGTTGTTCGACGATACCATCGCGGCAAACATAGCGTATGGCGCCATGGCGAAGGCGCCGCGCGCCGCGGTCGAGCAGGCGGCGCGGGCGGCGCATGCGTACGACTTCATCCTCGAAATGCCCAACGGCTTCGATACCATCGTCGGCGAAAACGGCGTTCGCCTGTCGGGTGGCCAACGCCAGCGGCTGGCGATCGCCCGGGCGATCCTGAAGAATGCGCGGCTGCTCATCCTCGACGAGGCGACCTCGGCGCTCGACTCCGAATCTGAACGTCACGTGCAGGCCGCCATGGACACTCTGATGCAAGGTCGCACGACCATCGTCATCGCGCACCGCCTGTCGACGATCGAGCGCGTCGATCGCATTGTCGTGCTCGATGCCGGCCGGGTCGTCGAGCAGGGGACGCACGCCGAGCTGCTCGCGCGCGACGGGATCTACGCAAAGCTGCACCGGATCCAGTTCGCGACGATGGTCGCCTGACAGCGTTGCGCATCCTCCATACCGAGGCATCGATGGGGTGGGGAGGCCAGGAGATCCGCATCCTGACCGAGGCCTCCGGAATGATCGGCCGCGGTCATGAAGTCGCGCTCGCCTGCCCACGCGATTCGCGCATCTACACCGAAGCGCAGCGTTTCCGCGTACCCGCGACGGCGCTGCCGATCGGCCGCAAGCGCCCCGGAGGACTCATTGCCTTGCGCCAGTTCCTTGCCGCGCATCATTTCGATGCTGTCAATTCTCACAGCTCGTCGGACAGCTGGCTCGCGGCGCTGGCCTGCCGCGCGCTCAGGTCGGCACCGGCGCTGGTGCGCACGCGGCACATTTCGGCGCCGGTGCCGCGCGACCGCCTGACGCGCTGGCTGTACACGCGCGCGACCGCGGAAACGGTCACCACCGGCGAGTCGATCCGCACCGCGCTCATTCGCGACATCGGCATCGCCGCCGACCGCGTGGCGTCGATTCCCACCGGCATCGACCCGGGCCGGTTCGCCCCGCAGGACAAGGTCGCAGCGCGCCGCACACTGCGCCTGCCCGAAAACGCGCCGCTGGTCGGTATCTGCGCGACGCTGCGCAGTTGGAAGGGCCATCGCTACCTGGTCGATGCGGTGCCGTTGCTCGCGCACGCCGACGCACAACTGGTCATCGTCGGTGAGGGCCCGCAGCGCGAAGCGCTCGAGCGCCAGATCGCCGAGCTGGGCCTGCGCGAGCGCGTGCGCCTTGCCGGCAACCAGAACGACGTCGCGCCGTGGCTCGCGGCCTGCGACGTGTTCGCCCTGCCGTCGTACGCCAACGAGGGCGTGCCGCAGGCGCTGGTCCAGGCGATGTTCGTCGGCGTGCCGTGCGTCACCACCGACGCCGGCGCGATCGGCGAAGTCGCGGTCGCCGATCACACCGCCCTGGTCGTGCCGAAGCAAAACGCGGTTGCGCTCGGCGCCGCCATCGATCGGCTGCTCTCGGATGCCGGGCTCGGCGTGCGCCTGGCGGATGCCGCACGCGGTCGTGTCAGCGCCCGATTCAGCCTGACGGCGATGCTCGACCGGATGGAGGCGGTGTTCGAGCGCGCGATTGGCGCGCGGTCGAGATGAGCGCAGTCGCGAGCCCGAGTCGCCTTGCCGGACGCGCGCAGGTCGTCGCGCGCGCGCTCATTCGACGCGTCGCCGATCCGCTGCGCCGCCGCGCGCCGGATGCGCCCCGCCGCATCCTGATTGTCCACCACCTGCTGCTCGGCGATACGCTGATGCTCACGCCTCTGCTGGCGAAACTACGCGCACGCTTCCCCGAGGCCGACGTCGTGATGGCGCTCCCCGACGCCTTCGTGCCGCTCTATGCGGGTCGACCGTATGGCGTGCGCGCGCTCGGCTGGGACCCACGCGCGCCCGCCGCGTCAGCGGTCTGGCGCGAGCCCGGCTTCGATCTGGCACTGGTACCGGGCGACAATCGTTTCAGCTGGCTGGCTCTTGCGCTCGGTAGCCGATGGATCACGGCTTTCGCCGGCGATCGGCCGGCGCGCAAAAGCTGGCCGGTCAACGAACTGCGGCCATATCCTTCCACACCTGCGGCCTGGACCGACATCGCGGCAACACTCGTCGACGGTCCGCCGCCGGCGCCGTATGCGCGCGGCGATTGGCAGGATCCTCCCGCTGCGGCGTTCGAGTCGCCGGCGCATTCGTACGCGGTGCTGCACGTCGGAGCGAGCACGCCACTCAAGCAGTGGGATGCTGTGCGCTGGCGCTCGCTCGCGGCGGCGCTTGCGGCGCAGGGCATCGAGCCGGTGTGGTCGGCCGGGCGCGGGGAGGAGGCGATCGTACGCAGCTGCGATCCGGACGCACGCCATCGCAGTTACGCCGGCGCGCTCGCGCTGACGCAACTCTGGCAACTCGTCGCCAAGGCGACCCTCCTGGTCGCTCCCGATACCGGGGTCGCGCATTTGGGCCGGGTCGTCACCACGCCGACCGTGGCCCTCTTCGGACCCGGCTCGGCAACGCTCAATGGCGGTGGCGAATTCTGGCGCAATGCGCCCTATCGCGCGGTGACCGTCACGCCGTTTCCTTGCCGTGACCAACGCATTTTCTTCAAGCGCGAACTCGACTGGGTGCGCCGCTGCGCACGCTCAACTGCGCAGTGTTCACAGGCGCGCTGCATGGACGCGATCGACATCGACGCGGTCATTGCGGCGATCGGCGAGCTTGGTGTCATGAGAACCTGAAGCGCCGATGCGCCGGCCCACGATCGTGCAATTCAACCTGTCGCCGACGCTGGGCGGGGCGGAAGTCTATACCGCCTTCTTCAGCCGGGCGCTCGAGTCGCGCGGCTGGCGCACGCGAGTGGTCGTCAATCCGGTGGCGACCTTCTGGAATGGTCTGGACTTTGGCGCCGTCTCGCGCGTGAATTTCGACGCGGCGGCCGGTGCGCTGAGCCCCGGCGAAGTCGCGCTGGTGCACTCGCCGTTGCCGGCGGCCGCGCTGGCGGGGCTGGCCGGCGAGCGCGTCATCGGCGTCGCGCATCAGACGCTGTACGATGGCAAGCGACCGGCCTATTACGATCGCGCCGACATGATGCTGGCGGTGTCGCGCCACGTCATCGACTCGCTGCTGCGCAATGGTCTGCGGCACGTGTACCCGACCCCGCTTTACGGCGTCGCCGACCTGCAACGTGGCGATGCCGCCGGGCTCACCGGCCAGGGACCGCTGTTCGACGTCGACGCGCGCAAGCCGCGCGATCGCTTGCTCGGAGTGCTGGATCGCGCGCGCCGCGCGCTGGCGAGTCCGCAGTCCTATCGGCGCCTGCCAGGATTCACGCTCGGCATCGTGTCAAGGTTGGCGCCGCTGAAGCAGTTTCCGGTGCTGTTCGAGTACCTGGCGCCGATCCTGGCGCGCCAACACGACCTCAACGTCGAGGTGTTCGGCAGTGCGGTCGGGTACCGGACGCTGCGAGAGTTGCGCCGGGCGCTGCGCCCCATGGGCAGCCGCGTTCGCTACTGGGGGCACCAGCGCGACATCGTCAGCGCCTATGGCGCGATCGACTACCTGCTCACCGGCCTGCCCGAACGCGAAGCGCTGGGGCTCAACGCACTCGAAGCCTGCCTCGCCGGTACTCCGGTGCTGGCGGTCGCGGCTCCGCCATTTACCGAGACGCTCAAGCATGGCGCGACCGGGTTTCTGTATGCCGACCCGCGCACCGACGCCGGCGCCGACTTCGAGCGCGTCCTGCGCGGTATCCGCTCCGGGACGCTGGTACCGAATCGCGCCGCCGCGGCGCTGCACCTGGAGGGGTTCGCGTTCCCGCGCTTCGCCGATCGCGTCGATGGCGTGCTGCGCGAGATCACCGCGGATACGGGCCGCAACATGCTCCCGACCGGGCGCGACTAGTTACAATCGCGCGGCCCATGGTCAAGACCGCAGAAAAAATAATTGTCGGCGCGCAACTGCTGTTTGCCGCGGCCTATCTCGCACTGTTGCCTTCCAACGCGTGGACTTTCGCGCGCTCGTTCGTCTTCGGCGGCGCGGCGACCCTTGCCGCGGTGATCATCGTCGCCGGCTGGGTCCGCAGCGGCAAGCCGGTGCCGGCGCCGGGCAAGGCGATTGCGCTCGCGCTCTTTGTCTGGTGCGCTTGGTCGGTAGCATCGCTCGCCTGGTCGATCGACCGCGACTACTCGACCACGCAGCTCAAGCGCGAGATCGGCTGGAGCCTGCTCGCGATCATGGCGTTCTACGTTGCGCCCGCGTCAGCGGCGGCGTGGCGCCTTCTGCTCGGCGCCGGGCTCGCGGCGTTCGCTGCGTACTCGGCACTCGCGATTGGCGCGAGCCTGACCGCGTCGGGCTGGGATCCCGCCCGGTGGCATGCCGGCGTCGGGCCCTACGCGACGCACGTCGTGCTCGTTGCTCCGCTGTTGCTGACGCTGCTCGCCCCGCCGCCGATCGGCTTCGGTAGCCGCGCGCGCACGGTCGCGGCGGGCATCGCCTTGCTCCTGCTGCTGCTGGTCAGCGCGCGCCTGACCGACAATCGCGTGGTGTGGGTCGCGCTCGCGGTCAGCTATGCGACCGGGTCGGCGCTCGCCGCCTGGCGCTGGCATGCATCGCTGGCGCGCGCACCGCTGCGCTGGCTCGCGCCCTTGTTCGCGCTGCTCATCGTGATGGGTGTCGTGTTCGCCGACGTCACCCGCGAACGCGCCCAGTCCGACTTCCCGCCGCGGACATCGGTCGCAAGAACGCTGGTCGAAGATCCCCGTCTGGCGCTCTGGGATCGCACCGCGCAACTCATCCGCGAGCGGCCGTGGACCGGCTTTGGTTTCGGGCGCGGCATCGTCGCCGAACAGCTCAAGGTGCCGCTGGGCAACCCCATGCTCTGGCATGCGCACAACCTGTTTGTCGGCCAGGTCCTGCAGACCGGCGTCATCGGCCTGGCGCTGTTCGTCGGCCTGCTCGCGGCGCTATGCGCGCGCTTCGTACGTTACGTGCGCCGCGGCGACGACGCGTTGGCAGTGGTCGGCATCGTCGGCTTGTCGCTGCTTGCTGGGTTCGTCGCCAAGAACCTCACCGACGACTTCCTGTTTCGCAGCAACGCCAAGGAATTCTGGGCGCTGCTCGCGCTGCTGGTCGGATTCGGGGCCCGACTGGAAGGCGTGCCGGCTAACGGCGACGCTGCGCCAGCACCGTGACCGAACCGGTGCGCGGCGGCGCCGCGATCTGCGGCGAGTATTCCGGAATGCAGTCCTTGAGCCAGGAGCGCACATCGGCGTCCGCGATGCCGCGGTCGCGCTGCAGCCAGGCGACCAGTTCGCGCACCGCTGCCGCGTCCGCCGAACGCGCCTTGGCGATGCGCAGCTTCGGATGGTGCGTGGGCAATGTCGCTTCTTCGACCGCGAGCGGCTCCTCGTAGAGCTTTTCGCCGGGACGCAGGCCCGTGAAAACGATGCGTATCTTGTCCGGATCGGCGCCGGAGAGACGGATCATGTCGCGCGCGAGATCGACGATGCGGACCGGCTCGCCCATGTCGAGCACGAGCACCTCGCCGCCGCGTCCCATGAGGCCGGCCTGGAGCAGCAGCTGCGTGGCTTCGGAAAGCGACATGAAATAGCGCGTGATCTCCGGATGCGTGACGGTGACCGGGCCGCCGCGGGCGATCTGCTCGCGAAAACGCGGGATGACGCTGCCGGTGCTGCCGAACACATTGCCGAAGCGCACGATGACGAACTGCGTGGTCCCGTTCTGCAGGCTCTGGCAGAACATCTCCGCCAGACGCTTGGACGCGCCCATGACATTGGTCGGGTTGACCGCCTTGTCGGTGGACACGAGCACGAATTTCTCGACGTGCGCGGCGGCCGCGGCGCGCGCCAGTGCCCAGGTGCCGAAGGCGTTGTTGCGCACCGCCTGCCAGGCGTTGGTTTCCTCCATCAGCGGCACGTG
>JBDTLK010000119.1:0-11336 GCA_039934835.1 Edaphobacterium sp. (SeqCode) | reverse complement strand
CCGCCCCAAGGCGCGCGCCCCCTCGGGGGGAGGCGGCGCGCAGCGCCGCTGCGGGCAGATACGTGAGTGCCGCCGAGAGCGTCGTCGATGCACCGGCCGGTCCGGTGGCCAAGGTCCACGGCGAGCCGATGCTGGAAATGCCGCACGATCTCTACATCCCGCCCGAAGCGCTGGAAGTTTTCCTCGAGACTTTCGAAGGGCCGCTCGACCTCCTGCTCTACCTGATCCGCAAGCAGAACATCAATGTCCTCGAAATCCCGATGGCGGAACTGACTCGCCAGTATTTGGGTTACGTCGAAATGATGCGGCGGACGCAACTCGAACTCGCCGCGGAATACCTGCTGATGGCGGCAGTGCTCATCGAAATCAAGTCGCGCCTGCTGTTGCCCAAGCCCCCGGCGGCCGACGGCGCCGAGCCCGAGGATCCGCGGGTAGAGCTGGTTCGCCGGCTGCTCGAGTACGAACGGATGAAGGCAGCGGCCCGCCATATCGACGAAATGCCCCTGGCGGAGCGCGATTTCGCGCTGGTGCGGGTGTTCCTTGACCGGGCGTCGACGGCCAGGTTGCCCGATGTCCGCCCGGACGATCTGAAAGCCGCCTGGGCGGGACTGGTTGCGCGCGCGCGCGCAAACCGCCATCATCTGGTTACGCGCGAGCAGTTGTCGGTCCGGAGCCAGATGAGCCGGCTGCTGAAACTGCTCGAGCCGGGACGCTTTGTGGAATTCACCTCGCTGTTCGACGCGCACGCCAACGTGCCGCGCCTGGTGGTGACCTTCCTGGCAATCCTCGAGCTCGCGCGCGAACAATTGCTCGATGTGGCGCAGGCGGAACCGTATGCGCCAATCTATGTGCAACGTCGGGGCGATGCCGCATTCGCATTGCAGGCCGACGAGTAAATCATGTGCTAGATCGCGGCGCGTGCCGACGCGGGCCGGCTGCGTTTGCCAGGCAGGACCGGGCAGACGCGCGTTCGACCGGCGCCATTGGAAACACTATGAGTGAAGATCTGCAAAAGATTTCGGGCATTCTCGAGGCGGCGCTGCTGACGGCCGGCGAACCGGTGTCGCTGGCGCAGCTGTCGAAGCTGTTCGACCCGCCGCTGGAGCCCGACGTCGTGCGCAAGCTGCTCGATGATCTGCGCGCCGCGTGGACCGAGCGCAGCGTGGAGCTGGCGCAGGTCGCCAGCGGCTGGCGCTTTCAGGCGCGGCCGGAAATCCAGCCATTCCTCGATCGACTGTCGCCGGAAAAACCGCCGCGCTATTCGCGCGCGGTGATGGAGACGCTGGCGATCGTCGCGTATCAGCAGCCGGTGACGCGCGGCGACATCGAGGCGATTCGCGGCGTCGCCGTGTCGACCAACATCGTGAAGACACTCGAAGACCGGCAATGGATCGAAAGCGTCGGGCACCGCGAAACGCCCGGACATCCCGCGTTGTACGCCACCACCAAGCAGTTTCTCGATGACCTGGGCCTGCGTTCGCTGGCCGAATTGCCGCCTTTGGCGGAACTCGATACTTCCCACCTCCTGGAGTTACCCGATGCCCCTGCAAAGGCCGCCGAGATCGAACTCGCGCTCGCGAGCCCACTCGTCGACACACCGCCCGAGCTCGCCGCAAGCGACGCGCCGGACGGACGAGCGCAGCCGCCAGAATCCGGCCCGACGCTCCACTGAGCCCGTCTTCACCGAGCCGCAACGCCTGCACAAGATGCTGGCGCAGTGCGGCTACGGGTCGCTGCGCGGCATCGAAGAGCTGATCATCGCCGGCCGCATTACGATCAATCGCCAGCCGGCTGAGGTCGGCCAGCGCGTCGGGCCCGACGATCAGGTGCGCATCAACGGCGAACTGGTGCGGCTGCGCTTTGCACCCGTGCGCGTGCGCGTGCTGCTCTATCACAAGCCCGCCGGCGAAATCGTCAGCCGCAGCGATCCCGAAGGCCGGCCGACGGTGTTCGACAAGCTGCCCAAGCTCGGTCATGCCAAGTGGATCGCGGTCGGGCGTCTCGACTTCAATACCGAAGGGCTGCTGCTGTTCACGACCTCCGGGGAGCTCGCCAATCGCCTGATGCATCCGCGCTACGAAGTCGAGCGCGAATACGCGGTGCGCACCGTCGGCACGCTTACGCCCGAGCAGGAGCGCCAGCTGCTCGAAGGCGTCCCGCTCGAAGACGGGCCGGCCAATGTGCTTACGCTTGCCGATGGCGGGGGCGAGGGCACCAATCACTGGTACAAGCTCACGCTGCCCGAAGGCCGCAACCGCGAAGTGCGGCGCCTGTTCGAAGCGCTCGGCGTCATGGTGAGTCGTCTCACGCGCACGCGTTACGGCGTGGTGAGCCTGCCGCCGCAACTCAAACGCGCGCAGACGCAGGAACTCGAACAAGGCGACCTCGCCGCTTTGCTCAAGGCGGCGGGACTCGGGCCGGATGGCCGACCGGAACGCAGCGCCGGCGCGAGCACGGGCGACGACGACAGCCAGCCCGTGCATCCGCACGGCATCGACGACGATCTGCATGACGCGCACGCCGACGAAGTCGACGGCAACCGCGGCACCTATGGTCCGTCGGTCGAGGTGGTCGAAGACGACGAGGTCGACGGCAACCGCGCGGTCCCGGCGTCGGCGCTCCGCGACGATCACATGCCCGGCAGCGGCAATCGGCCGCGGCAGCACGGTAAACCGCAGCCGAATCAGCGTCGTCAAGGCCAGCCCAAGGAACGCCGTTCGCATCAGTCCGGCCAGGCACAGGGACAGCCACAGGGGCAGCCTCACGGCCAACCTCAAGGCCAGTCTCAAGGCCAGCCTCGGGGCCAGCCTCGGGGCCAGGCCGCGCAGGGTCACGGCCAGCCACGCAGTCAGCCACGCGATCAGCAGCGCGGTCAGCCGCGAGCGCAACCCAACGCCAACGTCGAAACCGCACCCGTGCAGGGCCAGACGGCAGGCGAGGGTATCCGCCAACCCAATGGGTCGCGCGGACGCCGCGGACGCCGCGGTGGGCGCGGTGGGCGCAGCGGTCCGGGACCCGGAACCGGACAGCCGAAGATCTAGTCGCGTTACAGCGGGCGATGCATGATCAACGCATCGGTGAGTCCGCCGGTGCGATGACGAAACGCGCCGGGAACACGTCCGACGATGGAAAAACCATGCTTTTCCCAGAGCCGGATGGCGGAAGCGTTGCTTGCAACGACAAAGTTGAACTGCATCGCCGTGAAGCCGAGTTCGCGCGCGGTTGCCAGCGAATGCTCGCACATCGCGGTCGCGATGCCCTGGCCTCGCGCCTGCGGGTCCGTTATGTACCCGCAGTTGGCGACGTGGTCGCCCAGGGCGGGCTGATTGGGACGCAGCGAATATGTACCGGCCACGCGGTCGGCCAGTTCCGCGACGAACGCTTTGGCCGGTGGCGCGGTCCACAGGCGGCGCGCCTGCACGCGCGTAGTGTCTGCGCCATACACGTAGGTGTCGCCGCCGGCGATCACCTGCCGGAAGATAGACCAGATGGCGGGGAAATCGGCTTCGGTCGCCGCCCGGATAGTGTGCATGCTGCCCGCTCGCGTCGTGTCAGCCGTGTTCGCCGAAGCGCGGCGTGCGCTTGTCGAGGAAGGCGCGTATTCCTTCGTCGAAATCGGGACGCGACGCGCAGGCGGCAAAGCTCGTCGCTTCGGCGGCGAGTTGCAGCGTTAACGATTGCGCCAGCGACTGGTTGATGAGGCGCTTGCCGTTGGCCATTGCCAGCGCGGGCCCGCTGACGATCATCTGCGCCATCGCGGCCGTCGTGGCGACGAGCGCGGTTTCCGGGACGACGCGGTTGAGCAGGCCGATGCGCAGCGCCTCGTCGGCGTTGAAACGTTCGCCGAGCAACACGATTTCCATCGCCTTCTTCACTCCGACCACGCGCGGCAGCGTCCATGTCGAGCCACCGTCGGGTGTGAGACCGATATGCCGGTACGCCGACGTGAAATAACTGGTGTCGGCGGCAATCGCCAGATCGCACGCGCACAGCAGCGACAGCCCGAAGCCCGCGACGGCGCCATGGACGCTTGCGATGACCGGCTGCGGCAAGCGCTGCAGCTGTTCGATGGCCGCGTGCACGCGGCTGACGATGCGGCCGAATTCGTGTTGGCGCAGCGCTGCGGGAGCGTCCAACTGCGCGGCGAACATGCGGATGTCGCCGCCGGCCATGAAGTGCTTGCCGGCGCCATTGACGACCACGCAGCGCAACGTCGGGTCGGCGGCGAACGCGGCGGTGTGCTCGACCAGCGCGTCGATCATCGTCAGGTCGAGCGTGTTCATCGCATCCGGACGATTCAGCGTGAGCGTCGCGACCGGACCGTCGCGATCGAGCAGGAGCGTGGAGTTCATGGCGTCGCGCGGGGTGGCAACGAGTCTAGCATGGGGTCGGATTCGCCATCCCGACGGAACGGGCTGGAGCGCTCGAGCTCATCGACGGTTTGTGCGACGTCTGCGCCTTCGTGCGCGACGAATCTGGCGATGGCCGCGCCGAAATCGGCATCAGCGATCGCATGCGCGGATTGCGTCGTGACCGGAAGGAAGCCGCGGGCGAGCTTGTGCACGCCCTGGGCGCCGCCTTCGCACAGCGCGATGCGCCGCTCGATGCAGAATTCGATCGCCTGGTAGTAGCATGCCTCGAAGTGCAAACCGGGTATGTACTCGATGGCTCCCCAGTAGCGGCCCCACAGCGTAGTCTCGCTGTAGATGTCGAGCGCGGCGGCAACGGGCGTCCCGTCCTTGATGGCCAGTACCAGCAGGATGTTTTGCGGCATCTCGCGCCCGATGCGCTCGAAGAATTTCAGCGTCAGGTACGGCGTGGAATGATGCTGCCGATACGTCTCGGTATAGCAGCGAAAGAAGAAACGCCACTGCTCGCGGCCGATGTCGGCGCCGGTCAGGCGCACGAAGCGCACGCCCGCGCTGTCGAGCTTGCGCCGCTCCTGGCGAATGTTCGCGCGCTTGGAATGATTCAGCGTGCCCAGGAAATCGGCGAAATCGCGGTACCCTGGATTGGTCCAGTGAAACTGCACGCTCTTGCGCAGCATGAGGCCGGCGCTGGCGCACTCCGTGGCTTCGTTCGCTTCGGGGAACAGGATATGCAGCGACGACAGTTGCTCATCGGCCATGTAGCCGAGCGCGCCCGCGAGCAGTGCCCGGCGAATTTCCGGCTCGGCCGAAATCAGGCGCGGCCCGGTTGCCGGCGTGAACGGCACCGCGGCCAACAGTTTCGGATAGTAGCGCCGGCCGTGACGGCGATACGCATCCGCCCACGACCAGTCGAAGATGAATTCACCGTAGGAGTGGGCCTTGAGATAGAGCGGCATCGCGCCGACGAGCGCGCCGTCGCGCGTGGCGGTCAGGTAGCGTGGCGTCCAGCCCTGCGCGGGCGCCGCGCAACCAGTTTCGTGCAGGGCGTGCAGGAACGGGTGCGAGAGCAGCGGACGCGCACCGACCAACGCGTCCCAGCGCGCGGCGGGGATCGAAGCCAGTGAATCGGTGATCGACAGCGAGACGGATGACATGCGGCGGCGTTATCGCCAATTGTCGCGTGTGCGGTGCGTCCCGGCAAGGAGTTCCGCACCTGCAGCGCATGATAAAATTGGACGATGCGCATCGCCATCGCTCAGCTCAACCAGGTGGTCGGCGATTTGCGCGGCAACGCGGCGCGCATCGACGAAGCCGTCGCAGCGGCGACGCGTGCGGGCGCCGACCTGGTGGTCACACCGGAACTCTCGCTGTGCGGCTATCCGCCCGAAGACCTGCTGCTGCGACCGGCGTTTCTCGACGCTTGTGCGAGCGAACTCCAGCACCTCGCGCGACGCATCGCCGGACCTGCCGTGCTGGTCGGGTTTCCAGAGCTCGCGCACGGCAAGCGCCACAACGCGGTAGCGGTGCTGCGCGACGGTCACGTAGCCGCGGTTTATCGCAAGCGGCAACTGCCCAATTACACCGTCTTCGACGAGCAACGCTACTTCGAACCCGGCACCGATGCATGCGTGATCGACGTCGCCGGCGTGCGCGTCGGGATAATCATTTGCGAGGACGTCTGGTTTCCCGGTCCGGCGCGCTCGGCGCGCGCTGCGGGTGCGCAGGTACTGGTGGTGCCCAACGGTTCGCCATACCACACCCGGCAGCAGGTACTGCGACAGGGCGTAGTGGCGGCGCGGGCGCGGGAAACGGCATTGCCCGTTGTCTATGTCAACCGCATCGGTGGCCAGGACGAACTCGTTTTCGACGGCGCGTCGTTCGTTGTCGATGGCGCCGGCGCCATCGTGCAGCAGTTGCCGGCGTGGCACGAGACCATCGCGATCGCCGAGTTCGATGGCACGACTCCGCGACCGGTGCGCGGTGCGCTGGGAACCGCGCTCGAGCCGCATGTCTACGCGGCGCTGACCATGGGCGTGCGCGACTACGTCGAGAAGAACGGCTTTCCCGGCGTGCTGCTCGGCCTCTCCGGCGGCGTGGATTCGGCGCTGACGCTGGCGGTGGCGGTCGATGCGTTGGGTCGCAATCGCGTGCGCGCGCTGATGCTGCCGTCGATATACAACGCGGCGATCAGTCTCGATGACGCGCGCACCATGGCGGGCATGCTCGGCGTGCGTTACGACGAGATTCCCATCGATCCGGTGTTCCAGAGCTTCAAGCAGTCGCTGGCCGAGGAATTTCGCGGCCGGCCCGAGGACACGACCGAGGAAAACATCCAGGCGCGCATCCGCGGCACGCTGCTCATGGCGCTGTCGAACAAGTATGGCTCGATTGTGCTGACCACCGGCAACAAATCGGAGATGGCGGTGGGCTATGCAACGCTCTATGGCGACATGGCGGGAGGGTTCGCGGTGCTCAGGGACGTGAGCAAGACGCTGGTATATCGCCTTTCGAACTATCGCAACAGCCTTGGCCGGGTCATTCCCGAGCGCATCATCACGCGCGCGCCGTCGGCCGAGTTGCGGCCCGACCAGACCGACCAGGACAGCCTGCCTCCATACGACATCCTCGACGCGATCCTCGAAGCGTACGTGGAGGAAGATCTAAGTCCTAGTGAAATCGTCGCGCGCGGCCACGCGCCGGAGCAGGTGGCCAAGGTCGTGCGCCTGATCACCATCAGCGAATACAAGCGCCGTCAGTCGGCGGTCGGGATTCGCATCACCCCGCGCGGGTTCGGCAAGGACTGGCGCTATCCGATCACGTCGGCGTGGGCCGAGTGGAAGAGCCTCGGCGGCTAGTGTAATCTCGCTATCGTGGCGCCACGCGCCGGGAGGAAGTCATGAAAAAGATCGAAGCGATCGTCAAGCCTTTCAAACTCGACGAGGTGCGCGAGGCGCTCTCCGAAATCGGCGTGACCGGTCTGACCGTCACCGAGGTGAAGGGCTTCGGACGCCAGAAAGGCCATACGGAGCTCTACCGCGGCGCGGAGTACGTCGTCGACTTCCTCCCCAAGGTCAAGGTCGAGGTCATCGTCGGCGACGGGCTGGTCGAACGCGCGCTCGAGGCGATCGTCAAGGCGGCGCGCACCGGCAAGATAGGCGACGGCAAGATCTTCGTGACCAACGTCGAGCAGGTGGTGCGTATTCGCACCGGTGAGTCGGGCGAAGCCGCGGTCTAGCGGCATTTCTAAGGAGCACAATGTCATTCGTCAGCGAGTTTCGCGAGTTTGCGGTCAAGGGTAGCGTCGTTGATCTGGCGGTAGGCGTGATCATCGGCGGCGCGTTCGGCAAGATCGTCGATTCGCTGGTCAGGGACGTCATCATGCCCATCGTCGGCCGGATTTTCGGCGGACTGGATTTCTCCAACTGGTTCGTGCTGCTCCGCGATCCGCCGCCTGGATATTCTGGGCCGATGACTTACGAGGCGCTGACCAAGGCGGGAGTGCCGTTGCTCGCGTATGGCAACTTCATCACCGTCGGGCTTAATTTCCTGATCCTGGCGTTCATCATCTTTCTTATGGTCCGGCAGATCAACCGATTGCGCAACGCAACCCCGCCGGCGCCACCGGCAACGCCGGAGGACGTGCTACTTCTGCGCGAAATCCGCGATTCGCTCAAACGCTGACACGCGGTCGATTCGAACCGCATCAGCATCAAACCTGGAGGAGCTGCATGAAAGTTTCGCATTCGTACGCCGCGGTAGCGGCGCTGTTTTACTGCGCCGCTGCCGGCGCCGACATCAACGTTGGCGTCACGCTCTCGGCGACCGGTCCCGCAGCATCGCTCGGCATTCCCGAGAAAAATACCTTCGAGATGCTCGGCTCGCCGACCATCGCCGGCCAGAAGCTGAATTTCATCGTGCTCGACGACAAGTCCGACACCACCGAAGCGGTAAAAAACACGCGCAAGCTGCTCGCCGAGGACAAGGTTGACGTGATTATCGGCTCGACGGTGACGCCGAATTCGCTGGCGATGCGTGATGTCGTCGCCGAAGCCGAAGTGCCGATGATTTCTATGGCGGCCTCCGCACTGATCATCAACCCGGCCGACGCCAGGACCAAGTGGGTGTTCAAGACTCCGCAGAACGATTCGCTGATGGCCGACGCGGTCGCGGTCAACATGCGCGCCAACGGCGTGAAAACGATCGGCTTCATAGGGTTTGCCGATGCCTACGGTGACAGCTGGCTCGCCGAGATGAAACGCTCGGCGCAAACCGCGGGCATCAAGGTCGTCGCCGAAGAGAAATACAATCGCAACGACCCCAGCGTCACCGGGCAGGTGCTTAAACTTCTCGCGGCGCAACCCGACGCAATCATCATTGCCGGGTCGGGAACACCCGCGGCGACGCCGCACAAGGATCTCGTGGCCCGGGGCTACAAGGGCAAGATCTACCAGACCCACGGCGTGGCCAATGCCGACTTCCTGCGCGTCGTCGGCGCGGATGGCAACGGCGCGATCCTGCCTGCGGGACCGATGCTGGTGTTCGAGCAGTTGCCCGACAGCAATCCGGTGAAGAAGTCGGCCGCGGAATATGTCGGTAAATATGAAGCCAAGTACGGACCCGGCAGCCGCACCACTTTCGGCGGCCATGCCTGGGACGCGTACATCCTGCTGCAGCGGGCGATTCCCGAGGCGCTGAAAAAAGGCCAGCCCGGAACCAAGGCTTTCCGCGCGGCGCTGCGCGACGCATTGGAAGAGGTCAAGGAAGCGCCGGCCGCCAACGGTGTATTCAACGTCAGTGCCGGCGATCACAACGGCTTCGACAACCGGGCCAGGGTGATGGTGAAGATCGAGAACGGCAAGTGGGTTCTGCTCAAATAAATCGAGCATGAAGCGGCCGGCTGCGGCGCGCCCGCAGCCGGCTTTTTCTTTTTCAACGCACCGCAACGCGTCCACCGTCAACTCGCGATGAATATCACGATCGCGCTGCTCCTAGCCCAGGACGGCATCACCAACGGCGCGATCTACGCGCTGCTGGCGCTCTCTCTGGTGCTCGTGTTCACCGTAACGCGCGTCATCTTCGTGCCGGCGGGAGAGTTTGTCGCCTATGGCACACTGACGCTCGCCGCGTTGCAGCTGGGCAAGGCGCCGGGAACGGTGGGACTGCTCGCGGGTCTTGCGATCCTCGCGGGCGTGATCGAGATAGCCTCCGCCGCGCGCGACCAGGCATGGGCGCGACTGCCCGGTCGCCTTGGCCGCTACGTGGCGATTCCCCTCGCGATCGCCGCCGCGGTGTACCTTCTGGCGCCGTATCAGCTGGCACTACCGATCCAGATCGTGCTCGCGCTCTCCATCGTCACCGCGTTGGGTCCGCTGGTGTATCGGATCGCGTATCAGCCGCTGGCGGAAGCTTCGGTACTGGTGCTGCTGATCGTTTCGGTTGCCGTCCACCTCACCATGACCGGACTCGGCCTCTGGTTCTTCGGCGCCGAGGGCTCGCGTACTCCGCCGTTCACCAGCATGACGTTCAGGATCGGCGACGCGACCATCAGCGGGCAGAGTCTGCTGGTGCTGCTGTTCTCGCTGTTGTTCATCGCTGCTCTTTACATTTTCTTCGGGCGCACGCTCTACGGCAAGGCGCTGCGCGCGACCGCGTTGAACCGGGTCGGCGCGCGCCTGGTCGGCATCAGCCCGGGTCTTGCCGGCAGTCTTACCTTCTCCGTGGCGGCGCTGCTTTGCGCGTTTTCCGGTGTACTGATTGGACCAATCACCACGATCTACTACGACTCGGGATTTCTGGTCAGCCTGAAGGGATTTGTCGGCGCAATCATCGGCGGCCTGGCGAGCTATCCGCTGGCCGCCGCGGGCGCGCTGCTGGTGGGACTCCTCGAATCCTTCTCTTCGTTCTGGGCCAGCGCGTTCAAGGAAGTGATCGTTTTCACTCTGATCATTCCGGTGCTGCTCTGGCGCTCGCTGACCACGCACCACCACGAGGAGGATGAATGAGTGCGCAGCGTGGATTGCTCGCCGCGCTGCTGCTCGCGCTCGTCGCCGCGCCGCTGCTGGCGCCTCCGTTCTGGGTGACGCTGCTCAACTACATCGGCCTGTACAGCATCGTGGCGCTGGGTCTGGTGCTGCTGACCGGCGTCGCCGGCCAAACCTCATTCGGGCAGGCGAGCTTCGTCGGCATCGGCGCGTATGCCACGGCGTATCTCTCGCTCAACTATCCGGCAATTTCGCCATGGTTGAACTTGCTGGCGGGTCTCGCGCTGACCACGCTGATCGCGCTCTTCCTCGGCCTGATCACACTGCGCATGAAAGGACACTACCTGCCGCTGGCGACCATCGCCTGGGGCATCAGCTTCTTCTACATCTTTGGCAACCTCGAAACGCTCGGTGGACACACCGGCCTGACCGGCATTCCGGCGCTCTGGCTGTTCGGGCTGGAGCTGCGCAACGAGCGCTATTTCTACTACCTCATCTGGACCGTCGTGCTGGTCTGCCTGTGGATGACCCACAACCTGCTCGACTCGCGCCCTGGGCGAGCGGTGCGCGCGCTTAAAGGCGGCCTGGAAATGGCCGAGGCGTTCGGCGTGAACGCGGTCCGGCTCAAGATCGTGGTGTTCGTCTACGCGGCAGCGCTGGCGTGCGTCTCCGGCTGGATGTACGCGCACTTGCAGCGCTTCATCAATCCGACGCCGTTCGGCCTTAATCAGGGGATCGAGTATCTGTTCATGGCGGTGGTCGGCGGCGCCGGCAGCGTGTGGGGCGCGGTTGTCGGCGCGACACTGATCACGCTGTTGAAGCAGGTCCTGCAGGACACGTTGCCGCACCTGCTGGGACGGGAAGGTAACTTCGAGGTTGCGGTCTTCGGTGTGCTGATGATCCTGCTCCTGCAGCGGACGCGCGACGGCGTATGGCCATGGTTTGCGCGCCTCCTGCCGCAACCCGCGCCGCGCGCGATCGTACC
>JBDTLK010000118.1:0-11419 GCA_039934835.1 Edaphobacterium sp. (SeqCode) | reverse complement strand
TCGAGGAAACGGTCGGCGAGAATCGCGTTGGACGGTATCTCGCACATCATGATCAGGCGCAGGCCGTTGGCGCCGCGCGAGAGCCCGTTCTTTGCCAGCAGATCGACGACCTGCGTCGCCTCGCCCAGCGTGCGCACGAACGGCACCATGATCTCGACGTTAGTGAGCTGCATGTCGTCGCGCACGCGCTTGAGCGCTCGGCATTCCAGCTCGAAGCAGTCGTAGAACTCCTCGGAGATGTAACGCGATGCGCCGCGAAAGCCGAGCATCGGATTTTCTTCGTGCGGCTCGAAAGCCTTGCCACCGATCAGGTTCGAATACTCGTTGGACTTGAAGTCGGACATGCGCACGATCACTTTCTTGGGCCAGAACGCGGCCGCGATGGTCGCGACGCCTTCGGTGATCTTGGCGATGTAGAACTCGGTAGGGCTGGAATATCCGCCGATGCGGCCCGCGATCTCGCCCTTGAGGTCGGCGGAAAGCGTTGCATAGTTGAGCAGCGCCTTGGGGTGGACGCCAACATTGCGATTGATAATGAATTCCAGGCGCGCCAGCCCGACGCCGTCGTTGGGAAGCCGCTGGAACTCGAAGGCGAGCTCGGGATTGCCGACGTTCATCATGATCTTGGTCGGCGCCGGCGGCATGGCAGTCAGCGCGACGTCGACGATGTCGATGTCCAGCAGGCCCTCGTAGACGTGGCCGGTGTCGCCGTCAGCGCAGGAAACGGTGACGCTCTGGTTTTCCGCGAGCACGGTGGTCGCGTCTCCGCAACCCACGACTGCGGGAATGCCCAGCTCGCGGGCAATGATCGCCGCGTGGCACGTGCGCCCGCCGCGATTGGTGACGATGGCCGACGCGCGCTTCATCACCGGCTCCCAGTCCGGGTCGGTCATGTCGGTGACCAGGACATCGCCTTCCTTGACCCGGTCCATTTCCGCCGCCGAGCGAATCAGGCGCACGCTGCCCTGCCCGATCTTCTGGCCAATGGCGCGCCCGGTCGCCAGCACCGTCGAGCGTGAGTTGAGGCGATAGCGCCGCAACTGCTCACCGCCCTGCTCGCGGGACTTCACCGTTTCCGGCCGCGCCTGCAGGATGTAGATCTTGCCGTCGAGGCCATCGCGTCCCCATTCGATGTCCATGGGCCGGCCGTAATGGCGCTCGATGCTCAGCGCATAGCGCGCGAGTTCTTCGGCCTCGCTATCGGAAATCGAAAAGCGCCCGCGCTCCGCTGCATCGACGCCGACGCTGGCAACCGAGTGCCCGGCGCTGGTCGCGTCGGTAAAAATCATCCGGATCGCCTTTTCACCGACGGTCTTGCGCAGGATCGCCGGGCAGCCCGCGTCGAGGTTGCGCTTGTAGACGTAGAACTCGTCGGGATTCACCGCCCCCTGCACCACCGTTTCACCCAAGCCGTACGCCGAGGTTATGAACACGACCTGATCGAATCCGGACTCGGTGTCGAGGGTAAACATTACGCCGGCCGCGCCTTTGTCGCTGCGGACCATGCGCTGCACCGCGACGGCTAGCGCGACGTCCGCGTGCGCAAAGCCTTGATGGACCCGATAGGCGATCGCCCGGTCGTTGTACAGCGAGGCGAATACCTCTCTAATAGCTTGAAGTACATTCTCCAAACCATTGATATTTAAAAATGTTTCCTGCTGGCCGGCGAACGACGCGTCAGGCAGATCCTCGGCCGTGGCGGACGAGCGCACCGCGACTGTCACGTCGGGAGTCGCGGCACAAAGGCGCTCGTATGCGACACGTATGTCTTCGACCAGCACCGGCGGCAACGACGCACCGGCAATCGAGCTGCGGATGCCGGCACCGACCTTCGCCAGTGTGGTGACGTCGTCTACGTCTAGCCCTGCGAGCGCCTGCGCGATTCGCTCTGCCAGCGCATTGGATTCGATGAACTCGCGAAACGCAAACGCGGTGGTTGCAAAGCCGCCGGGCACGCGCACGCCCTGCCCGGCCAACTGGCCGATCATCTCGCCCAACGACGCGTTCTTGCCGCCGACCTCCGCCAGGTCGCGTATCCCCACGTGCTCGAGTTCGATGACCCGTCGCTTGTCGTTCATGCCGCGGTCTCCGTCATTCGCGCGCGATGGTTGACACGCCGCGCGCCCGGCCGGATTCTAGCCTGCGGACTTCACCTCGGGGAATTTTGTTGCGCCGCAAGATGAGCGCAGTGCCCGTGCCGACGGCGCGGGCGAAACGAGCGTCAGTTGGGGCCGGTAACGTCGTCGGGCATATCGCCGTTGGAGCCGCCGTGCTGCTGCATGAAGGCCGCTTCGTCGGCGAGCATCGCCGGCTCGCCCTCAGGCCGCCGATGCTTGCTACGCACCGCGCGCCGGAGACTCCGGTAGAGATCCGGGTGCGACTCCTTGAGGTAGCTGATGATCTCGAAGTCGACGCGTTTGACCTGCGACAAATCGATCTGCTCGACGTGCACCAGGCGCAGCAGTTCGCGCACCGGCTTCGGCATCTCGCGGCCACTCTCATAGCGCGAGCCGCCGCTTTGCGTCACCCCGATCTGCGTCCAGAATTGCTCCTGGTTCAGACCCAGACGGCGGCGGATTTCACGGGGATTGAGCACTCGATCGAAAAGTTTCACGGATTTGTTGTGTTAGTCATCAGTCCGAAAAAATCGTTCGCGCAACCCGTTTCGGGCAGCGCCCCCAATACATTGGCATAATTGTTGATCAAAGCCGGGCGTGACGCAAGTATAACCCGGGAACGCCGCTGAATTTCCGCCGAAAGGCAGCCTAACGGGACTGGGCGGAGGATGCTGAAGCCGCACTGCAGCGAGTCCGCCGCAAGACCGGGGAGAGTCCGCCGCGGATCTTGCTAAAATGTGCTAATCATTCCATGCGCTGCACCCTGCCTCGCTCTCTTCTGCCCTCTCGATGATTCGCTACGACCTGCACTGCCACTCGACCCACAGCGATGGGCTGCTTGCGCCGGGTGTGGTGGCACAGCGCGCAGCCAGCCGTGGCGTCGACGTATGGGCGCTGACCGACCACGACGAGACGAGTGGCCTCGACGAGGCGCGCGCCGCGGCGACCGAGGCCGGAATCCGCTTCATCAATGGCGCTGAATTGTCGGTGAGCTGGAACGACGTCACCCTGCACATCGTGGCGCTGGGCATCGACCCCGGCTGCGCGCAATTGCTGGCAGGGCTCCATTCGATCCGCAAGGGGCGCGACGAGCGCGCGCACCGGATGGCCGACTCGCTGGCAGAGGCCGGCATTCCCGGCGCTTTCGAAGGCGCGGCGAAGTACGTGACCAACCCGCGTTTGATCGGGCGCACCCATTTCGCCCGGTTCCTGGTCGAATCGGGCAAGGTCAACGACACCAAGGCGGCTTTCCAACGCTTCCTTACCAAGGGCAAGCCGGGTTACGTCACGCACGAATGGGCCACGCTGACGCAGGCGCTCGACTGGATCCACGTCGCGGGCGGGCAAGCGGTGCTCGCACATCCCGGGCGGTACCCGATCGAGACGGCGCAGATGCGCCTGCTGCTGGGCGAATTTCGCGATGCCGGCGGTGACGCTATCGAAGTACTGACCGCCAGCCATACGCAGGCGCAGACGACCGAATATGCGCGCTTTGCCCGCGTTTTCGGGTTGCTTGCCTCGTCAGGGTCCGACTATCACGGTCCCGGAGAAAGCTGGGCCGACCTGGGCGACATGCCTCAACTCCCCGCCGGCGTGACCCCGGTATGGAAGGACTGGTGAGCCCGCCCGAGCGCCGCACCATATTCTTCGTCTCGGATCGGACCGGCATCACCGCCGAGATGCTCGGCAACAGCCTGTTATCGCAATTCGAAGAATTCAATTTCCAGCGCGAGACGATTCCGTTCGTCGATACCCCGGAAAAAATCGACGCTGTCCTGCGTCGCATCGACGAAATCGCCAAGGCCGAAGTCAGGCGGCCGCTGGTGTTCAGCTCAATCGTCAACGACACGATGAGCGCGCAACTGGGCCGCGCCAACGCGATGGTGCTCGACCTGTTCGGGGTGTTCATCGCGCCGCTGGAAGGCGAACTGAAGGCCAAGTCTTCGCACACCGCCGGGCGCTCGCACGGTATCGCCAATAGCCACGAGTATTTCGCGCGCATCGAAGCGATCAATTTCGCGCAGGCGCACGACGACGGCGCGTCGACGCGCGACTTGTCCAAGGCACAAGTAATACTGGTCGGCGTCTCGCGGTGCGGCAAAACGCCGACCACCCTCTACCTCGCCATGCAATTTGGCATCCGCGCCGCCAATTTTCCGCTGACGCCCGACGATTTCGTCGACAAGAAATTGCCGGCATCGGTGCTGCCGTATCGCGACCGTTTATTCGGGCTCACGATCAATCCGGAGCGCCTGCGACAGATCCGCGGCGAGCGGCGACCTGGCAGTTCGTACGCGACGCTGGATAACTGCCGCTATGAAGTGCGGGAAGCCGAAGCGATGATGCAACGCGAAGCGATCACCATGCTCGACACGACGACCAAGTCGATCGAGGAAATCGCCACGACGGTCCTGCATCGGGCGGGGCTGCAACGCCACGCTTACTGAGCGCGCTTCGCCGTGCTGCGCTTCAGGCGTCGAAGCCGTAGAAACGACGCGCATTGCCGCCACGCACGGCGGCGCGCTCCCCGGCCGACAACGCTGCGAGCAAACTCTCGGTTGCGACGTGCCATTCGGCGTAACTCGCCGCCAGCGTCAGCACCGGCCAGTCGCTGCCCCAGATCACCCGCTCGACGCCAAAACATTCGACGACATGATCGACATAGCGGCGCAGCGCGTCGACGGTCCAGCCGCTCCCCGCTTCGGTCACCAGCCCGGACAACTTGCAATAGGCCGCGCTTTGCGACGCAATCGCAGCGATGTCCGCCGCCCAGGGTTGCCACCCGCCGCCCGCAATGTCCGGCTTGGCGCAATGATCGACGATGACATCGAGATCCGGATGCGCGACGAGCATCGCGCGCAGCGCGGCGAGTTCGCGCGGCCTGACCAAGGCGTCGAAACGCAGGCCGAGCGCGGGCAACGCCATGAGGGCGGGCTGCACCTCGGCTCGCAGTATCCATGCCGGATCGGCAAGGTCGTGCAGCATCGGCCGCACGCCCTTCAGCAGCGAGTTCGCCACCAGGTCCGATAACGCTTGCACCGCGTCGCGCGCGCCGAGGTCGACCCACCCGACGACGCCGCGCACGAGACCGCCACTTTGCTTCGCCAGTTCGAGCAGGAAATGCGTCTCGGCGATGGTCGGTGCTGCCTGCACCAGCACCGTGGCATTGATGTCGGCTGCGGCAAGTTGCGGCCGCAACTCGTCGAGCGCGAAGTCGCGATAGATCGCGGCGAGCGCGGAGGTCGGCTGCAGCCAGCCGTAATCGCCGCGCGCGAGCCGCCAGACGTGATGATGGGCGTCGACGCCACTCATGCGCCAACTGTGCCCAATCGTCGCCGTTGGTGCAACCCTATGCCCGAAACGCCACGCATGCGAAAATCACGGCGCAGGCCAACCAAGGGACCTCATGACTGACAACGTTTCCATTCGCGGCGTGTGGTGCGCGACGCTGACACCATTCGATGTCGATGGCAGACCGGATCACGCGCGACTGGCAGAGCACGTGCGACGTCTGTTCGCGAACGGGATCGATGGCATCGCGCTGTTCGGCACGACCGGCGAAGGCCAGTCGTTATCGGTGACCGAACGACGCGCCGGGCTCGATGCGCTACTGGCCGCAGGCATCCCGGCGGCGCGGATCGTCGCCGGCACCGGCTGCGCCGCGTTGCCCGAAACCATCGAATTGACGCGTCACGCGGTGCAGTCAGGGTGCGCCGGCGCGCTGGTGCTGCCGCCGTTCTTCTTCAAGGGCGTCAGCGAGGAAGGCGTGTACGCGGGCTACGCGCGACTGGCCGATGCAGTGGCCGATGCGCGTTTTCGGCTCTACTTCTATCACATTCCGCAAGTCACGGGCGTAGGGATACCGCACGACGCGATCTCGCGACTGATGACGACGTATCCCGGAATCGTCGCCGGCGTCAAGGACAGCGGCGGCGATTTCGCGCACACGCGCCAACTGCTCGAGCGCTTTCGCAGTCTCGCCATCTTCGTCGGCCACGAGCCGCACCTGCCGGCGGCAGTCGCGGCTGGCGGTGCGGGAACCATTTGCGGCGTGTCCAATCTCTATCCGCGGCTGTTGCGCCGGCTCTACGAGCAATCCGTGGCCGGCAATGCAGGGGAAGATCTGGCGCGCGTCAAAGGCTTCGTCGAGTCGCTGGACAGCGTGCCTGTGTTTGGCGCATTGAAAGCGATGATGAGCGAATTGACGGACGACTCGAGCTGGGAAGCATTGCGCCCCCCGCTCATGGCGCTGGATCGGGCCGCGCGTCCTGAATGGCTGGCGACGGTCGCGCGCGCCGGCATCGTACCCGGACGCGACGCCGCTGCAATCTACTGAGGTCAACCCATGCCGGACTCCACGCACACGCTTGCCGATCTCGACGCGCTCGCCGCATTCGATACACCAACGATCTGCAACGCGCTCGAAATCGTTGCGCCGGAAAGGCGCGGGCAGGGCTACACCACTCACGCTGCACTGTGCGGCTTTGCGCAGATGAAGCCGATCGTCGGCTACGCGCGCACCGCGCGCATTCGCGCGAAGGCTCCGCCGGCCCTGTCGGCACCCGAGATGCGCAACCTGCGCCAGGAGTATTACCGTTACGTCGACGCCGGCGCCAAGCCGTCGGTGATCGTCATCCAGGATCTCGACGGAGCCGACGCGGGATATGGCGCGTTCTGGGGTGAAGTGCAATCGGCCATTCACAAGGGTCTCGGGGCGCGCGGGCTGGTCACCGACGGCTCGATCCGCGATATCGATCAATGGGCGCCGGACTTCCAGTTTCTTGCGGCCAAGATCGCGCCTTCGCATGCCTGGGCCGGCGTCGTCGATTTCGGCGGGGAGATCGAGGTGCTGGGCATGCGCGTGCGTGCGGGCGACATCGTGCACGCCGATCGGCATGGCGCGGTCGTCGTGCCGGCGGCAAACGTGCGGGCGCTACCCGATGCGGCAAGGCTGCTCGGCCGGCGCGAGGGCCGCATCCTCGCGGTTGCGCGCGCGAGCGGCTGCACCGCCGGGCGGCTCATCGAGGCCTTCGGCGAGGCCGATCAGATCCACTAGGCGCCCGTTCGACCCATCCGCCATGCTCAAGGGTATTCATCCCCTGCTCCATGCCGACCTTCTGCACGCGCTTGCGGCGATGGGTCATGGCGATGAGCTGGTTATCGTCGACGCCAATTTTCCTGCGGCGAGCGTCAGCAAGCGGCTGGTGCAGGTGCCGACGCTGTCCAGCGCGCTCGCGCTCGACGCAATATTGACGCTGTTCCCGATCGACACTGTCGCCAAGCCAGCGGTGGTCACCATGCAGGTCATCGACGACATCGCGGCGGTGCCCGAGCCGGTCAGGGAATTTGCCGAGGTGCTGGCGCGGCACGCGCCGGCGGCAAGCACAGCTAGTCTGGAGCGTCACGCGTTCTACGCCCGCGCGCGCAGCGCCTTCGTCATCGTGCGCACCGGCGAGTTGCGCCGCTACGGCAACGTGCTGCTGGTCAAAGGGGTCGTCAACCGCTATCCGCCCGGATAGCCGCGCATGGTCGTCGTCTTCGGTTCGATCAATCTCGACCTCGTGACCCGGGTCGAGCGCTTTCCCGCACCCGGCGAAACCTTATCCGGCGGCGAATTCGCCACCCATGCCGGCGGCAAGGGCGGCAATCAGGCGCTCGCCGCAGCGCGGGCCGGTGCGAAGGTGCGGATGTTCGGCGCCGTCGGGCGCGACAGCTTTGCCGGCACCGCGACCGCGCTGTTGAGAGCTGGCGGCGTGGACCTGCGCGGCGTGGCGACCATCGACTCACCCACCGGCTGCGCGACGATCCTGGTCGACGCGAAGGGCGAGAATTGCATCGTCGTCATCGCGGGAGCCAACGCCCATGTTGACGAGCAGGCGGTCGCGGATGAAGTACTCTCCCGCGACACGCTGCTGGTCCTGCAACACGAAGTCCCCGCAACGGCGAATGCGGCGCTGATTACGCGCGCCTGGCGTGCCGGCGCGCGCATCATACTCAATGGCGCGCCGGCACGCGCAGTGGCGCCCGAGTTGCTGCGCCAGATCGATGTGCTGGTAGTCAACGAAGGTGAAGCAGCGGTGCTGGCCGGTGCCTGCGGGTGGCCCACGCATCCGGAAGCGTTCGCGACATCGGCCGCATCACGGATTGCGGATTTGACCGTCATCGTGACCTTGGGCGCGGCCGGAGCGCTGTGCTGCGTGCGCGGACAGACCGTGCGCGCCGCCACGCCACGTGTCGAGGTGGTCGACACCACCGGCGCGGGCGATGCCTTCGTCGGTGCGCTGGCGGCGGCGCTCGATCGCGGCGTTGCACTCCCCGAGGCGATGCGGTTCGCGGTCGCCGCGGGCTCGCTCGCCTGCACCATGCACGGCGCGCAATCCGCACTGCCACAGCGAGCGGCCGTCGAAGCGCTGTTACCCCTGGTTACAGTGACCCCAAGATGAGCCTGCTACAATTTGGTTTTTGCCCGGGTTGTGCCAAGCCATGCTCAAACGCTCACTGATGTGCCTGTTCCTGCTGCTCCCCGCCTTGCCGGCGTGGGCTACCGATTACACCGATGTCTGGTACATCCCCGCCGAAAGCGGCTGGGGCGCCAACATCATTCAAAGCGACGCTTTCATGTTCGTCACGTATTTCATTTACGGTCCCGACAAGAAGCCAATCTGGTACACCGCGCAGCTGACGCTCGACGCAAGCAACAACTACATCGGCAAGCTCTATGCGACTACGGGATCATTTTACGGCGCGCCCTGGGTCCCTGGCGATCAGACGACGACCGAGGTCGGAACGGCATCGTTTCAGCCGACCGGGCCGTACACGGCCACCTTCGTCTACACCGTGACCACCCCCGCGTCGCTGGCGGCAACGGTGACCAAGGCCATACAGCGGCAGCCGCTGACTCAGATCACCATCGGCGGCACGTACGTGGGCGCGCAGTCGGGTGCCTATTCGGGCGGCAGCTGCAACAAGGCCGGGAGCTACAGCGATTATTACAGCTTGTCGGTCACGCAGAATGCCAACCGGACGGTATCGATGGTGTTCAGCTACAACAGCGGCCTGTCGTGCACGCTCGCCGGAACGCTCACCCAGTTCGGCAAGCTCTATCTCATTCCGACCACGTCGTACAAGTGCAGTGACGGCGTCGACACCAGTGCGTCGATGGGTGAGCTGACGGCGACCAACCTCGGCATTGAGGGCCGCTTCTCCGCGCCCATCGTCGGCGGCAACTGCCGCGAGGACGCGACGTTCTCCGGGGTACTGCACTAACGCGAGGCTTGGCGGCGCTCAGCCGCCGCTGGCGCACACGCCCTGGCGGGCGCACTCGAACAGGCAGATCGCGGCGGCGGCAGCGGCGTTCAGCGATTCGAAGCCGCCGGGCATGGGGATCGAGATGCGGCGCGTTGCCGCGGCCTGGATTGCCGGCGAGAGGCCCGCGCCTTCGTTGCCGACCACCACGGCAAGCGGCGCAACGAGCCTGGCCTCGAACAGCGACTCGCCGCCATGCGCTACCGCCGCGAACAGCGCTCCCCGAAAATTACGCGCCCAGCCGACGAGGTCTGCGTCCTCGAATATCTCCAGGTGAAAGTGCCCGCCCTGGCCGGCACGCAGAACCTTGGGCGACCAGGCAAAGGCGCAGCCCTTCGATAGAAACACCTGGGCGACACCCGCCGCGGCGGCGCTGCGCAGGATCGATCCGACGTTTCCGGGGTCCTGGATATCTTCGAGCAGCAGGCAGAAGTCCGCGGCCTGGCGAAACACCGGTCGCGGCGCGGGCACGACCGCGAGCACGCCGACGTCGACCGGAAGCTGTGTCAGTTCGGTCCATGCCGAGGCGTCAATGGTCGCCACTCGCGTTGGCGGCATCGCGGCGACCAGCGCGCGAATCTCGGGCTTCATTGCGTCCGAGCTCGCGACGATCAGCGATTCGGGGGTGCCGTGCCGCGCCAGATAAACGCTGACGAGGTGCACGCCCTCGAGTACGCAGCGCCCCGCCTTGCGCCGCTCGCGCGACGATGCCATCAGGCGCGTCGCTTCCTTCAGGCGTGGATTGTCTTGAGAGCTGATGTGCGGCATGGGCGGCAACGATGGCGACTGCGAATTTGCAGGATGAACAGGCGCTGCCGCGGACGGAATTGCTCGCGCGCCGGTCGTGGTCGAGGTGTGTGGCTATTTCGCCGGCGCGGGCTTGGTGGCACCAGCGGACTGGGCCGGCACCGGCAACTGAAAGAACACCTCGTCCTGCCGGATCATTCCCAGATCCGAGCGCGCGCGCTCCTCGATCGCTTCGAAGCCCTGCTTGAGATCGCGCACGTCGGCGTCGAGCGCAGCGTTGCGCGACGCGAGCTCGGAGTTGACGTGCTGCTGCGCACTGACCTGCCGGTCCAGTTCACGCACGCGCAGCCAACCGCCCCTGCCCAGCCACATCGGGTATTGCAGGCCGAGAATCAGCAGCGCGAGCAGGGCGGCGAGGATGCGCAAGTCTATTTGAGCTGATAGAAGGCCGCGCGGCCGGGGTAGCTCGCCACGTCGCCGAGGTCTTCCTCGATGCGCAGGAGCTGGTTGTACTTGGCGACGCGGTCCGAGCGCGACAGCGAGCCGGTCTTGATCTGGCCGGCGTTGGTGCCTACCGCGATGTCGGCGATAAGGCTGTCCTCGGTCTCCCCGGAGCGATGGGAAATAACGGTCGTGTAGCCCGCGCGCATCGCCATGCCGATCGCGGCAAAGGTCTCGGTCAGGGTGCCGATCTGATTGATCTTGATCAGGATCGAGTTGGCAACGCCCTTGGCGATGCCCTGCTTGAGGATTTTTGTGTTGGTGACGAACAGGTCGTCGCCGACGATCTGCACCTTGCGGCCGAGCTTGTCGGTGAGCAGTTTCCAGCCATCCCAGTCGTCCTCCGCCATGCCGTCTTCGATCGAGATGATCGGATACTTGTCGACCCACGTCGCCAGGTAGTCGACCATTTGCGAGCGCGTGAGCTTGGCACCCTCGGACTCGAGGTTGTAGACGCCGTCCTTGTAGTATTCGGAGGCCGCGCAGTCGAGCGCGAGCGCGATGTCGGTGCCGGCGGTATAGCCCGCCTTGTCGATCGCTTCGAGCAGCAGCTGGATCGCCGATTCGTTCGACGGCAGGTTCGGCGCAAAGCCGCCCTCGTCGCCTACCGTCGTCGTCATCCCCTTGGAGTCGATCAATTTCTTCAGGGTCTGGAAGACTTCTACGCCATAGCGAAGCGCCTCGCGAAAGCTCGGCGCGCCGAGCGGAACGAGCATGAACTCCTGCATGTCGATGCTGTTGTTGGCGTG
>JBDTLK010000117.1:0-11440 GCA_039934835.1 Edaphobacterium sp. (SeqCode) | reverse complement strand
CCGCGGAAGTCTCGCCATGAACCACAAACCACTTGACAGACATCACGGTATCTCATTCGCGGTGGTAGGGATGGCCCTGCAGCAGACTCACCGCGCGATAGAGCTGCTCGGTGAGCACGACGCGGGCGAGTCCATGCGGGAGGGTAAGCGCAGAGAGTGCGACGACGGCCGCGGCGCCACGTTTGTTCGCGGACGAGAGCCCGTCGGCGCTGCCAATCACGAAAGCAACCGAGAACGCCTCGTCGCGCCAGCGGCGCAACTGCGCCGCGAACCGCGCGGTAGTCCACGCGGCGCCACGTTCGTCCAGTGCCACGACATGATAGCCGCCGGTCGCGGCAGCGATGCGCGCGCCTTCGGCGGCCAGCAGTTGGGTGACGCTCTTGCCCTGATTGCGCGCTGCGGGCTTGATCTCGACGAGCTCGAGCGTGAACTCACGCGGTAGACGGCGCGCGTAGTCGTCGTACGCGGCTCCGACCCACGCCGGCAGCTTGTCGCCGAGCGCGACGATGCGCAGTTTCATGGCGGGCGGACTCCATGCGAGTCGCCAGCGAACGCAACCAGCGCGCCGCAGGCGGGACTACGCCGGAACTATGTTGTGGCAGCGATCTTGGCGACGCGCTTGGGCTTGGGGGGCGTCCAGAGTTCTTCGAGGTTGTAGTGCAGCCGTACCGCCGGCTGCATGACATGTACGACGATGTCGCCGCAGTCGACCAGGACCCACTCACCGGACTCCTCGCCCTCCACCCCAATGATCGGCGCGCCGGCCTCCTTCAGGGCGTCGCGCACGTGACGCGCCAGCGCATTCACCTGCCGGTTGGATTCGGCAGTAGCGATGATGAGCGTGTCGTACAGACTGGTGAGTTTGCGGACATCGAGTACGGTGATGTCGCGGGCCTTGATGTCTTCGAGGGCGGTGACGGCAATTTTCTGTAGGCGATTAAGGCGCATCCGGGGCAGACCGATACAGTTGGTTGCGTTCAATATAAGCCAGAACCGTCGCCGGAAGCAAACCGACGACTTCAGCGCGTCCCGCCGCCCCCCGCGCCAGCGCCGCGCGAATCGCCGTCGCCGAAATCGGCTGCGGCGCCACCGTCAAGCGAAGGATCGTCCCGGCAAGTCCGCGCGACAGGCGCAACGGATCGGTGGTCAGCCGCCGCTCCCATTGTTCGCGCAATGCGGGCGACAGCTTGTTCGCGTCGAAGGCCTCGCCGGGGCGCTCGACCACCACCAGATGGGCGAGCGTGAACAGCTGTTCCCAGTGGTACCAGCTCGCCAGCCCATGCAGCGCATCGCTGCCCAGCAACAGTGCCAGCGGCCGTTGCCTGTCCTGCGCATGCAGTTCCTGCAGCGTCACCACGGTGTAGCTGGGGCCTGCGCGGCGGACTTCGCGACCATCGGCGGCCAGGCCGGCGAATTCGGCGCAGCCGAGAGCTGTCATTGCCAGCCGGTCCTCGCCGGAGGCGAGCGGCGCCGCACGATGCGGCGGCACGCCCGCGGGAACAAGATGCATTTGCGCGAGCCCGAGCGCCGCGCGGACTTCGGCCGCGAAGCGCAGGTGTCCGTAGTGGATCGGGTCGAAGGTTCCGCCGAGAAGGCCGAGCGTGTGCGTCATCGGGTGATTCGCCTGTTCGATAGGCAAGGCAACGCGAGCTCAGTGACCACGACGGGTTGCGCCCACGATCAACGCCTCCTCGATATCGATGCCGGTCTGCAGCAGGCGCAACACTTCGTCGTTGATCTCGTCGGCCTCGCGCATCTGCATCAGTTCTTCCCGCTCGGCATTGACGGCAGCCATCCATATCCGCCGCCGTGACTCGTCCATCGAGTCGAGATGACGCCGCCGATCGGCATTGGCCGAGTAACGTTGCGAGCGTTGCTCGTAATGCGCGATCAGCGACTTGGCATACGTAACTTCGTCATTGTGGTCGAGGTGCGAGAGCTGCTTTTGCAGCGCATCGATCGCGGCATGTGCGGTCGCTATGCGCGCGGCGCGCTCTTCGCGCTCGGCCATGCCATCACCGTGGATGCCGAAGGTGCGGATGACGAAGGGCAGCGTCAGCCCGTTGAGCAGCAGGGTGACGACAATGACACTGGCGGCGAGCAGGATGATCAGGTTGCGCCCCGGAAATGGCGCGCCTGATGCAGTTACAAGGGGTATCGACAGTGCCGCGGCCATTGTCACCGATCCGCGAATGCCGGCCCAGCCGGTCAAAAAGATCAGTCGCGGATCGCGCGTGCCCTCTTTCTCGCGGATGCGTTTCGACAGGAGCGGGGGAAGCATCGCTGCCGGAAATACCCAAAGCAGGCGCAGAACGATCACCGTCGCGGACAGCGCCAATGCGTAGCCCGCGAGCTCGCCTGCGCTCGCGAGCGAAACGCCGTCGATGATCGAATGCAGTTGCACCCCGAGCAGAATGAATACGAGCCCGTTGAAGGCAAAGAGCAGCATGGTCCAGACTTCCCACGCATGGTTGCGCGTCGGCGCATCGATGTGTCGCGCATCGTGCACGCCCGCGTAGAGGCCGGCCGCGACGACCGCGAGAATGCTGCCGACTCCGAGCCTCTCCGCCGCGAGATATGCGGCGTACGGCGTGAGCAGGGAAAATACAGTCTGGATGGTCGGATCGATAACACAGAATCGTTTCAGGTGAACGCGCAGTTGTCCGATGACCCACGCAATCGCGAGTCCCAGTACGAAACCGCCGATCGATAGCACGAAGAACTGCAGCACGGCGCCGCTCCAGCTGAATACGCCGGTCACCACCGCTGCCACGGCAAACTTGAAAGCGACCAACCCCGAGGCGTCGTTGATAAGGCTCTCGCCATTGACGATGGTCGTTACGCGGGTTGGCACCTTGAGGTTGCCGGTAATGGCGCTCACGGCTACCGCGTCGGTGGGCGAAATCACCGCTCCGAGCGCGAAGCCAGCGGCCAGAGGGACTTCCGGAATAAGCCAGTGGATGAAGTAGCCGACGACGAGCACAGTGAGGAAGACCAGGCCGAATGCGTGCAGAAGCACCGGACGCAGCGCGCTGATCAGGTCGCGTTTCGGAATCAACCAGCCGTCGGAAAAAAGCAACGGCGGGATGAAGAGCATGAAGAAGACTTCAGGCGGAATCGCGAACTCGCGCAGGCCCGGGATATACGACAGCATCACGCCGCCGGCGACCAGCAGGAGCGGCATGGGCACGGGTACCCATTTCGCCACAGCCGCGATGAGCGCAACCGCCAATACCAGGCCGAGGGTGACTTCGATTATCTCCATGGGGGTGTTTCTATGCCGTTTTGCGCGAACCACCGCTGAGGCGGAGAATGTACCCTCATCAGCGTAAACGGTCGATTGCGGCCGGATCGCGACCGGATATGAAATACCACTCTCGCCCAAGCAAGTTGCTGGTGTTCGCGATTGCGGCACTGTGTTACGCATCTGCAATCGCCGGGCTCAACGAAGGCATAGACGCGGTCATCAAGGGTGACTACGCCACCGCGTTGAAGGAGTTGCGTCCGCTTGCCGCGCACGGCAACGCCGAGGCCCAATATCGTCTCGGGCGCATGTATGAATTTGGCAGGGGTGTCCCGAAGGACATGGCGCAGGCGCTGGCTTGGCTGCGCAAGTCCGCCGCCGGCGGCAACGCCAACGCCCAGCAGGAACTGGGCGTAATGTACTTCAATGGCGACGGCGTGCCGCACGACGATGCGCAGGCCGTGGCGTGGTTCCAGAAAGCGGCGACGCAGGGCGATGCCACGGCCCAGTACAACCTTGCACTCATGCACGCCAAGGGCGCCGGCGTGCCGGCCGACTTGCCGCTGGCCATCGTCTGGTTCCGCAAGGCGGCCGAGCAGGGCTACGTCGGCGCGCAATTCAAGCTGGGAGTCGCCTACGAAAACGGCGAAGGCGTCGCCCAAGACGACGTACTTGCGTATGCCAATTTTGCGATTGCGGCGCGCGACGGCAATGCCGATGCGCTCGCCCACCGGGATGACATCGGCAGGAAGCTCAAGCCCGCGCAAATGCGTCAGGCGCAGGCGCTGGCGGCTGACTGGCAATTGGGCAAGCCGATGCCGGGCGGTGGCACCGCAGCGAAGGATCAGACCGCTGCGGTCGCGGTGCCCGTCCAGTCGCGTCCGAACAAGTGCCTGGCGACCGGGACGATGGGGGGCGAGAAGTTCTCGGCAGGCAATTGCGCGGTCTCGTTGTACGGCGACCGGCACAGCGTAGCCATCTGGTTCAACGAAGACTCGATCTCGCCCGAAGAGGCGCAGAATTTCCAGGTGTCCGCGTACGCCGAAGGAACCAAGGCGGGCAAGCAGCGAACGACGATCACGGTCATGTTCTGCCCAGGAGGCGGTACGGCCACCGCGTCGCCGGCGGCGGTGAAGACGATCGACCTGAATACCAACCACGCCAAATCCCCGCTCGCCGGAATTCAGCGGGTGGCCGAAGCCCCGAAAGACTTCAAGGTCGAAAAAATGAGCGGGGAGGTCAAGCCGGGCGCGATGCTGACGGGCAGGATCGTCGGCGCTCTGGGCAAAACGACGTGGGTGCTCGACTTCGACGTCAAGCTGCCCGAGAAGGACGCCGCCGCTGGGATGAGTTGCGGCAAGTGAAATGCGGTTGCGGGGAATTGTCAGCGTGCCTGCGCATGTGTTCACAGCCTAAAACCGACTGCCGGGTTGCGCAAGGAACTCGATCTCCGCCGGCGTCGACGGTCGTCCCAGGATGTCGTTGCGATGCGGAAAGCGGCCGAACCGGCGGATGACCTGCGCGTGCTTTTCGGCCCACACCAGCGGGTCAGACAATCCGGTGTCGTCGCGCAGGCGCGTAAACAACTCGATCGAGCGGCCCTGTGCAGCGACCGATTCGGCGTGCTCGAAAGGCATGTAGAGAAACCAGCGCTCGACCGCGATCAGCACGCGATCATCGCCGGCGGCGACGGTGGCATTGGAGATCGCCAACGCGCTCGCGTCGCCGGCGAACGCCGTTGCCGAATCGCGGTAGATGTTGCGGGTGAACTGATCGAGCACAAGCACTCGTGCAAGCGCGCCACGCGGCGTCGCGATATCGTCGATGCGGCTGCCTGCCAATGCCCGGGTGACAAGCGCGCCGAACCGGCTGGCGATGGTTGCGTCGAAGGCGGCGCCCTTGCGAAACCACACGTCGCGGACGGTGCCGTATTCCGGCGTGCCGGGCGCGCCAAACCAGAAATCGAGTATCTCGTTTTCCACCGCAATTCCTTTGTCGTGGCAAGGCGTTTGCTATAGTGCGAATGCTCCCCCGGTGCAACCCGCCGCGCATCCCAACCATCGATCCCCGTGCGCACTTCCTACCGCGATATCGTACTGCTTGCATGCTGCCAGGCGCTGTTGCTGGTGAACAACTCCGGGCTGATCACGATGAATGGCCTGGTTGGCTTCGCGTTGGTCGACAACAAGACTTTCGCGACCCTGGGCGTGACCAGCTACGTGCTCGGTTCCGCGCTGGCGGCGATGCCGGCGGCTTTGTGGATGGCAAAAGTCGGACGCCGCCGCGGCTTCATGACCGGATCGCTGATCGCGATCCTGGGCAGCGCGACCTGCGCGCTGGGCATCGCGCGCGCGAATTTTCCGCTGTACTGCTTCGGCACCGCGATCGTCGGCATCTACACGGCGTTCGGACTGCAGTATCGTTTTGCCGCGGCGGAAGTCGCCGCGCCCGAGTTCAAGGCCAAGGCGATATCGCTGGTATTGGCCGGAGGCATCGTCGGCGGCTTCATCGGTCCGACCGCGAGCGTGTGGGCCAAGGACATCCTGCCGGTCCCGTTCCTGGGATCGTTCCTGGTACTCTCGGCGATCGCGCTGATCGCGATGGCGGTGCAGTCACGAGTGCACGTGCCGAAGCCGCCGGCAGACGAGCATGCGGGTCGCGGGCGGCCGTTGCGCGACATCGCGTGCCAACCGGTGTTCGTGGTCGCGGCGATGGCCGCAGCGCTGGGCTATGGAATCATGAACCTGTTGATGACCGCGACACCGCTGGCGATGGGATTCTGCGGACACCCATTTTCCGCTGCCGCAGTCGTCATCGAGTGGCACGTCGTCGGAATGTATGCGCCAGGTTTCTTCACGGGCTCTCTTATCAAGCGCTTTGGCGCGCTCAAGGTCATCCTTGCCGGCGCGTTGCTGATGGCCGCCTGCGTTGCCGTTGCGGTGTCCGGCGTCGCGATCTGGCAATTCTGGACGGCGCTGGTCGTGCTCGGCGTCGGCTGGAATTTCATGTATGTCGGCGGCACGACACTGCTCACCGAAACCTACACGCCCGCGGAGAAAGCCAAGACGCAAGGTCTCAACGACGCGCTAGTGTTCACGGTGATGGTCATCTCGTCGTTCTCTTCTGGCGCGCTGGTGAGTGCCGCCGGTTGGGAACGGATGAACTTGGGAGCGTTGCCGTTCATCGCCGTGGTCGCGGCCGCGACCCTTTGGCTGACATGGTGGCGTCATCCGCGACGCATCGCAATCGCAAAATCCTGAGCGCTCGACCGCGTCAATTCAGGAGGACCTCGCATGCTTTCGATTCCAGCGACTGACGATTATCAGGAATTGCGGGAGGCGGTGCGCGCGCTGTGCCGAAATTTCGATTCCGCGTACTGGCAGAAAGTTGATGCCGAGCGCGGGTACCCCGAAGCCTTTGTCGACGAGCTCACCCGTGCGGGTTGGCTGGCCGCGATGATTCCGACGGAATACGGCGGCTCCGGTCTCGGGCTCGCTGAAGCGTCGGTGATCATGGAGGAGATCAACCTCAGCGGTGGCAATGCCGGCGCGTGTCACGGGCAGATGTACAACATGGGCACGGTGCTTCGGCATGGCTCGCCAGAGCAGAAGCAGAAGTATCTGCCGGCGATCGCCAGCGGCGAGCTGCGCCTGCAGTCGATGGCGGTCACCGAGCCGACCACGGGTACCGACACTACCAAGCTCAAGACGACCGCGGTGAAGAAAGGCGAGCGCTACGTCATCAACGGCCAGAAGGTGTGGACCTCGCGCCTGCAGCACTCGGACCTGATGATCATGCTGGCGCGTACCACGCCGCTGGCGGAGGTCAAGCGCAAGGCCGAAGGCATGAGCGTATTCCTGATCGACCTGCGCACGATCAAGCGCGACACGCGCGGCGGCATCACGGTGCGGCCGATACCCAACATGGTGAACCACGAGACGAATGAAGTATTCTTCGACGAGCTCGAGGTTCCCGCCGACAACCTGATCGGCGAAGAGGGCAAGGGCTTCCGTTACATCCTCGACGGACTCAACGCCGAACGCACGCTCATCGCCGCGGAATGCATCGGCGACGGCTGGTGGTTCGTCGACAAGGCGCGCCGTTACGCCAGCGAACGCGTCGTCTTCGACCGGCCGATCGGCAAGAATCAGGCGGTGCAGTTTCCCATTGCCGAAGCGCACATCGAGCTGGAGGCCGCCAACCTGATGCGCTTCAAGGCGTGCAACCTGTTCGACGCCGGCAAGCCCTGCGGCGCCGAGGCCAACATGGCAAAGCTGCTGGCGGCCAAAGCGTCATGGGAAGCGGCCAACGCGTGCCTGCAGACGCACGGGGGTTTCGGTTTCGCCTGCGAGTTCGACGTCGAGCGCAAATTCCGCGAGACGCGGCTCTATCAGGTCGCGCCGATCTCGACCAACCTGATCCTGTCGTATGTGGGCGAGCACGTGCTGGGAATGCCGCGCTCGTTCTAGGGGTTCTGACCGCGGTTCGCGGTTCTGTTGCGGGTCTGTTGCGTTTCAGCTGCGTATCTGCCCGCTGCCGAACACGACCCACTTCTGACTGGTCAGGCCTTCGAGGCCGACCGGGCCGCGCGCGTGCAGCTTGTTGGTCGAGATGCCGATTTCCGCGCCCAGGCCGTATTCGAAGCCATCGGCGAAACGCGTCGACGCATTGACCAGCACCGAGCTGGAGTCGACTTCGCGCAGAAAGCGCATCGCGTTCGAATAATCCTCGGTGACGATGGCGTCGGTATGTTGCGAGCCATACGTAGCGATGTGCTCGATCGCCGCGTCGAGGCTGTCGACCACGCGCACCGACAGTATCGGCGCGAGATACTCGGTCGCCCAGTCCTCCTCGCTCGCCGGCTTCATCGCGGCGACCAGCGCGCGCGCGGCGGCGTCGCCGCGCAATTCCACGCCCTTCGCGCCATAGATCGCCGCCAGCGGCGGGAGCACGCGCGCCGCGATCTGCGCGTGGACGAGCAGCGTTTCCATGGTGTTGCACGGACTGTAGCGCTGCGTCTTGGCGTTGTCGGCGATGCGCACCGCCATGTCGACATCGGCGGCCGCGTCGATAAAAACGTGGCACACGCCGTCGAGATGCTTGATGACCGGTACCGTCGCCTCGCCGGCGACGCGCTCGATCAGGCTTTTTCCGCCGCGCGGCACCAGCACGTCGATGTAGCGATCCATGGTCACGAGCAGGCCGACCGCGGCGCGATCGGTCGTGGCGACGAGTTGCACGGCGTCCTCGGGCAGTCCCGCCGAGGCGAGTCCCTCGTGCACGCACGCGGCGATTGCCTGGTTGGAATGCAGCGCTTCCGAGCCGCCGCGCAGAACGCACGCGTTGCCGGACTTGAGGCACAGGCCCGCCGCATCGGCGGTGACGTTCGGGCGCGATTCGTAGATGATGCCCACCACGCCCAGCGGCACGCGCATCTTGCCCACCTGGATGCCGGTAGGGCGATATGCCAGTCCGCTGATTTCGCCGACAGGATCGGGCAGCGCGGCGATTTGCGCGAGGCCCTCGGCCATTGCCGCGATCGTCGTGGCAGTGAGCGTCAGGCGGTCGACGAACGCCGCGTCGTGCCCCGCTGTTTTGGCGGACGCGATGTCTCTTGCATTCGCCGCGAGCAGGGTGGCCTGGTCGCGGCGAATCGTTCTGGCTATCGCATTCAGCGCAGCGTTTTTCGCATGCGTATCCGCGCGCGCCAGCTCGCGCGCGGCTGCGCGCGCGGCGACGCCCACGCCTTCCATGTAGGCGCCAAGGTCGGCAATGCTGCCAAGGCCGGGCACGGCGAGATTATTCACAGTTACATTGTAGCGCAGGACGCAAGTCGTTCCGACGCCCTGGCCACCACACTGTGGCCGCAGTCCCGGCGGAGCCTGCCCCGGCATGATCTAAGCCGGCGGCCGGGATCCAAGTTCAATGTCTAGCGGCCGCGCCGCAAACTTGCGCCCCGGCGCTCGCCGGGGCGACGTCTAGAATTTGTGCGCGTCGAGGGTGCGCACGCCGGCATCGCTGCCCACCAGAATGACATCGGCGCCTCGCCGCGCGAACAGGCCGTTAGTGACGACCCCGACGATATGGTTGATCTGCTCTTCGAGCTGCGCCGGATTCAGGATCGTCAGATCCTCGACGTCGAGGATGATATTGCCGTTGTCGGTGACGAAGTGCTCGCGCAGGCGCGGCTGCCCGCCGAGTTTGACCAACTCGAGCGCGACGTGGCTGCGCGCCATGGGAATGATTTCCACCGGCAGCGGAAAATTCCCCAGCACGCCGACAAGCTTGGACTCGTCGACAATGCACACGAACTTCTTCGCGACGGCGGCGACGATCTTTTCACGTGTCAGCGCGCCGCCTCCGCCCTTGATCATTGCGCCGTGCTCGGTCGTTTCGTCGGCGCCGTCGATGTACACCGGCAAGTCGTCGACCGCCGCGAGTTCCACCACCGGGATGCCGTGACTCTTCAGCCGTGCGGCGGTTCGATCCGAACTCGCGACCGCGCCCTTGATCCTGCCCCTTATCTGCGAGAGCTCATCGATAAAAAAATTCGCAGTCGAGCCGCTGCCGACGCCGACGTAGGCGTCGCTGACGACATACTTGACGGCCTCGCGTGCGACGCGCTGCTTCTGCTCGTCCTGCGTCATGCTTTCTTCCGCACCGGAGGCAGATCAGTGCAGACGCCTTCGAAAGCCTCGGCAGCGAGACCGACCGATTCGCTCAGGGTCGGATGCGGATGGATGGTCTTGCCGATGTCGATCGCGTCGGCGCCCATTTCGATGGCCAGCGCAATTTCGCTGATCAGATCGCCGGCGTGTGTGCCGACGATGCCGCCGCCGACAATGCGATGCGTCGCGTCGTCGAACAGCAGCTTGGAGAAGCCTTCGTCGCGGCCGTTGGCAATCGCGCGACCGGACGCGGCCCACGGAAAGAGGCCCTTCTGCAGTTTGATGCCCTTGGCCTTGGCTTCGTCCTCGGTCTTGCCGACCCACGCGATTTCGGGATCGGTGTATGCCACCGACGGGATGACGCGCGCGTCGAAGAAGGCCTTGTGCCCGGCGGCCGCTTCGGCGGCGACGTGCGCCTCGTGCACCGCCTTGTGCGCGAGCATCGGTTGGCCGATGACGTCGCCGATCGCAAAGATGTGCGGCACGTTGGTGCGCAGCTGGTTGTCGGCGGGGATGAAGCCGCGGTCGGTGACGATGACTCCGGCCTTTTCGGCGCCGATGTTCTTGCCGTTCGGGCTGCGGCCCACCGCCATGAGCACCATGTCGTAGGGCTGCGGGCCCGAGGGCGCCTGTTCGCCTTCGAAACTGACGTAGATCGCGTCCTTTTTCGCTTCGACGGCGACGGTCTTGGTCTTGAGCATTACGCGATCGAAGCGCGGCTTGTTCACCTTCTCCCAAACCTTCACCAGATCGCGGTCGGCGCCCTGCATCAGCCCGTCGAGCATCTCGACGACATCCAACCGGGATCCCAGGCTCGAATATACAGTGCCCATTTCCAGTCCGATGATACCGCCGCCGACGACGAGCAGCCGTTTGGGGACCGATTTCAATTCCAGCGCTCCGGTCGAATCGACGATGCGCGGATCCTCGGGGACGAACGGCAGCTGCACCGACTGCGAGCCGGCGGCGATGATCGCTTTCTGGAAGCGCACGACCTTCTTCGCACTGGTTCGCGCCTGACCCGTGCCCTCGGTCAGTTCGACGACGACGTGATGCGCATCGAGAAAACTGCCGTAACCGCGCACCACCTCGACCTTGCGCGCCTTGGCCATGCCGGCTAGGCCGCCGGTCAACTTGCCGACAACCTTGTTCTTCCACGCGAGCAGCTTGGCGAGATCGACCTTGGGCGCGCCGAAAGTCACACCGTGCTCGCCCAGCACGGCGACTTCATCCATGACTGCGGCGATGTGCAGCAGCGCTTTGGAAGGAATGCAGCCGACATTCAGGCACACTCCCCCAAGCGTCGCGTAACGCTCGACCAGAACCGTCTTCATGCCCAGGTCGGCCGAACGGAAAGCGCCGCTGTATCCGCCCGGCCCGGCGCCGAGCACAAGCATTTCACATTCGATGTCGACAGCGCCGGAATACGTCGCCGTGCCGGGCGCGGTGGCCTGTGGCGCGGCAGGTGCGGACTTGGGCGGTTTGGCAGCCGCAGGCGCTGCGGTTGCTGCAGGGGCTGCAGGTTGGG
>JBDTLK010000116.1:0-11510 GCA_039934835.1 Edaphobacterium sp. (SeqCode) | reverse complement strand
TACACCATCAACGACATGATGGTCCGCTATCTGCGCATGAACGGTTACAACGCACTGATGCCGATGGGTTGGGATGCGTTCGGACTGCCGGCGGAAAACGCCGCCATGAAGGGCAATGTCCCGCCGGCGAAGTGGACGTACGACAACATCGCCTACATGAAAAGACAGATGCAGGCGGTTGGGCTGGCCATCGACTGGTCGCGCGAACTCGCCACCTGCAAGCCCGACTATTACCGCTGGAACCAGTGGCTGTTCCTGCGCATGCTCGAAAAGGGCATCGCTTACAAGAAGACCGGCGTGGTCAACTGGGATCCGGCCGACCAGACGGTGCTCGCCAACGAGCAGGTGATCGACGGCCGTGGCTGGCGCTCGGGCGCGTTGGTGGAAAAGCGTGAAATCCCGATGTACTACCTGCGCATCACCGACTACGCCGACGAATTGCTCGACAACCTGCCCAACATGACCGGCTGGCCCGAGCGCGTGCGCGTCATGCAGGCCAACTGGATCGGCCGCAGCGAAGGCGTGCGCTTCGCGTTTCCGCACTCGATTCGCGATGCGGCAGGATCGCCGATCGGCGATGGCAAGCTGTGGGTGTTCACGACCCGCGCCGACACCATCATGGGGGCGACCTTCTGCGCGGTCGCCGCCGAGCATCCGCTGGCAACGCTTGCCGCACGTTCGAATCCGCAACTTGCCACGTTCATCGAGGAGTGCAAGCGGGGCAGCGTGATCGAGTCCGATCTTGCGACGATGGACAAGAGGGGCATGGCAACCGGCTTGTCGGTGCAGCATCCGCTGAGCGGCGAAGCGGTGCCGGTCTGGATCGGCAATTATGTGCTCATGGCCTACGGCGAAGGCGCGGTCATGGGCGTCCCGGGGCACGACGAGCGCGACCTCGCCTTTGCCAACAAGTACGGTTTGGCGGTGAAGCAGGTCATCGACGAGAAGGGTGCCGACGGCAAATCGATACCGTTCACGCGCGACGCATGGCGCGAGGAGTTCGCGGACAAGGAACACGGCGTCTGCATCCATTCCGGCAAATATGATGGCCTCGGCTACAAAGCCGCGGTCGGCGCCATTGCGGCAGACCTCGCGGCAATGGGCCTGGGCGAAAAGAAGATCACCTATCGCCTGCGCGACTGGGGCATTTCGCGCCAGCGCTACTGGGGCACGCCGATCCCGATCGTCCACTGCGCGAAGTGTGGCGACGTGCCGGTCCCGGAAAAAGACCTGCCGGTCGTGCTCCCCGAGGATTGCGTGCCCGACGGCACCGGCAATCCGCTGGCCAAGCGCGCCGATTTCGTCGATACGCCCTGCCCGAAGTGCGGCGGTCCCGCCAAACGCGAAACCGACACCATGGATACCTTCGTCGATTCGGCGTGGTACTACATGCGCTACGCGTGCCCCGGTGCAACCACCATGGTCGACGCCCGCAACGAGTACTGGAATCCGATGGACCAGTACATCGGCGGCATCGAACATGCAATCCTGCACCTGCTCTACGCGCGCTTCTGGACCAAGGTGATGCGCGACATGGGGCTGGTGACGTTCGACGAACCGTTCACGCGCCTGATGACCCAGGGCATGCTGCTCAATCACAGCTATTTCCGCCGTGGCGATACCGGCGGCATCGATTACTTCGCGCCCGAAGATGTCGATGTCACGCACGATGCCGAAGGACGCATTTCGGGCGGCAAGCTGCGCAGCGACGGCGGACAAGTCGAATACGGCGGCGTGAGCAAGATGTCGAAGAGCGAGAAGAACGGCATCGATCCGCAGGAGATTATTGGCAGGTACGGCGCCGACACCGCGCGCATGTTCAGCATGTTCGCCGGTCCTCCGGAGGAGTCGGCGCTGTGGTCGAATTCCGGCATCGAAGGCGCGCACCGGTTTCTCAAGCGCCTGTGGACGCATTGCCAGCAACTCGCGCAGCTTTCGGCCGCGTCTCCCGCGAAGGTCGACTGGGCCGGGGCGCCACCGGAACTGCGCACCATACGCCGCGAACTTCACGTCCATCTCAAGCAGGCAGACGACGATTACCGGCGCATCAAGTACAACACCGTGGTGTCGGCGGCGATGAAAATGCTCAATGCCCTGGAGCGCGTGCCCGTCGCGGCGACTCCGGAGGGCATCGCGCTCGCGCGCGAAGGCATGTCACTCCTCCTGCGCGTGCTCAATCCCGTCGTCCCGCACATCACCCACGCCTTGTGGGAGCAGCTGGGCTACGCCGCGCTGCACGGCGACATCGTCGATGCGCCGTGGCCGCAGGTCGACCAGGCGGCGCTCGCGCAGGAAGAAATCGAACTGGTGTTGCAGGTCAACGGCAAACTCAAGGGTAAACTCACCGTTGCCGCGAGCGCCGATACCGCCACCATCGAAGCCGTGGCGATCGCGTCGACACACGTGCAGCGCGCGATCACGGAGGGGCAGCGCGGTGGCACCGCGAAGGTGCTGCGCGTCATCGTCGTGCCCAAGCGGCTGGTCAATGTCGTCCTGGCCGCCTCGGCCTGAAGTCGGAGGAATTTGCGATGCGTCCTGACTCGCCACGCAGTGTGCTCGCCGCTCCGCGATGCGCGTGGTACCGCTACGCCGCGGGCGCGACCGCGCTGGCCATCGCGGTCGCGGCGTGCTCGCGCAACGAAGACAAGCCTCTGCCTGCCGATGCCACAGCGCGCACCGAGTTCGTCGACGCGCAGGCCGCGAAACTGAGCGAATCCGACCGCCGCCAGTTCGCGCGGTTCATGGCACGTGTCCAGGCGCAAGAGAAGGCTGGAGGTCCCGCGCCGACGGTATCGATCGCCAGGGCGCTGGAATTGCAGGGTGCCTACGACAAGTCGGTCGGCGAGGCGCAGAAGCGCTACCAGGAACAGGTCGCATCGGCCAATGCCGAAGTCCGCGTCGTCGTTCGTGAACAGGCGCTGGTCAAGGACGATAGCGGCAAGTCGCCGTCGGGCAAGGTATTGCGCTATGTGCTCGACGTGACCAATACCGGCAAGCGCACCATCGACCGGCTGGCGCTGCGCGTCGATTTTCGTGACGCGACCGGCAAATACCAGGCGTCGGTGCCGGCTCTCGAGCTTAAGGGACCGCTCAAGCCGGGCGATGCGGGACGCACGACGCAGTTGCTAGCGCTCAATCCGCAGTATCAGAAGGGCATCCTCGATGCCGGCACCGCGCAGATCAGCGCCGCACCGGCACTGATCGTCTTCGCCGACGGCGAGAAGATGGAGCCCGGCGAGCAGCTCAAGGCACTCGAGACATTGAGCCGCGCGAGGATCGAGTAGTCGTGCCCGGCACGCTCCACAATTCGTTCCAAGGCGATTCCCGGCGTGCGCTGCGCGCGCGAGCGCTACACCTGCTGGCGGGGTTCCTCCTAGTGGCCGTGGCCAGTGGTTGCGGATTCCACCCGCGCGGCGAAGCGGACTTCGCGTTTTCCACCGTGTATTTGAATTCACCCGAGTCCGCGGCAATCACCACTCCCCTGCGGCGCGCGATCGAGAGCGCGGGTTCCTCCAAGGCCGTCGCCACGTCCGAGCAAGCCCAGGTAGTGCTCGACATCAACAGCGTTGAGGACAACAAGCACATCCTGTCGCTGTCCAGCGGTGGCAAGGTATTCGAATTCCTGCTGACCAAGCGCGTCGTGTTTCGCGTGCACAACAAGGACGGCGCCGACTGGCTGCCCACGTCCGAAGTCATCATCCGGCGCACCTATACCTACAGCGATACCGAAGCGCTGGCCAAGGAATACGAGGAGCAGCGGCTGTGGCGCGAAATGCAGGTCGACGCGATCCAGCAGATCGTGCGCCGCCTGCAGTCGGCCAGGGTGCCGGTCGCGTAGCCGGAGGCCGGACCAATGCAACTCGCGCCGACGCAACTCGCCGCGCATCTCGCCAAAGGCCTCGCGTCGCTATACGTCGTGCACGGCGACGAGCCGTTGCTGGCCATCGAAGCGGGCGACCAGATCCGCGCCGCCGCGCGCGCGGCGGGTTGCGAGGACCGCGAAGTGCTGGTCGTGGAGCCGGGCTTCAAGTGGGACGCGTTCCTCGGTGCCAGCCGCAATCTCGGCCTATTTGGTGGCCGCACGATCATCGATTTGCGCATTCCAACGGGTAAGCCAGGCGTCGAGGGCGCACGCGCACTGGAAGCCTTCGCGGCGGACTCCGGCCCCGACACATTGTTGCTGGTCACCTTGCCGCGGCTCGACCGTACCGCGCAGGCCAGCGCATGGTTCACCGCGTTGGAGGACGCCGGCGTCACGATCGCGGTGCAGCCGCTGGAGCGCGGCGAACTGCCGGCCTGGATCGCGGGCCGGCTCGCGCGTGCGCAGCAGCGAGCGTCGAGCGAAACGCTGCAGTTCCTCGCCGACACCACCGAAGGCAACCTGCTCGCGGCGCAACAGGAGATCGAAAAACTCGCTCTGCTGCTTCCGGCGGGCGAGCTCGACGCCGACGCGGTGGAGCAGGCGATCGCCGACGTCGCGCGCTTCGACGTCTTCAAGCTCTCCGAAGCGTGGCTTGCCGGAGATGCCGGGCGCGTCTGCCGGATCCTCGCCGCGCTGGAAACGGCGGGCGAAGGCGTGCCGCTGCTGGTATGGCAGCTTGGCGAGGATCTGCACGCGCTCGCCAGCGTGCTTGCGGCGAGCGCCAGCGGCACTCCGGTGGCCGTGGCGCTGCGCACGGCACGCGTATGGGGGAAGCGCCAGGGTGCGATGGAGCGCGCCGCGCGGCGCGTGGCGCCTGGCGCATTGCCGGCGCTGTTGCAGCGCCTGGCCAAGCTCGACGCCCTCGCCAAGGGCATAGGCCGCGGCGACGTATGGGACGCGCTGCGCGGCCTTGCGCTCGCGCTCGCCGGGCGACCACTCGCGGTGACGGCCTGACCGCCGCGCTATCTGCTGTCCGTGCTGCTCGAATGGCGGTTGGGTGTATACACGGGACAAGGTCGCGCCGTCGTGGCCTTCCAAGAATGCTTCTAGGTCGTTACGATCGCATTTGCGGCGGCGATCATCCCCGCCCTGGCAATCCGCAAGCATGCGCCAGGGAACAGCTAGCAGAGGAGTCAGGCATGTATCGCAAAATTCTCGTCGCGTACAACGGCACACCGGAATCGCGCCTCGCGCTCGATGAACTGGTGCGCATCGCGCCCGACACCTCGGTCGAAGTGCACCTCGCGGGCGTCGTCCACTATCCTTCGGCGTATCTGCTGGCCGGCGAATACGTTCCCGAGGTCGCGCTGGCCGACGAGCGCGAGCACATGGAGACGGACCTCAAGGACGCGCACGCCGTGCTCGCGAGCAAGGGACTCACGGTCAACGACCACCTGGTCGTCGGTGAGCCGGTCGACGTGCTGACCAAGCTCGTCAGCGAGCTTGGCATCGAACTGCTGATTCTCGGGCATCCGCGCAGCAAGTCCTTCGCGCTGCGCTGGTGGCGCGGCTCGGTCGACACGATGCTCATCGAGCGCGTGCGCTGCAGCATCCTCATCGCCGCGGGCATCGCCAAGTCCTGACGCTTACGGGCGCGGTGGCCCAAGGGTGATGTCGCCGTAGAACGCTTCGGCATCGCCGCCGGTATTGTCGGTGTCGGTAAGCAGCTCGATAGACGTCACGTTGCCCGGCTCCTCGCCGAACGCTTTCTTGTAGTCCTCGACGATGTTGCGCGTGAAACTGTGCCACTTGCCGATGCCCTGATCGTCCGCGGACAGCGCGATCATCTTGATGCGCGATGTCCTGCTACTGGTGGTCGTCGAGCCGATCGGCACCTTGCCGCCCCAGATGTACATCAACAAAGCATAAGGAAACGGGTGACCGGACGCCGACTGCGCGGTCGACGCCGCGATCCGGTCCTTGAGATTGAGCTTGGAACTGTCGCCGGCAAATCCGACCATGACCCGTGCCGGCGAATCTTCCTTGCTCTGGTCGGCGTTATTCGCCTCGGGAATGCCCTTGGCAACCTTCCAGCGCCAGGAAAGCATGGCAAACGGGCGGGGATCGAAATCGGTCGCTACCGACAGGATCGAGGCCGAACCATGCGCAAACGCGCGGATGACAATGACGCCGTCCTCGGTGACCAGCGAATAGTCGGTGTTTTTCTTGAACGACGACAACGCCAGGTTTTTCCACTCGGCGGGCGGCGCACCACCCGGTTTCGCCGTCGAAAACTTCGGGATGTCGGGCGCCTGCTGTGCCGCGGCGCCCACGGCAACGAGCGCTCCCACCAGGCCTGCCAACACCATGCGCATCTTCATTGAAGAGTCTCCGGCACGCAGTGCGTTTTGGTGTCGCGCAGCGTGCATGTGGTGAATAGTTGACCGCGGTGATCCCTGGCCTCGATGTGCCACCCCGATGCGGGATCGCGCTCGATCGTCAGGAAGCCGGGCCGGTTGATCGACACGATACTACCGATCTGCGCCCCCGGTACAGGCGTCGCACGGGCGGCAGCTCGCCCGGCATAGGCACATCGGCCCACGCCCCGCCATTGCCCGACACCAGTTGAGTCGGTTGCGCCGTGGCGTAACTTACAACCTCGAACAGGTGCACATGTCCCGACAGCTGAGCCTGGACGCTGTCGGGAAACATGCGTTCGCCGTTTATCGCCGCGAGCACCGACTGCAGCGAGCCGTTGCCCGGGTAGAGGCCGGTCGGCGTGACCGACGGATTGGGGCGAAGCCGAGGATCGGGTGATGGGTGCGCTGCGCAATTTTCACCCTCCAGTCAACAAAACGCGCGATTCTAACGTGTCGCCGGGCAGCCGGCCTACCGCCAATCGCCCCACAGAGCATTGAGCGCCGAAAGCGCGGCCAGCGCCGCCGTCTCCGTGCGCAGCACACGCGGCCCTATGCGCACCGCGACAAACTGCGCACGAGTCGCCGCCGTGGTCTCGTCGTCGGTGAGGCCTCCTTCCGCGCCGACGAGCAGTTCGATCGCGCCGGCGGGACGCGCGAGCGCGCCGATCGCCTGCGCCGCATCCGCCGCGAACAGCAGGCGCATCACGGCTTGCGTCGGCGCGCGCAGCCAGTCGTCCAGATCCTGCAGAGGCAGCACCTCGGGCACCCGGTTGCGACCGCATTGCTCGCATGCCGCAATCGCGACCTGCCGCCAGTGCGCGAGGCGCTTGTCGGCGCGCGCGGCGTCGAGGCGCGTCACGCTGCGCGTCGTCATCACCGGTTGCACTGCCGCGACGCCAAGCTCGACCGCTTTCTGCAGCGCGAAATCCATGCGCTCGCCGCTGGCCAGGCCTTGCACCACGGTCACGGCGAGCGGCGATTCGCGCTCGACATCGCGCCATGCCGCAACGCGCGCTACCGCGGCGCGCGCGTCGGCACGCTCGAGCGTGGCGGCGAATTCTCCGCCTTCGCCATTGAACAGCGTCACCTGGTCGCCGGCCTTGAGCCGCAACACGCGCAGCGCATGGTGCGCGGCACCCTCGGGCAGGTCGACTGCGGTGCCCACAACAAGCGGCAGTGGACAATAAAAGCGCGGGATCACGCGGTCGCGGGCAGCAGCGAGAAATGGTAGTGGTCGGCAACGGGCCGGTAGCCAATGCGCTGGTAGATGCTGTTGCTGGTGGGATTGGCCACATCGGTGGTCAGGAAGATGGCGCGCTTGCCGCGCGCGAAGAGTTCGCGCGACAGGTCGGCGACCAGCGCCGACGCGTAGCCCTTGCCGCGAAACTCCGGCGGCGTATAGACCGGCGCGATGCGCACCGTGTCGCTCGCGTCGGCACCGTAACCGGCGTACGCGACGGGCCCCGCGTCATCCCAGATGCGCACCTGGCCGCGGCCGATGCGAGTCAGCGCCCGGCGGCGCGTGTGCTCCGGCGGTTCAGGAAGTTCGATTTCCGCGACGAACGCCAGTGTCCAGTTCACCAGTCTTTCCTCCTCGCACTCCCGTGGCAAGCGCGCGCTGCCGCTTGCCACGAATATCGGTGGTGGCTGAGTCAATTCGAAATGGCGCAGGTGAAAGCGCAGCGCATGTGCCTGGCCGGTGTGTTCACGCCAGGCGCGCGCAAAGCCTTCGCACGACCCCAGCGGACCGACCACGGAGTTGGGCGTGCGTGCGCGTGCGGCAATGTCTGCGGCGATCAGCGTGCATGCCCACGCTGGGCTCGACGTGATGAGGACACCGCCGACCGACGCATGGAAGGCCGCCGCCACCACCACACCGTGCGCACTCACGGTCGCCCAGTAGCAACCGACATCATCGTCCTGAGGCGAAGCGACCATGCGCTCGGCTGGCAGCACGATCACGCTATTCTCGACCTCGGAGGTGCGCAGAAACGTAGCCGCCGCGGCGAGAAAACGCCCCGGTTCGTCGTAGGCCACCAGCTCGCACTCCGTCATCGCGAGACTTGCGCCGGCGAATTTCGCACGCTCGCGTCGTGCAACAGGAACTCGCGCAATGCGTCGAGCACCGCGTCGGGCGCTTCCGCCATCAGGCTATGCCCGCAATCGGCAATCGTTATCACGCTGGGGTTGTCGAGCGCCGCGATCAGAGCCTGGGCATTCCTGCACGGCGCCATCATGTCGCGCTCGCCGATCAGCAGCAGTACCGGGCAACGCAGCGTCGCGGCGGCAGCGAGTCCATCGGCGTATTCGTGGCAGGCCAGCAGGTCGGTGTGCAGCACGCCCGGCGCACAGCGTTCCATCAGCCGCAGGCCGTTGCCGGTCATCCACATGCCAGGTTGCTGATTGCCGCCCAGCTGATGCGCGGCGGAAAAGCTCCAGCCGGTGATCATTTCGTACGCGAGCTGCTCGTCGGCGCGCGCCGCGTCCTGCAGGGCGTCGGCCACCGGCATCGGCACCGACGGCCCGAGCAGCGCCACCCGCGACACGCGCTGCGGAAACCGCCCTGCCGCGTCGAGGACCGCCAGCGAACCCATGCTGTGGCCAATCAGCGTTGCCTGCGCAATGCCTGTGGCATCGAGCAGCGCCAAAATCCAGTCGGCGATGCCGCGTATCGAGGACAACGCCGCGCCGCCGCTGCGACCGTGCCCCGGCAGGTCGACTGCAACGACGTTGTAGCCGTGATGCGCCAGATATCGCGACTGCAGTGCCCACACGCTGTGATCCAGCGCTGCACCATGGACGAAAGCGATGGTCGGCAAGGCAGCGTCGACTGCTCGTGCGCCGGTATACGCATACACGGAATGCCCGTCGACGGCGAGGCGCACGGTGCCTCAGCCTTTGCCGGCGGCGTAGAGCGCGCGCGCGAGATCTTCGATCAGATCGTCGGCGTCTTCGAGGCCAACCGAGAGCCGGATCGTACCTTCGGTAATTCCGGCGGCGCGCAGATCCGCTGCCGCGACACGGAAGTGCGTCGTGCTCGCCGGATGAATCACCAGCGACTTGGCATCGCCGACGTTGGCAAGATGGGAAAAGATGCGCAGGGCCTCGATGAACTTTCGCCCCTGCTCGCGGGTGCCGCGGATCGCGAAGCTGAACACCGCACCGCATCCCCTTGGCAGCAGCTTCTGCGCCAGCTCATGGTCGCGATGACTGGGCAGTTCCGGATACCCGACCTGCTCGACCAGCGGATGCGCGGCGAGGAAGGCGACGATCCGGCGCGCGTTGTCGACGTGGCGTTGCATGCGCAACGGCAGCGTCTCGATCCCCTGCAGGATCTGGAATGCTGTCATCGGCGCCATGCACGCGCCGAAATCGCGGATGCCTTCGCGGCGAGCGCGCAGCAGGAACGCCGCAGTGGTCGATTCCTCGGCGAAAACCATGTCGTGAAAGCCCGCGTAGGGTTCGGTCAGTGTCGGAAACTTGGCGGAGCGCTCCCAGTCGAAGGTGCCGCCATCGACCAGTAGACCGCCGATCACCACGCCGTGTCCGGAGAGGAACTTGGTCGCGGAGTGATAGACCAGATCGGCGCCATGCTCGAAGGGCCGAATTAGGTACGGGGTGGTGAAGGTAGAATCGACCAGCAGCGGCAGCGCGTGGTCGTGCGCCAGCGCGGCGACGCGCGGAATGTCGAGCACGTCGAGACCGGGATTGCCAAGCGTCTCGCCAAAAAGCAGGCGTGTCTCCGGTCGGATCGCGACGCGCCACGCGTCGATGTCATGCGGCGCGACGAAGGTGGTGGTGATGCCGAAGCGCGGCAGCGTGTAGTCGAGCAGGTTATGCGAGCCGCCGTAAAGAGCACGCGAGGCGACGATGTGCCCGCCCGCGCCCATCAGCGTCGCGATCGCCAGGTGGAGCGCCGCCTGCCCGCTGGCGACGGCGATGGCACCGATGCCGCCTTCGAGCGCGCTGATGCGCTCCTCGAGCACCGCGCAGGTAGGGTTGGAAATGCGCGAATAGACGTGACCCGCCCGTTCCATGTTGAACAGCGCCGCCGCGTGATCGCTGTCGGGGAACACGAATGAAGCCGATTGATAGATCGGCGTGGCCCGCGCGCCGGTTGTCGGATCGGGGTGCGCGCCGGCGTGCAGCGTGAGCGTGTCGAAATGCGTGGTCTTGGCTTTGGTCATGGTCGCGTCCCGGCCCGAGCGCAAACGCCCGCGTATGTTAGCGCATCGCCGCGCGTTGAAGCTCGACAAGCGCACGCTACTTGGCCGGCACTCGGCGCCGGCATACACTGCGGACTGGGGACACAACCGCACGCTCCGGAGACCAACCATGCAACGCAAGGCTTCCGCCCGCTGGCAGGGCACCGGCAAAGAAGGCACCGGCACAATCAGCTCGCAGAGTGGCACGCTCAAAGAGACACCCTACTCGTTCGTCGCTCGCTTTGGCGACGGCAAGGGCACCAATCCGGAAGAACTGATAGCCGCCGCGCACGCGGGCTGCTTCACCATGGCACTGTCGTTCGGACTCAACAAGGCGGGTTTTACCGCCGAAGCGCTCGATACCGAAGCGGCACTGACGATGGACCAGGTCAATGGCGCGTGGACCGTGACCGCGATTCACCTTACGACGCGTGGCCGCGTTCCCGACATCGATGCCGCCAAGTTTGCCGAAGTCGCAACTGATGCCAAAGCCAACTGTCCGATCTCGCGGTTGCTCAATGCGACGATCACGATGGACGCCAAGTTGGCGGGGTGAACCACTCGGCGAGGGGCGCCACGCAGCGGGATCGATGGCAAGGTGGAAACGCTTCGCGCGCTACACGCAACGATTGAAACTTCGACGAATGCACAAGGAGCCCGCAGCGTAGTGGACACTGGCTCGACGCCACCGCCGCGCAAGGGCCGTGGCGCAACTTTCAATCCGGCCAACCGTTTCGCACACGACTCGCGCGAAGTCGTCGACGACGGCTGGGGGACGCCGGTCGACCCGGCTGAAGGCGAGGAGCCGCCGCCGCTAAAAACCACGGTCACGATCCAGCGCGCGCGCACGATCATTGCGCGTAACGACTCACCCGACATTCCGTTCACGCAGTCGATCAATCCGTACCAGGGCTGCGAACACGGCTGCGTCTACTGCTACGCGCGACCGTCGCACGCCTACCTCGACCTCTCGCCCGGACTCGACTTCGAGACCAAGCTGTTCGCCAAGCCGAATGCCGTGGA
>JBDTLK010000115.1:0-11927 GCA_039934835.1 Edaphobacterium sp. (SeqCode) | reverse complement strand
CGCTGCGCGCCGCCTCCCCCCGAGGGGGCGCGCGCCTTGGGGCGGCCCGGCGGCGTTCATCCGCGCTCAAGCGCCGTGCGGATCTGCTCCAGCGCGGCAGGATCTTCGATGGTGGTGAGGTCGCCAGGGTCGCGTCCCTCCGCGAGTGCCTGGATCGCCCGGCGCAGTAACTTGCCCGAGCGGGTCTTGGGCAACAGCGTGACGAAATGCACCGCTCCCGGACGGCCGATCGCGCCAAGCTGGCGGTCGACGGTGTCCATGACCTCCTTGCGCATCGCCGCGGCACCCTCGGCGGTCGCCACCCGCGCCGGGTCCTTGACTACTGCGAAGGCGACCGGCAACTGGCCCTTGATGGCGTCAGCGACGCCGACCACCGCCACTTCGGCGATGCCCGCATGCGCCTGCACCGCCTCCTCGATTTCGCGCGTGCCCAGCCGGTGACCGGCGACGTTGATGACGTCGTCGGTGCGACCGAGCACGAAGTAGTAGCCGTCGGCATCGCGGATCGCCCAGTCGAAGGTCGAGTAGACCTGCTTGCCGGGCACCGTCGCAAAGTACGTCTTGACGAAGCGTTCATCGTCACCCCAGACCGTCGTCATGCAGCCTGGCGGCAATGGCGGCACGATGGTCAGCACGCCCTTCTCGTCGGTGCCGACTTCGGCGCCCGTGGCTTCGTCGAGCAGGCGCACGTCGTAGCCCGCGGTCGGAAATGACGGACTGCCGAATTTGCGTGGCGTGTTGTCGATGCCCGGCTGCGCCGACAGGATCGGCCAGCCGCTCTCGGTCTGCCAGTAGTTGTCGACGATGGCCACGCCCAGCGCGTCGGCGGCCCAGCGCGCGGTCGGTTCGTCGAGCGGCTCGCCGGCGAGGAACAGATACTCGAGGCTCGATACGTCGTGCCGCTTCATGAAGGCGGTGTCCTGCTTCTTGAGCACGCGAATCGCGGTGGGCGAACTGAACATCGTGCGCACTTTGTGCTCCTCGACGATTCGCCACCAGATGGCCGGGTCGGGGCGGATCGGCACGCCTTCGTACATGATCGTCGTCGCGCCGACCAGGAGCGGTGCATACACGATGTACGAATGCCCGACCACCCAGCCGATATCGCTGGTCGTGAATATCGTCTCGCCGGCGCCGATGCAGAAAATGTCGCGCATCGACGCGGCGAGCGCGACCGCGTAGCCACCGGTGTCGCGTTGCACGCCCTTGGGATTGCCAGTCGTCCCGGAGGTATACAGGATGTACGAAGGTTCGGAAGATTCCACCCACTCGCACTCGATCCTCGCGCCAGTGTGTGCGTCAGCAAGGGTGGCGTAGTCGAGATCGCGACCGGCAGTGTGCGCGCAGTCCGGATCGAGCTTGCGGTCGACGATGATCACGCGCCCGGGCGGATGCCGCGCGCGCCGCAACGCTTCGTCGATCAGCGGCTTGTACGGCAACACTTTGCCCGCGCGCACGCCGGCGTCGGCGGTCACCAGAACTTTCGGTTTGGCGTCGTCGATGCGCGTGGCCAGGCTGGCCGCGGCAAAGCCGCCGAAAACGACCGAGTGGATCGCGCCGATGCGCACCGTGGCCAGCATCGCGAACACCGCCTCGGCAATCATCGGCATGTACAGCAGCACCCGGTCCCCGCGCTCCACGCCCTGCGCCTTGAGCAGCGCGGCGCAGCGATTGACCTCGGCGTGCAGTTGCGCGTAGGTATAGGTCCGCCGCTGCCCGGTTTCGGTGGAGATGAAAATCAGCGCCGCCTGGCTGCCCCGCGTCGACAGGTGACGATCGAGCGCGTTGTGGCAGAGGTTGGTGCGTCCGCCGACGAACCAGCGCGCGAACGGCGGGCGAGTGTAGTCGAGAACCTGCGAAAAAGGGATGTGCCAATCGATCAGCCCGGCACTCTCACGCCAATAGGCGTCGCGGTCGGCGAGTGAACGGCGGTGATTTTCCTGGTAGGTCGGCATTGGTGTCTTCGGTAGGTGGCGCCAGACTAGCGTGGCCCCGGCGTCGCACCGTTGTGCCGGCTCAGCTCCAACTCAATTGCCGACCGCGTCGGCGCCGATGCGCACCACGGTGCGTCCGCGAATCGTGCCCTTCAAAAAAGCGTCGAAGTGCGAGGGGAGATCGTCGAAATCGATGGTGCGCACCTTGGATTGCACGCGCGACGGCTTCCACGGTCCGGCAAGGCGGTCCCACAACTTCTGCCGCAGTGGCATCGTGCCTTCGGAGCTGTTGATGCCCAGCAGCTGCACGCCGCGCAGAATGAACGGCAGCACGGTCGTATTGAGCTTGGCGTCGGCTGCCAGGCCGACACTGGCGACCGTTCCCCACTGCTTCATCATCGACAGCATCCACGCGAGCACGTCACCGCCGAGGTTGTCGACGGCGCCGGCCCAAGTCGCCTTGTCCAGCGGCCTGATTTTGGCGAGGTCCAGGCTTTGCCGCGCCATGATCTCGGCCGCACCGATCGAACGCAGATACGCTTCCTCCTCGACCTTGCCGGTCAGCGCGACGACGTGATAACCAAGCTTGGAGAGGATGTCGATGGCGATGCTGCCAACACCGCCGGTAGCGCCATTGACGATGACCGGTCCGCCCTCCCGCGCGAGTCCGTTGTGTTGCATCAGCTCGACCGCCAGCGCCGCGGTGTAGCCCGCGGTGCCGAGCGTCATCGCTTCGAATGCCGTCATGTCGGGCGAGCGGCGCACCACCCAGTCGGCGGGCACGCGGACATATTCCGCATACCCACCATCGTGCGCGACGCCCATGTCGTAAGCGTGCACGATCACCTTGTCGCCGTGGCGAAAGCGTGAATCGGCGGACGTCTCGACGGTGCCGGCCATGTCGATGCCGGCAACGGTCGGGTATTTGCGCATGATCTTGCCGGCCCCGTTGTACGACAGGGCATCCTTGTAATTGATCGTCGAATACTTGGTTTTGACGAGCACGTCACCGGCGTCGAGGTCGGCAGGGGCCATGTCGACGAAACGACTGCGCACGACGCCGTCTTCCTGGAATGTCCGGTAGGCCTTGAAGTGCGTGACTGCCTGCATGAATGCCTCCTGGTCAGAGTACGTGTGGATCAGACCGGCGCCGGCTCGCCAAGAAGATGCGGCAACGCCATGTAATCGCGCGTGCGCATTTCCATGAGCCGGCTCACCGTACGCGGAAACTCCTGGCTGTTGGGCCCCGACACGTACAGCTCCTCCGCCGTGACCGCCGCCGATACGAGCAACTTTACCCGATGATCGTAGAGTACATCGACGAGCCATGTAAAGCGCCGCGCTGCGTTGCCCATGTCAGGAGTCAGCCGCGGCACGTCGGATACGATCACCACGGCGAAACGCCGGGCCAATTCGAGGTAATCGAGCTGCGAGCGAGGACCTTCGCAGAGGGTTGCGAAGTCGAACCAGACCACGCTTCCGGCACGCCGGCGGGCCTTGAGCGTTCGCGATTGAACGCTCAGGCGCGGGTCCTCGCTGGGTCCCTGTCCCATCTTTTCGTAAATCGCCGCGAGCTCGCCGTCGGCGCCACCGGATGCGGCGACGTAGTAGCACGCCGCCTGCGCCAGCGCGCGCAGGCGGTAATCGACTCCGCCGTCGACTTCGACGACGTCAAGATGCTTTTTGAGCAAGGCGATTGTTGGCAACAGCTTGTCGCGCTGAAGACCATTGGGATAGAGATCGTCGGGCCGGTAGTTCGAGGTCATCACGAACACGACTCCCTTGTCGAACAGAACCGTCAGCAGGCGTCCGAGGATCATTGCATCGGCAACGTCGGAAACGTGAAATTCGTCGAAGCAGATCAGCCGGTGCCGTCGCGCGATGCGTGCCGCAACCGCCGCGAGCGGGTCTTCGGCGTGAACGTGCACGCGCAAGTCGTCGTGCATCGCCTTCATGAATGCATGGAAATGCACCCGCGTCTTGCGCCGCAGCGGCACCGCGCCGTAGAACAGGTCCATCAGGAAGCTCTTGCCGCGCCCGACGCCACCGTAGAAATACACGCCGTGCGGTGGCAGCGGTGGATTGAACCAGCGGCGCAGCAGCGAGCGGCGCGCATTGCGAAATTCGACCAGCTCGTCGTAGAGCCGGCCGAGACGTTCAAGTGCCCTCGATTGCGCGGCGTCGAGGACTACCTGGCGCTGCGCAAACGCGGACTGCAGCAATGCCTGGAAGGCATCCTGGCCGGCAGACGCGCTCGCGACGGATGCCTCCACTATTTGCCGTCGATTCGAGCCAGCTGCTGGCCGTCGCTACGAATTGAGCGTGCGCTTGTCGACCGCCAGCGCCGCTTCTCGTGTCGCCTCGGCCAGCGATGGATGCGCGTGGCAGATGCGAGCGATGTCCTCGCTGGAGGCGCCGAATTCCATGGCGACGACGCCCTCGGAAATCAGTTCCGACGCCTGCGGGCCGATGATGTGCATGCCGAGGATGCGATCGGAGGTCGCATCGGCCAGGAATTTGACAAATCCGCGTGTGTCGCCGAGCGCCCGCGCGCGGCCATTGGCCGTGAACGGAAATGATCCCGCGCGATAGGCCACGCCCGCGGCCCTGAGCTGCTGCTCGGTCTGGCCAACCCAGGCGATCTCGGGCGAGGTGTAGATCACCCACGGCACGGTGTTGAAATCGACATGGCCATTCTGTCCGGCGATGCGCTCGGCCACCGCCACGCCTTCGTCCTCGGCCTTGTGCGCGAGCATCGGTCCGCGTACGACATCGCCGATGGCCCAGACTCCCGGGAGGTTGGTTCGGCATTCGCCGTCGACGGCGACGAAGCCACGCTCGTCCAGCGCGAGTCCCACTGCCGCCGCGTCGAGCCCCGCAGTGTGTGGCACGCGCCCGATGGAAACGATGAGCTTGTCGAAGCTTGCGTGCTGCGCCTTGCCGTCGGCGTCGCTGTAGTCCACGCTGACGTCCTTGCCGGTGGTGACCTTGGTGATCTTCACGCCGAGCTTGATGGTCAGCCCCTGCCGCGCAAACAACTTTGCGGCTTCCTTGGCGATCTGCTCGTCGGCCGCGCCAAGAAATGCCGGCAGCGCTTCGAGGATCGTCACTTCGGCGCCCACGCGCCGCCACACACTGCCCATTTCCAGCCCGATGACACCGGCGCCGACTACGCCGAGTGATTTTGGTACGGAAGGCAGCGCCAGCGCGCCCTCGTTGTCGAGAATCAGCTTGTTGTCAAATGGCGCACCGGGCAACGCGCGCGGCTTCGAACCCGTGGCGATGATGACGTGCTTCGCGCTCAGTGTAGCCGGCGCGGTACCGCTGACGTTGACCTGCCACGCACCCTCCTTGCCTCCGGAAAAACTCCCGACGCCGTGGAAAAATGCGACCTTGTTTTTCTTGAAAAGATAGACGATGCCGTCGTTGTTCTGGCGCACCACACGGTCCTTGCGCGTTTGCATGCGCCCGATGTCGATGGCCAGGCCCTTGATGTCGATACCGTGCTCGGCAAAGGCATGGCCGGCGTGTTCGTAATGTTCCGACGATTGGAGCAGTGCTTTCGACGGGATGCAGCCGACGTTGGTGCAGGTTCCCCCTAGCGCGGGCTCGCCATCCGCCGTCTTCCAGTCGTCGATGCACGCGGTGGCAAAGCCGAGCTGCGCGGCGCGAATGGCGGCGATGTAGCCACCCGGGCCACCGCCGATCACCACCACGTCGAACTGTTCAGCCATGGTTCGAGGTCAAAGATCAAGCAGCATGCGTGCAGGGTCTTCCAACGCTTCCTTGATCGCCACCAGCGACAGCACCGCCTCGCGGCCATCGATGATGCGATGGTCGTATGTCTGCGCCAGGTAGTTCATCGGCCGCACGACAACCTGGCCGTTTTCGACCACCGCGCGATCCTTGGTCGCATGCACGCCGAGGATTGCCGACTGCGGCGGATTGATGATCGGGGTCGACAGCATGGAGCCGAACACGCCGCCGTTGGAGATCGTATAGGTGCCGCCCGTGAGCTCCTGCACCGTAAGCTTGCCGTCCTGCGCGCGCTTGCCGAAGTCGCCGATCTGCATTTCGATCTCGGCGATCGATAGTAGATCGGCATCGCGCAGGATTGGCACCACCAGCCCGCGCGGACTGCCGACCGCGACGCCGATATCGAAATAACCGTGATAGACGATGTCGGTGCCGTCGATCGAGGCGTTCACGGTCGGATATTTCTTCAGCGCATGCACGACCGCTTTGACAAAGAAGCCCATGAAGCCGAGCTTCACGCCGTGCTCCTTCTCGAAACGCTCCTTGTAGCGTGCGCGCAGTTCGAGCACTGCGGCCATGTTGACCTCGTTGAACGTGGTCAGGCTGGCTGTCGTCGCTTGCGACTGGACGAGGCGTTCGGCCACGCGCAGGCGCAGCCGCGACATCGGCATGCGCTGCTCGGGTCGCCCGCTGAGATTCGCCGGCAACGGGACCGCGGGCCCCTTCGCCTGCGGCTGCAGCGCGACTGCCGGTGCCCGCGCAAGCGGGGGCGACGGTGCTGCCGGCTGGGGGGTGGCGAGCGCGGCCAGAACATCGCCCTTGGTGACGCGGCCATCGCGGCCGGTGCCGGCGACGCTGCCGGCGTCCATGTCTTGGTCGGCAAGCATCTTGCGCGCGGCGGGCATCACGGCCGGCGCGGCGGGTGTGTCAGGGGCGGCAACCTGCGCCTTTGGCGCCGCCGGTGCTGCCGGCGCCGCCGGTGTCACGGCCTTGGCCGCCGGGGCCGCGGCTGCGGCAACGGTGCCCTTGGCTTCGGTATCGATCACCGCGATGATCTCCTGGGCGGTAACCGTCGCTCCGTCCGGGCGCCTGATTTCGACGATCACGCCCGAGTCCGGTGCGGGCAGCTCGAGCACGACCTTGTCGGTCTCGATGTCGATCAGATTCTCGTCGCGCTTGACCGTCTCACCGGCCTTTTTGTGCCAGTTGACCAGCGTCGCCTCGGTTATCGACTCCGGCAGCACGGGAACTTTGACTTCAATTTTCATGTAAGGATCTTCGCTTCAATGCGCGCTCTGGGGCGCGGGCTCAGTGGGCAGTGACCATCTCGCCGGATGCAAGAACCTTGGCAAACGCGTCCTCGACCAGCTGCTTCTGCTGGGCGACGTGGCGTGCCATGTATCCCACCGCCGGCGATGCGGAAATGGGCCGGCCGGCATAAGCGAGCACCTGCGAATCCGCGATATCGCCGCGCAGATATGCGCGTAGCCGATACCAAGCGCTCTGGTTTTGCGGTTCTTCCTGGCACCACACCACTTCCTTGGCGTTCGGGTATTTAGCAACCTCGGCCTTGAAGTCGTCGTGCGGGAACGGATACTGCTGCTCGAGGCGGATGACCGCAACGTCGGCGATCTTGCGCTCGCGCCGCCCGGCGATCAGGTCGAAATACACCTTGCCGCTGCAGACGACGATGCGGCGCACGGCCTTGCCCACGAGGGTGTCGGTTTCGCCGATCACCGTCCGGAACTGCCCATCGGCGAGTTCTTTCATCGTCGACACGGCTTCCTTGTTGCGCAAAAGGCTCTTCGGACTCATCACGATCAGCGGTTTACGGAAGTCGCGCACCATCTGGCGGCGCAGCAGGTGATAGATCTGCGCCGGGGTGGTCGGGACGCAAACCTGCATGTTGTGCTCGGCGCAAAGCTGCAGATAGCGCTCGGGGCGCGCCGACGAGTGTTCCGGGCCCTGGCCTTCATAGCCGTGCGGCAGTAGCAGTGTCAACCCGCAGACGCGGCCCCATTTGACCTCGCCCGCAGCAATGAACTGGTCGACCACGACCTGCGCACCGTTGGCGAAATCACCGAACTGCGCCTCCCAAACGACCAGTTTGTTCGGCTCCGAAGTCGAATAGCCGTATTCGAAACCGACCACCGCTTCCTCGGAGAGCACCGAATCGATGACATCGAAATCCGGCTGGCCGTCGCGGATGTGCTGCAGCGGAATCCATGTTCCGGCGTCCCATTTTTCGCGATTCTGGTCGTGCAGCACCGCATGGCGATGCGAAAACGTGCCGCGCGCCGAGTCCTGACCCGACAGTCTCACCCCGAAACTCTGGTCGAGCAGCGTCGCGTACGCAAGCGTCTCGCCCATGCCCCAATCCAGAGGCAACTCGCCCTCACCCATCGCGCGGCGATCGGCGATGACTTTCTCCACGCGCGGGTGCAGCTTGAAATTCTCGGGGATGGTCGTGACCTTGGTCGCCAGCGCCTTGAGCCGCTTCATCGGCACCCGGGTGTCGGCGGCGTCGGTCCAGTGTTTGCCGACGAAACGCCCCCAGTCCACCGCGAAGGGCGGCTTGTAGTTGGACAGGATGGTCGTGTTGGTGTGCAAGCCCTTGTCCATCGCCGTGCGATAGGTCTCGATCATCGCGTCGGCGTCGGTCGCAGTGACGACGCCGGCGTCGACCAGCCGCTGCGCGTAAAGCGCGCGAGTTCCCGGATGCTCGTGGATGCTCTTGTACATCAACGGCTGGGTGATCATCGGCTCGTCGGCTTCGTTGTGGCCCTGCCGGCGGAAGCACACGAGGTCGATGAACACGTCCTTGTCGAACTTCTGCCGGAACTCGATCGCGGCTTCGACCGCCAGCAGCGCCGCTTCCGGATCGTCGCCGTTGACGTGGAAGATTGGCGCCTCGACCATCTTCGCGACGTCGGTGCAATACAGCGTGCCGCGGGTATCGCGCGGATCGGACGTGGTGAAGCCGATCTGGTTATTGACGACGATGTGAATCGTGCCGCCGGTGCGATAGCCGCGCGTCTGCGCGAGATTGAGCGTTTCCTGCACCACGCCCTGGCCGGCGATCGCCGCGTCACCGTGAATGAGCACCGGCATCACCTGGTCGCAGGTCGGGTCGCGACGGCGATCCTGGCGTGCACGCACCGACCCTTCGACCACCGGATCGACGATCTCCAGGTGCGAGGGATTGAATGCCAGCGTCAGGTGCATCGGACCGCCCGGCGTGACGACGTCGGACGAGAATCCCTGGTGGTATTTCACGTCGCCGGCGGAGAGGTCACTGGCGGCCTTGCCCTCGAACTCGGCGAACAACGTTCCCGGCATCTTGCCCAGGATATTGACCAGCACGTTGAGGCGCCCGCGATGCGCCATGCCGATGACCATTTCCTGCACGCCTTCCGCCCCTGACCTCTGGATCAGGTGGTCGAGCATCGGGATCATGGTGTCGCCGCCTTCGCCCGAAAAACGCTTTTGCCCGACGTACTTGGTGCCGAGGTAGCGCTCGAGCGTTTCCGCAGCAGTGAGGCGTTCGAGGATGTGCTTGCGAAATTCCGGCGTGTACTCGGGGCGCGCGCGCAGCGGCTCGATGCGGTCCTGGATGAAGCGCTTTTGCGGCGTATCCGACATGTACATGTATTCGGTCGCGAAGGTACCGCAGTAGGTTTCCTGCAACGCCACGATGAGGTCGCGCAAGCGCATGCGTGCCGCGCCGCCGGGCGCACCCTTGAACGATCCGACGTCGAAATCGGTGTCGAGGTCTGCGGCAGTAAATCCGTAAGTGTTGACGTCCAGATCCGCGATGTACTGTTTCTCCTGGCGCTTGAGCGGATCGAGATTGGCGTGGAACATGCCCAGCGTACGGAATTTGCTGATCAGGCGCAGCACCAGCACCTGCTTGTGCATGGCAAGGGCGTCGACCATGCCGCCGGCCAGTTTGCGGCTGTGCGAGAGCTGGATGAACGACTCAACCACGGGAGCGTGCGCGACGTCATGCGCGCCATCGCGCAGCGAGTCGAAATAGGCGCGCCAGTCGGCGCTGACGGCGCCGGGATCCGACAGGTAGGTCTCGTACTGCTCCTCGATGAACGGCGCGTTGCCGCCAAAGAGCGTGCTGGACTGCTGGAACTCGGTCATCATCGACATGGCATCACCGGGCAGATGTGGGCAGACAGGGCAGGATCAAGCGAGGCCGCGGCTTAGCGCTTGGCAATCGGCACGACGTCGCGTCGTGTGGCACCGATATAGAGCTGCCGCGGCCGGCCGATCTTCTGGTCGGGGTCCGAGATCATCTCGTTCCACTGCGCGATCCAGCCGACGGTTCGCGCCAGCGAAAAGATCGCCGTGAACAGGCTCACCGGTATGCCCAGCGCGCGCTGCACGATGCCGGAGTAGAAATCGACGTTCGGATACAGCTTGCGCGAGACGAAGTAGTCGTCTTCCAGCGCGATCTTCTCCAGCGCCATCGCCAGCTTGAACAGTGGATCGTCGTGCAGACCGAGCGACTCCAGCACTTCGTAGCAGGTCTCGCGCATGAGCTTGGCGCGCGGGTCGTAGTTCTTGTAGACCCGATGGCCGAAGCCCATGAGCTTGACGCCCGAGTTCTTGTCCTTCACCTTGTTGATGAACTCGCCAATTTTCCCGACATCGCCGATCTCGTGCAACATGTTTAGCGCCGCCTCGTTGGCGCCGCCGTGGGCGGGACCCCACAAACAGGCGATGCCCGCGGCGATGCAGGCGAACGGGTTGGCGCCCGACGAGCCCGCCAGGCGCACCGTCGAGGTCGACGCGTTCTGCTCATGGTCGGCGTGCAGGATGAAAATGCGATCGAGCGCCCGCACCGCGACGTCGTTGACCTTGTAGTCCTCGCAAGGCACCGAGAACATCATGCGCATGAAGTTCGCGGTGTAGGAAAGCTCGTTGCGCGGGTACACGAATGGCTGTCCCTGCGTGTACTTGTAGCACATGGCCACCAGCGTCGGCAGCTTGGCGATCAGCCGGATCGCCGACACGTGACGGTGATACGGGTCGCTGATGTCGAGCGAGTCGTGATAGAACGCAGAGAGCGATCCGACCACGCCGACCAGCATCGCCATCGGGTGCGAGTCGCGCCGAAAGCCGCGGAAGAACTGGTTCATCTGCTCGTGCACCATGGTGTGCGTGGTCACGCTCTTGTCGAACTCGGCCTTCTGGCTCGAGTTCGGCAACTCGCCGTTGAGCAACAGGTAGCAGACCTCGAGGAAGTTGCAGTGCACTGCAAGCTGCTCGATGGGGTAGCCGCGATAGAGCAGCTCGCCCTTGTCGCCGTCGATGTAGGTGATCTTGGAGAAGCACGCCGCGGTCGACATGAATCCGGGGTCATAGGTGAACTTGCCGGTCTTCGCGTACAGCGGGCGAATGTCGATCACCTCGGGACCGATCGTCCCGGGGAGCACCGGAAAGCCAATGGCAGGCGAGCCGTCGCTAAAACTGAGAGTGGCATTTTGGTCGGTCATGGCGTTTTGCTCCAGGCAACGGTCATGTTAGGGACGAGCGCGAGCTGCGTCCCGCGAATTCTCAGATGGCTCTCAAATACCCGACCAGCGATGCGGCCGCCGCGTCAGCGGGCTCTTGACGGCCGGACAGCAAGTCCCATAGTTCGTTGTCGCTCAGATCGAGCAGCCCGTCCAGCGCCGCGATTTCGCCGTCCGAGATGCCCGCGCCACGCTGGTCGAGGAACCGGGTGAGGATCAGGTCATTCTCCAGCATGCCTCGCCGGCAACGCCAGCGCAGGCGATTGAGCGTGGTCCCATCCATCGCTTTAGACGGCGCGCTTGACGAGCAGCTCGCGAATCTTGCCGATCGCGCGCGTCGGGTTGAGCCCTTTGGGACAGACATCGACGCAATTCATGATGGTATGACAGCGAAACAGTCGATAGGGGTCCTCGAGATTGTCCAGCCGCTCGCTGGTCGCCTGGTCGCGGGAGTCGGCAATGAAGCGATACGCCTGCAGCAATCCTGCGGGGCCGACGAACTTGTCCGGGTTCCACCAGAAAGACGGACACGCCGTCGAGCAGCACGCGCACAGAATGCACTCGTAGAGGCCATCGAGCGCCTCGCGTTGTTCGGGCGACTGCAAGCGCTCCTTCTCCGGCGGCGGCGAATCGTTGATGAGGTACGGCTTGATCGAATGGTATTGCTTGAAGAACTGGCTCATGTCCACGATCAGGTCGCGGATCACCGGCA
>JBDTLK010000114.1:0-12000 GCA_039934835.1 Edaphobacterium sp. (SeqCode) | reverse complement strand
GCTGGTAGGCGTAGCCGACCATGAACAGGTTGGTCGCGATCGAGTCGCCCATCAGACCGGTGGCAAGCTTGGTGGCGTCGAGGAATTCCGCGTCGCCGGGTGACACCGCATCGCGGATTTCCTGCTCCATCGAGCCGAGCGGGAAGCGCAGGTCGGCGTTGCGCGTGAAATCCGCGGGCATCACCAGCGCGGTGTTGACCAACGCACGAGTGACGCCTTTCTGCATCTTGGCGATCGCTTCGTAGCCGACGCCAGTGAGGATGTCACACGCCAGCACCAGCCGCGCTTCGCCGGCGGCGATGCGGGTCGCGTAGAGCTGGTCGGGAGAATCGGCGATGCGCACGTGCGAGACCACCGCGCCGTTCTTCTGCGCGAGGCCGGCCATGTCGAGCACCGACACGCCCTTGCCTTCGAGGTGCGCGGCCATCCCCAGCAGCGCGCCGATGGTGACCACGCCGGTGCCGCCGATGCCGGTGATGAGGATGCCGTAGGGATCGGCGGAGCTCGCGTGCAACGGCTCCGCCAGCACCGGAAATTCATCGGCCGCCGCTTTCTTCGGCTTGCGCAGGCTGCCGCCTTCCACCGTGACAAAACTGGGGCAGAAGCCGTTGACGCAGGAATAGTCCTTGTTGCACGAGCTCTGGTCGATGGTGCGCTTGCGACCGAATTCGGTTTCGACCGGCGCGACCGAGACGCAGTTGGATTTCACGCCGCAGTCGCCGCAGCCCTCGCACACGAGTTCGTTGATGACCACGCGCTTGGCGGGATCGAGGAGCTTGCCGCGCTTGCGGCGGCGACGCTTTTCGGCCGCGCAGGTCTGGTCGTAGAGGAGCACCGAAACGCCCGGTGTCTCGCGCAGCTTTCGCTGAACCTTGTCGAGATCGGCGCGGTCATGGACTTCGATGTCCGACGCAAAGTACCCGGTGGGGTACTTGTCCGGCTCGTCGGAGACCACGACGATGGTGCGCACGCCTTCGGCGGCGACCTGGCGCGCGATGGCGGCGGGCGAGAGCGGACCGTCGACGGGTTGGCCGCCGGTCATCGCGACCGCATCGTTGTAGAGGATCTTGTAGGTGATGTTGGCCTTGGCCGCGACCGATGCGCGAATCGCCAGCGAGCCCGAGTGGTAATAGGTGCCGTCGCCGAGGTTGGCGAAGATGTGCTTCTCCTCGGTGAACGGCGACAGGCCGATCCAGGGCACGCCTTCGCCGCCCATGTGCGTGAAGGCAGTGGTCGAGCGGTCCATCCAGATCGCCATCACGTGGCAACCGATGCCGGCCGTGGCGCGGCTGCCTTCGGGCACCTTGGTCGAAGTGTTGTGCGGGCAGCCCGAGCAGAAGTACGGCACGCGCTGGAGCAGGATGCGCGGCTTGGCCAGCGCGGCTTCTTTGCCGTTGATGAACGCCACGCGGCTCTTGATTTTTTCTATCGCGCGCGGATGCAGGTCGAGGCGCTCGATGCGCTGCGCGATCACCCGCGCGATCATTGCCGGCGTCAGCTCCGCCGTGGCGGGCAGCAGCCAGTCGCCGTGCGGACGCACCCATTCGCCTTTTTCGTCGAACTTGCCGACCACGCGCGGACGCACGTCGTCGCGCCAGTTGTAGAGCTGTTCCTTGATCTGGTATTCGACGATCTGGCGCTTTTCCTCGACCACGAGGATCTCGGTCAGGCCTTCAGCGAAATGGCGCACGCCCTCGGGCTCGAGCGGCCATGGCATCGCGACCTTGTAGACGCGGATGCCGATTTCGGCGGCGTCGGCCTCGGTGATGCCCAGGTCGTCGAGCGCCTGACGCACGTCGAGATAGCTCTTGCCGCTGGTGATGATGCCCAGCCGCGGCTTGGGCGAATCGATGACGATGCGGTTCAGCTTGTTGACGCGGCAGTAGTGCAGCGCCGCGTAGATCTTGTAGTCCTGCATCCGCGCCTCGGTGGCCAGGAAGGCATCGGGCCAGCGGATGTGCACGCCGTCCGGCGGCAGCGGAAAGTCGTCGGGGACGGTGATCTGCACGCGCGCCGGATCGATCAGCACCGAAGCCGAACTCTCGACGGTGTCGGCGACGCACTTGAAGCCAACCCAGCAGCCCGAGTAGCGGCTCATCGCCCAGCCGTGCAGGCCGAGATCGATGATTTCCTGCACCGACGACGGATAGAGCACCGGCATCATCGCCGCGGAGAACTGGTGGTCGGACTGATGCGGCAGAGTCGAGGACTTCGCCGCGTGGTCATCGCCCGCCAGCACCAGCACGCCGCCGTGGGTCGAGGTGCCGGCGAAATTGGCGTGCTTGAACACGTCGCCGCAGCGGTCGACGCCGGGGCCCTTGCCGTACCACATCGAGAACACGCCATCGAACTTGGCGCCCGGGTACAGGTTGACCTGCTGGCTGCCCCAGATCGCGGTCGCCGCAAGGTCTTCATTCAATCCCGGCTGGAACTTGATGTGGGCGCGGGTCAGGAACTTCTCGGCGCTCCACAGCGCCTGGTCAAGGCCGCCCAGCGGCGAACCACGGTAGCCCGAAACGAAGCCAGCGGTGTTGAGTCCCGCGGCCGCGTCGCGCTGGCGTTGCATCATCAGCAGGCGCACCAACGCCTGCACGCCGGTCATGTAGGCGCGGCCGGATTCGAGCTCGTACTTGTCGCTTAAGGAAACGTTGCGCAGCGCCAAGGCGCCGGCGGAAGAGGGGGCCATCGTGCGTACTCCGAAAGATCGTGTCTCTGGATTGCGCGGACACCCATAGGGTACCGCAACCACGGGTGCTGCGATTGTGTCACAGGCCCGTTACGAGGCGCGGATTCTACGCTGCGGACCGGCTACCTGCAAATCGCGTTCCAGCCGACGACTCGCCGGCCCATTCAGAGCAGCGAGGTCGCGCGCATTCCAGTCGCACGGCATCAGGCCAGCTCCGCGACATCGACTTGCAGATTGTCCTGCCATAGCACATCGCCATTTCGAGGAACAGGTGGCCGGCCGCGCGACCGCTTGGCGACTCGCCGTCTAGCCGATCGACATCAGGCTGGCGTTGCCGCCCGCGGCCGCGGTGTTGGTGGAAGTCGAACGCTCCTCGAGCAGCCATTCGAGCGCGTAATCGGGATGGCCGGCGGCGAGTTCGTCGGCGCGCAGCGCATGCACCGCCACGAGCGGGCCAGGCAGCAGGGCGGCGTTGTGCTCGACCACGCGCAAGTTCGCGGCATCGCCTTCGAACAGAATGGCGGCAAGCGGCGCGGCGCGCGTCCAATCCGCGACGTGCGTTATGCGTTCGCTCACAGCCCGCGGCAGAGCTGCGAGCGTGCGCTCAAAACGCGTCGAACTCTGCGCCACGACCGCGTTACCGGTGGCAAGCACGGCACCGATCTGCAATAGCAAGCCCGACTCCGTGGCGGGCAGCACCAGGACGCTGCCGCGCGGATGCAGCGCATAGACGTTGCGTTCGCCGAAAGGGCCACGCAGTTCGCTGCGGGAGCCCAGCGGCGAGCGATCGATATAGCGCTGGCAGCGTTCGCTCGCCATCGCGTAGCCGCTCGCCTGCAGCCAGGCGCAGTACTTGCGGGCCGGCTCCAGCGCCGCGCCGGCGACACCGACCTCGATCGCAGGCGCGGCTGCGCCGGCGCCGACCAGGCGCAACAGGTACAACGGGCCGCCGGCCTTGGGGCCGGTTCCCGACCGGCCGTTGCCGCCGAACGGCTGTACTCCCACGACCGCGCCGATGATGTTGCGGTTGACATAGACATTGCCGGCGTCGATGCGCGCCGTCACGCGCGCGATCGTCTCGTCGATGCGCGTATGCAGGCCGAAGGTGAGGGCATAGCCGGTGGCGTTGATCGCGTCGATCACGCTGTCGAGGTCGTCGCGCCGATAGCGCAGCACGTGCAGCACCGGCCCGAACACCTCGCGCTCGACCTCAGCGATGCGCTCGATCTCGATGAGCGTCGGCGCGACAAAGGTGCCCTCGGCCGCGGCGTCGGTCGCCGCGAGCTGGTGCACGCGGTGGCCGCGCGCGCGCATGGTCTCGATGTGCGCGTTGATGCCGCGCTGCGCCTCGGCGGTGATCACCGGCCCCACGTCGGTGGCAAGTTCTCCGGGATTGCCGACGACGAGTTCGTCGAGCGCGCCTTCGAGCAGTGCGAGCACCCGATCGGCGATGTCGTCCTGGACGCAGAGGATGCGCAGCGCCGAGCAACGCTGGCCGGCGCTGTCGAATGCGGACGCAAGGACGTCGCCGACAACCTGCTCGGGCAGCGCTGACGAATCGACGATCATCGCGTTCATGCCGCCGGTCTCCGCGATCAGCGGCACGGTGCGTCCATCGATAGTCAAGCGCGATGCAAGTTGCTGGCGGACGTGCGCCGCCACGTCGGTCGAGCCGGTGAAGAGCACGGCCGCGGCGCGCGCGTCGGCTACCAGCGCCGCGCCGACGCTGCCGTCGCCGGGCAGCAATTGCACCACGTTGGCGGGCACACCCGCATCGCGCAGGATGCGGATGGCTTCGGCGGCAATCAGCGGCGTCTCCTCAGCCGGCTTGGCGAGCACGCAATTGCCGGCGGCGAGCGCGGCCGCGACCTGGCCGGTAAAGATCGCCAGGGGAAAATTCCACGGGCTAATGCACACGACCGGACCCAGCGCGCGCGGTGGATTCGCCGCCGGCCAGCGGCGGACTTGCGCAGCGTAGTAGCGCATAAAATCGACTGCTTCGCGCACTTCGGCGACGGCGTTGGCGGTGGATTTGCCGGCTTCGCGAATGATCAGGTCGAGCAGGACCGGCATGCGCGCCTCCATCCGCAGGGCGGCGGCCTCCAGGCACGCCGCGCGCTCGATGGGCGCGCGCGCCGCCCACGCCGGAGTCGCAGCCACCGCGTGCACGAAGGCGCTCTCGATCGTCGCGGCGCTCGCGTCGACGATGTGGCCGACGATGTCGCGATGATCCGCGGGATTGCGCGCAGCACGTGTCGGCCCGTCGATGATGCCTTCGCCGACCAGCGGCGCGGCGGTCCAGGTCAGCGCGGCGCAGGCGGCGAAGGCCGCCGACAGATCCCTCAATCTATCTTCGCTGGCGAGGTCGAGGCCGGCGGAATTCACACGCTCCGCGCCGAACAGATCGCGAGGCAGGGCGATCGTCGGATGTGGCGCGCCGACGGGGCGCAGGTTCCGTGCTTCGGCTACTGGATCGGCAATCAGCGCGTCGATAGACACATCGGGATCGCCGATGCGATTGACGAACGATGTGTTGGCGCCATTTTCGAGCAGGCGGCGGACGAGGTAGCCGAGGAGCGTTTCGTGCGTGCCGACCGGGGCATAGATGCGGCAGGGACGATCGAGGTTCCGCTTGCCGACCACGCGCTCGTAGAGAGTCTCGCCCATGCCGTGCAGGCACTGGAATTCGTACTGCCCGGGATGAAAGTCGGCGCCCGCCATCTGCATAATCGTCGCCAGCGTTTGCGCATTGTGCGTCGCGAACTGCGGAAACACCGCGTCGGGGGCGGCGAGCAGCTTGCGCGCGCATGCAAGGTAGCAGACATCGGTGTGGATCTTGCGCGTGAACACGGGAAAATCGTCCATACCGTCGACCTGCGCGCGCTTGATCTCGCTGTCCCAGTAGGCGCCCTTGACCAGCCGCACCATCAGTCGCCGCTTGCCGCGCCGTGCCAGGTCGACGAGGAAGTCGACCACGAACGGGCAGCGCTTCTGATAGGCCTGGATGACGAAGCCCAGGCCGTCCCAGCCGCGCAGATCGGGCTCGAGGCAGAGCGCTTCGAGCAGGTCGAGCGAAATGTCGAGCCGGTCCGCTTCCTCGGCATCGATGTTGAGCCCGATGTCGTAGTGCCGAGCGAGCAGCGCCAGCGCCTTGAGCCGAGGCAGCAATTGCGCATGGACGCGCTCGATCTGCGCGCGCGAGTAGCGCGGATGCAATGCCGAGAGCTTGATCGATATGCCTGGACCGGCGCGCGGACCGCGCCGCTTGGCAGCCACGCCGATGGCGTGGATCGCGTGCTCGTAGTCGGCGCCGTAGCGCGCGGCGTCGGCGGCGGTGAGTGCGGCTTCGCCGAGCATGTCGAAGGAGTATTGGAAGCCCTTGCGCTCCATCGTGCGCGCCTTGTCGAGCGCCGTCTCGATGGTCTCGCCGGTGACGAACTGTTCGCCCATCATGCGTATCGCGAGGTCGACCCCCTTGCGGATCAGCGGCTCGCCGCCCAGGCCGATCAGACGGGTGAGCGCGGCCGAGAGGTTGCGCTCGCTCGCGGTCGCGGTGAGGGTGCCGGCGATCGCGAGTCCCCACGTTGCCGCGTTGACGAAGAGCGACTCGCTTTGACCGAAGTGCTCGCGCCAGTTGCCCGGCGCGATCTTGTCGCGGATCAGCGCGCCGCGCGTGGCGTCATCGGGGATGCGCAGCAACGCCTCCGCGAGGCACATCAGGGCCACGCCTTCCTCTGACGACAGCGAATATTCCCGGATTAGCGCGTCGACGCCCGAACGCGAGGGCCGGGCGCGCAGTGTTTCGACCAGTCTCCGGGCAAGGGCCTGGGCGCGTTCGATGTCGGCGGCTGGAAGGGTCGCGGCTTCGATCAGCGACGGCAGGCATTCTGTTTCCGGACGGCGCTGCGCCGCCGTGATCGCAGCGCGCAACGGCGTCGCAGGGTCGATGCGGGTGAAGGGAACGTGCGTGTGCGCCATGGCGGACATTTTTGCACGCCACCGGCACACCTGCACGCGAACGACCGGGTGAAGCGTTGCTGCACGTGTCCGGTCTCGGATGCGATGCCCGCGTCTGAGTCGGGATAAAATGCGCGACCAGCCATCTGCGAGAGCGCCATGCCCGACACCGTGTTGCAATCCATCGAGCTCGAAACCGGTCCCAAGCCGACCGGAAGCGTCGTCTGGCTGCACGGACTTGGCGCGGACGGCAACGATTTCGTTCCCGTGGTGCCGGAATTGAAGTTGCCGCCAACGCTGCCGCTGCGCTTCGTGTTCCCGCACGCGCCGACACGCCGGGTCACGATCAACAACGGCATGCCGATGCGCGCCTGGTACGACATCGCCGGTGCGGATTTCAACAACCGCGCCGACATCGCCGGCGTGCAGCAATCGCAAAAGCAGATCGAACAGCTCATCGCCCGCGAAGTGGAGCGCGGTATTGCGGCCGCACGGATCGTGCTGGCCGGATTTTCGCAGGGCGGCGCGATCGCGCTCTACGCAGGGGTGCGCTACCGCGAGCGCCTGGCGGGCATTCTGGCGCTGTCGACGTATCTGGTGGCTGCGGACAAGCTCGCGATCGAGGCCGCCAGCGTCAATCGCGACGTGCCGATCTTCATGGCTCACGGCACTGCCGATCCGATGATCCGCCTGGCCTGGGCCGAGGCTTCACGCAAGGCGCTGGAGACCGGCGGCTACCGCGTGGTCTGGCACACCTATCAGATGGAGCATTCGGTGTGCCTCGAGGAAATCCAGGCGATCTCGGCGTGGCTGCAGAAGGTACTGGCGAGCTGAAGCCGGCCAGGTCGGCGTCAGCTGGCGCGCATCATCAGCCGCGCCCCGTCGTCGCCGATGATGCGAAACCCCAAGCGCGCGTACAGCTGCCGTGCCGGGTTGCAGTTGAGCACGAACAACTCGACCGGCCGATCCTCGGCGCGCGCCAGTGCCAGCACAGCGCGCACGATGGCGCTGCCGAGTCCGCGATTGCGCTCGGTGGCGGCCAGCTCGATGTCGCGCAGGAAGACACCGCGCCAGTGGCGTGACAGGCTGACGCGGCCGATGTCGGCGGCGCCGGAGCCGCGCACGATGACCGCGTTGCGGGCGGGCGCAAAGTGGCCGGCGAAGTGTGCCTGCTGCCAGTGCTCGTTCCAGCCCCAGGTCGCGGCGACGTACTCGCGCAGCCCATCGCGATGCAGCGCGTACAGCATCGCTTCGTCGGCGCGCGTCGCGGCGCGCAGCGCGCAGTCGCCGAACACCGGCTCGGCGGCCAGTTGCGCTGCCAGCGCATCAATCCACGGGGTCGCCACGGGCTGTAGTCCTGGTCCGCGCGTCACGGGGCTTGATGCCGCGTCGAGTCAGCGCGTCACGCAGCAGGAACTCGATCTGCGCGTTGACGCTGCGCAAGTCGGCCTGCGCGAGCCGCTCGAGCTCAGCCCAGACGGCGGTGTCGACGCGCAGCAAGAAGGCTTTCTTGTCCGCCATCGGCGCTCAGTCGATGCGCTGCGGCACCGCGCGTGGTGGCAACGACGGAGACGTCATCGGGGAACCTTGAACCGGCGCCAGCGCAGGAACTGCCAGAAGACCGAGGCGACAACCAGCGCCCCCACCAGCGTCCACAGTGTCGCGCTGTCGAGGTGCGGCGGGGTCTGGCGATTGGCGGCGATGACGAGCAGATGCACCGCGATCAGAAACGCCGCGACGATGCTCGCCATGCCCAGGCCAGAGGTCGCCAGGGCCGCCATCGTGGCCTGGCGTCGCTCGGGCGCGAGCCAGTACTCCCGATGGGGCATGCGCAATTTGTCGGCGGGCACCAGCCACGGCACGAGCACCGTGAACAGGGCGATTGACAGCGGGACGCCAAGGGTCATGGCGAGCATGAACAGCAGATAATCGGAGCGTGCCATGAAGCCGTTGGCCACGCCGCCGGCGCCGAAATGCGAGGCCACCTGCGCCGGGAGCTGATTCGCCGTCAGGGCGAGGATCGCGCCGCCGGCGACGAGCAGGAAAAGGCACAGTAACGCACTGAGGATCGGCATGGTGTCTCCCGCGAATCGGCGATGGTTGAAAGAGCGCGCACTGTTCGTGGCGCGCGCGGATGCAGACGAGCGCAGTCGCGTGTCAGAACGACGACTTGCGTGGCCGCGCGCAGAATAGCGCCCACGCCACGCCCAGCACCGCGCCCACCGCGAGTCCGACGGGAGTATTGCCCAGCGCCGTGCCGAGCACGATGCCGACACCCGCGCCGATGGCGGTCCACACTCCCGGATTTCTTGCGCGCATGACCATGTTTGCCTCCCGTCGGTTGATAAATTCAGGACCCGCTTGTTCAGGTGCTCGGTGCTCAGTTGGTCAGTTGGTCGGTTGCTCAGCTGTAAAGGGTGCCGGTGTTGATCACCGGCTGGAGATCACTTTCCGAGCACAGCACGGCCATCAGGCTGCTGACCATCGCCGGCTTGCGCTCGTCGTCGAGCGCGACGACTTTTTTATCCGCCAACTCGTTGAGCGCCATCTCGACCATCGACACCGCGCCCTGCACGATTTCTTCTGGCGTGCGGCGATGATCGCCTCGGCCAGAGTGCGAACGCCCAATGCCGCGAGGCCGAGGGCGAGGGCGAAGAAGCCGTTCCAGGTGATGACCGGACGCTCCTGATGTGTGCTTTCGGGTTCGCCGCTGCGGGCCATGGTGCACTCCCTCCGATGGCGTCTGCATGGAGGGGCCGCAGACGATATTGAAATGATATCATAATAATATCATTTGGATGTCAAGTGGCGAACCCTTGCGGGGTCGGGACGCGCGCGCAGGTGCGCCCGCGGCGGCGCCAAGCCTGCGCAGATCAGAAGACTTGGATTGTCGCCGGCGCAAAGCCTGCCCGGCGGTCCCGAGGGCGGAATGCGCGCCGCTTGCGTGAGCCGCGCGGAGCAGCGATCAGCTTTCGGCGGGCCTTAGCCGAATGGCGTTGCCATAGCAGAGGATTGCCGGTTCGGCCCGGCTGTACCAGCGCGCGCGGCCCTGGTCGAGACAGATCACGTTGATCAGTCCATCGGCTCCGGCGCGCGCCGCTTCGTTCTGCAGGGCCGCGACGGCATCGTCGCGGGTCGGAAACGTCGGCGCCCCGAACGAGGTCCGCCACGCATCGGCCCAGATGCGCCTGACGACGTCATAGCGCGAGATCGGGAGCTGGCCGTTGTCGTAGACCTTGATGTCGGGAGCGCGGCTGGCAATGTCGGGCGGCACACCGGCGCAGCCGGCCAGCGCAACAGCGGCCAGCGCGAGCAACGTCGTTGAGTACGGCTTGGGGACGTTCATGGATTTGCCTCGGGAATGCCGGCGCGCGAGCCGAATGCGCGATTATAAATCGACATCCGCGCATCAGCGGCTTCTTGCAGTGGCTTGGGCGAAGGCAAAAAAAAGCGCGAACCACATTCTGTCCGCGCCGGGAAGGATCGCGCCGTCAGGGGAGAGCAGCGCGAACCAGGAGAGATAACAGTCGGTCAGCCGAGCGTCACCGGAATGAATATCCGCGCGTCCTCGCGCTGAACCAGCAGCGCCGCGGTCTTGCCCGCCTTGGCGACGAGTTCCTTGAGCTGCTCGACGCTCTTTATCGGCGTGTTGTTGATCGACACGATGACATCGCCCGAACGCACGCCGGCCTTGGCCGCGGGACCGGCGACATTCTCGACCACCACGCCGCTCGCAAAATCGCCTTCGCGCTTTTCTTCCGGCGACAGCGGCCGGACCGCGACGCCGAGGCGCGCCTTGCCCAGCTCGGCCTTGTCATCCGCGGCAACGACGGTCTTGTCCTCGAGCGTGCCCACGGTCGCCGACAACTGCTTGGATGCACCTTTGCGCCACACCTCCAGCGTCACGGTGGCACCGGGCTTGAGGCCGGCGACCAGCGGCGGGAGCTCGCCCGAGCGGGTGATTTCCTTGCCGTTGAACTTCAGGATCACATCTCCCGGTTCGATGCCGGCCTTGGCCGCCGGACCGTCCTTCTGCACCGAGCCCACCAGCGCACCCGTCGAGCCCTTGAGCCCGAAGCTATCGGCCAGCGCCTGGTTCACGTCCTGGATAGAGACGCCCAGCCGGCCATGCGAGACCTTGCCGGTCTGCTGGATCTGATCCTTGACCTGCATCGCCACGTCGATGGGAATCGCGAACGCGAGGCCCTGCGAGCCGCCGCTGCGGCTGAAGATCTGCGAATTGATGCCGATCACTTCGCCCTTCAGGTTGAACAGCGGGCCACCCGAATTGCCGGGATTGACCGCGGCGTCGGTCTGGATGAAGGGCACGTACGAATCGCCCGGCAGCGAGCGCGATTTGGCGCTGACAATGCCCGAAGTGACGGTGTTCTCCAGTCCGAATGGCGTGCCGATGGCGACCACCCATTCGCCGACGCGAGTCGCGTCAGGGTTGCCGATCGTCACCACCGGCAGGTCCTTGGCGTCGATCTTGAGCACCGCGACGTCGGTGGTCTTGTCGCTGCCGAGCACCTTGGCCGTGAATTCGCGCTTGTCGACGAGCTTGACCGTGACTTCATCGGCGTCGGCGACGACGTGCGCGTTGGTGATGATGATGCCGCTGGAGTCGACAATGAAGCCCGAGCCCTGGCCGCGCATCGGGCCCGGCTGCGGCATGTTCGGAATCAGCCCGCGGAATTGCGGCGGCAGATCGTCCATGTCGGGCATGCCGCGACCCTGCCTGCTGACGCGCTTGCTGCCGTCGGCGGTGACGCTGATGTTGACGACGGTCGGGCCGTACTTGTCGACCAGGACGCTGAAGTCGGGCAGCGCGACCAGCGGCGCGCTGCCGGCAACAGCCACGGGCGCGGCGGATGGTGGGCTCGCGGCCTGCGCGGAATGCATCGATACGCGGTCAGCAGTGAACGCGCCCACGGCGAAGGCACCCGCGACGGCGATCGCGATCGCGCTGCGCTTGAAGTTTCTTGCTTGCATCTGTCGCTCCTGACTTTGAAGGAACCGGCAACTTCTCCGGCACGCTGCCAAAGGTAGGGGCGAATACTTAAGCCAGACTTAAATCAAAGTGGATTGCTGAATATTTCTATTGACCGCGTTTCACCGCGCTTTCACTTACATTCCGAGCTTCGCCTCAATCGCTTGTAGCTTGCGCCTAAGCTGCCCGATTTCGCGATCCTTCTGCAGCAGCTTTTGATTCAATCCCTGGATCGCCGCCAGCGCCACGCCATCGGCATCGACGGTACTGATCCCTGTGTCGGTCTCGCCCAATCCGAATGCGGCCCTGAAATCCTGCGCCATCGGTCCCATATGGCGAATCGAATCGTCCTGGCTCTTCCAATTCC